>NZ_JAXQPR010000004.1:388153-449590 GCF_046723295.1 Halomonas sp. A29
GGGCCCGGCACTATGCCGGGCCCGCTGCGTTTACCACCGCCAGCAAGACTCAGTTATAGAGGACGCCTGGCAGCCAGAACACGATGCCCGGCACCATGTAGAGGATGAACATGGCCACGAACACCATCAGCAGGAACGGTGCAATGCCGATGAAGATGTCGTTGAGCTCGATACCCTTGGGCGAGATTCCCTTCAGGTAGAAGGCCGACATCGCCATGGGCGGCGTGAGGAACGAGGTCTGGATGTTGAGCGCCACCAGCACGCCGAAGAACAGCGGGTCGATGCCGAACATGTGCAGCAAGGGCAAGAAGATCGGCACGAAGATGATGATGATCTCGGTCCACTCCAGCGGCCAGCCGAGGATGAAGATCATCAACTGGGCCAGCAGCAGGAACTGCAGCGGAGTCAGCGACAGTCCGCTGATCCAGTGCTCGATCAGCGAGTGGCCGTCGAGCAACGAGAACACCGACGAGAAGATCCACGACCCGACGAACAGCCAGCACACCATGGCGCTGGTGCGTGCGGTGAGGAACACCGCCTCCTTGAGCCGCGCAAAGGTCATCTGGCGGTAAGCCGCCGCCAGCAGCATGGCGCCCAGCGCCCCGATACCGGCCGCTTCGTGGGGCGTGGCCAGCCCGAACAGGATCGCCCCCAGTACCGCCATGATCAGCACGAACAGCGGCACGAACGAAGTCAGCAGTCCCCAGTAGACCTGACCGAGGGGCACATTGAGCTTCTCTGCCGACAGTTTGGGCGCGACCTTCGGATTGATCATCGCCCGCCCCATCACATAGAGGATATAGAGCCCGGCCAATAGTAGCCCTGGTATCAGCGCAGCAGCATATAGGCGCACCACCGAAACCCCCGCCATCGCCCCGTAGAGAATCAGCATGATGCTTGGCGGGATCAGGATGCCAAGACAGCCCCCGGCGCAGATCACGCCGCTCGACATACGCTTGTCGTAGCCGGCGTTGAGCATCGCCGGCAGTGCCAGCAGCCCCATCAGCGTCACCACGGCCCCGACGATACCGGTGGCGGTGGCGAACAACGCGCAGGTGATCAGGCTCGCCACGGCCAGCGAAGCCGGCATGCCCCGTGCGGCGAGCTGCAGACTGCCGAACAGACGGTCGAGAATGTTGGCCCGTTCGACCATGTAGCCCATGAACAAAAACAGCGGCACGGCGATCAGCACGTCGTTGGACATGACGCCATAGGCACGCTGTACCAGCAGCGGGAAGATGATGTCGCCGATGGCAAAGTAGCCGAAGCCGATGCCCATGGCGATCAGCGTGAAGGCAATGGGGAAGCCGAGCATGATCAGGATGACCAGCATGCCCAGCATCAGGATTCCGATTTCCGGCTCGCTCATGGCTGCTTGTCTCCTGACGCTTGCTGGGCGGCCTTGATCTCGGCCTCTTTGTTGATGGGAATCTCTATCTCTTCGACGTCCTCCAGCCGTCGCGGCCACTTGCCATGCTTGAGACACAGAATGCAGCGGGCCACCTCGGCCAGTCCCTGGAGCGCCAGGAGGGCGCCGCAAGCGGGTATCACGAACTTGTAGGGCCAGATCGGCGGTCCGCCCGGAGTGAAGGAGCTGTGCTCGTTCTGCCGGAAGGAGACGGCAAAGAAGTCCCAGCCGCTCCACACCAGGGCGAGAATGCCGGGGTAGAAGAACAGCAGATAGAGCGCCAGCTCGAATCCCGCCTGCACGCGGATGGGGAAGTAGCGCGACACCACGTCGGCACGTACGTGGGCGTTGTGAGCCAGCGCATAGGCCCCGCTCATCATGAACAGCGTGCCGTAGAGCATGTAGCTGGTGTCATAGGCCCAGGTGGTCGGCGACCTCAGGGCATAGCGCATGAAGACCTCATAGCTCACCACGAAGGTCAGGATCAGGATCGCCCAGGCGAAGGCCTTGCCCACCCAAGTGCTGAGATGGTCGATGAAGAACACGAAACGCATGGTCACCTCTCACCTCTCTGCGCCACCCACCGGGGCGACGCAGAGACGGACACGAAACCCGGCAACGTCCTGCACCGGGGCAACATGATTGGCCGGGCCCAGCGGGCCCGGCGGCTCACAGGATGGTGGAGGTATCGGTGGGTGACTTGCCGTAGAAGTGTTCATAGGCAGGCTGCTTGGGTGTGGTGTGTTCGAGGTGGTAGCCCACCACCCGGTCGCAGTATTCGCGCTGGTGATCGACCACCTTCTTGAAGAACGCATCCTGCGACTCGTTCTCGATCACCCTGTCCCACGCCTCGAGCTGCGCCTGCAGCACCGAATCGGGCGTGATGTAGGTCTGTACCCCCTGCTGCTCGCGCATGGCGATGAGATCCCGCGGGTAACGCTCCATGGCCTTCCAGTACATCTCTGAGGAAGCCGCCTTGGCGGCGTATTGCAGGATCGCCTGGAACTCCTCGGGCAGGCTGTCATGCTTGGTCTTGTTGAAGATGATCTCGAAGGCCTCGCAGTCCTGGTGATAGCTGCGCAGCATCCAGGTCTTGCTGACGTCGGGAAAACCGAGCAGGCGATCAGAAGAGGGGTTGTTGAACTCGGCACCATCGAGCAGGCCGCGGTCCATGGCCGGCACGATGTCACCACCGCCCATGATGGTCACCGCCGCACCGAACTCGCGCATCACGTCGGCAGCCAGGCCCACGGTGCGGTACTTGAGCCCACGCAGGTCATCGGCACTGCTGATAGGCTCCTTGAACCAACCCAGTGCCTGGGTCGGCATGGGGCCGGTCTGGTAGCCCACCAGCGGCAGCTCGAGGTTGGTCAGCAGCTCGTTGTAGAGCTCCATACCGCCGCCATTCCAGAACCAGGCGAGGAACTGGTGCGCATCCCAGCCGAAGGGTGGCGGCGTGCCGAACAGCGAGAAGGCCTTGTGCTTGCCGTACCAATAGGCGGTCACGCCATGGCCACCATCGAGCGCCCCGGAAATGACCGCATCCTGCAACTGCAACGCCCCGACTACGGCACCGGCCGGTAGCAGGTTGAGCCGCAGGCGGCCACCCGACATCTCGTTGACGATGCGCACGTAGTCAGCGGCAAACTCGTGGAAGATGTCCTGGTTGGGCCAGGTACTCTGGAAGCGCAGCGTAGTGGTCTGGGCCACGGCGATACTGGGGAAACCCACTGCAGCTGCGGCACCCGCCCCCACGGCGACAGCCGAACCGGTGAGAAAACGGCGACGCGAGGTATCGGTGGATGGGTTGCTGGTGGACTTGATCTCGCTGGCGATTTGCCCGTCGGTCTGGACCGTGGGCGTATTCTTGTCTTGAGCCATCAGATACTCCAGAGAACTTATTATCGTTGTACTTCTGGCTGCGCGAGCCATCGTTGTCCGCTCGCACAGACATCCCGAGAGCCTCCCTGCCGATGCTGACACTAGGCACGCTTCCCTCAGGCGCAATCGGTTACATCAGGTATAGCTGGGGTAAGCGCAGGCGCAAGCGATGTTTCCTATGTTCAGTTAACGTTCCTGCCGAATCTGTTAACGCAGGGTTGAAGGCCCCAGGCAAACCGCGTATTTTATTTGAACGTTCATTCAAAAATAAGAGCGACTTCCCGCCATGAAGTCGTCAGCCCTGACCTCCTACCCCTACGGCACATGATGGCCTCCACGGCTGCGTGGCCTTCGATGGTCCGTCAGGTCTGAAACATTGGGCAGTACTCAGGTGTGCTTTCGATTGTGAGGAACAATCCTAAGCGCGCCTCGGCAGGGAATCGGCGGGAAGGTGCATTCACTTCGTAAAGGAGTTTGCCTGCATGGCGCAGAACCTACCCAACGGACGGCGCGACCGGCTCAACCCCGTAGTCTTCCACGGCTCGGTGGCTGGCATCCTGGTCTTCCTCGTCCTCACCATGACCTTCACCGAACAGGCTGGCGCCTTCTTCGACGCCGGCCTGGCCTGGGTCAGCGCAACCTTCGGCTGGTACTACATGCTGGCGGTCGTGGCCTATCTCGTCTTCGTGGTCGCCATCGGCATGTCGCGGTTCGGTCGCATTCGCCTCGGCCCCGACCATTCCCGACCGGAATTCTCGACGCTGTCGTGGGCGGCGATGCTGTTCGCCGCCGGCATCGGCATCGACCTGTTGTTCTTCAGCGTCGCCGAGCCGGTGGCCCACTACCTGGCACCGCCGGACCTAGAGCCAGAGAGCCAGGCGGCGATGCGCGCCGCCGTGGTGCAGACCTTCATGCACTGGGGGCTCTCCGGCTGGGGACTCTACGTGCTGATGGGCATGGCACTGGCCTACTTCAGCTATCGCCATCGCCTGCCGCTGGCCATTCGCAGCGCGCTCTACCCACTGCTCGGCAAGCGCATCCATGGCCCCATCGGCAATGCGGTGGACATCACAGCGGTGATCTCCACCGTCTTCGGCATCGCCACCAGCCTCGGCATCGGCGTCATGCAGCTCAACTACGGGCTGGCCTACATGTTCGACGTGCCCGAGAGCCTCTCGGTGCAGGTCATCCTGATCGCACTGGTGGTGGTGCTCGCCACCATCTCGGTGGTCAGCGGCGTGGAGAAGGGCATCCGCCGGCTGTCGGAGTTCAACATGCTGCTGGCGCTCGCGCTGCTGCTGTTCGTGCTGTTTCAGGGCCACACCCTGCAACTGCTCGACATGGCGGTGAACAACGCCGGCGATTATCTTTCCAGCTTCGTGGCCATGAGCTTCAACACCTACGCCTTCGCCGGTGACGAGGCCAACGAATGGAAGATGTGGTGGACGATCTTCTTCTGGGGCTGGTGGATCGCCTGGACGCCCTTCGTCGGCCTGTTCCTGGCGCGTATCTCGCGCGGGCGCACCATCCGCCAGTTCGTCGCCGGGGCGCTGGGCATTCCGCTGGCGTTCATGATGGTATGGATGTCGGTCTTCGGTAACAGCGGTATCGAACTGGTGGCCAATCAGGGAATCGTCGAACTCGGCGAGCAAGCCCTGAACACTCCGCAGACCACCATGTACACGCTGCTCGAATACTATCCCTGGGTCGGCGTCACCGCGGCCGTAGTCACCGTGCTGGGCATCGTGTTCTTCATTACCTCGGCGGACTCCGGTGCGCTGGTACTGGCGAACTTCACCTCTATCCTGTCGGACGTTAACCATGACGCGCCGATCAAGCTGCGCATCTTCTGGTCGGCAATGATCGGCCTGGTAACCGTGGCACTGCTGATGGCGGGAGGCCTGGCGGCACTGCAGAGCGCCGTAGTAATCACCGCCCTGCCCTTCTCGCTGGTGATATTCGCCATCATGTACGGCATGTACAAGGCGCTCAAGCTGGAGGGCAGCAAGGCCGAGGCGCGCCGCCGCATTGCCGGCACCGCACCGGGTGGCGACTGGCGCGAGCGCCTCGACCGTGCCCTGGACATCTCCAACCGTGCGGGTGCTGCCGCCACCATCGAGCATGCCATCCGTCCGGCGCTGACACAGTTCGCCCAGGAGCTGGAGAGCCGGGGCCAGGAGGCCAACGTGACCGAGGAGCTGCTCGAGGGTGAGTCGCTGCCCTGCCTGACCCTGCAGGTGGATCTTGAGAATGCGGCTAGCTTCGTCTATCAGGTGTGCCCGCACCGCATGCGCACGCCAAGCTTCCTGCCGGCGGACGACGACTATTACGTACGCCTCGACGTCTATCTGGCCGAAGGCGGCCAGGAGAAGGACCTCAACGGCTTCACCCGCGGCCAGGTGATCGCCGACGTGCTCTCGGAATACGAGCGCCACCTGCACTTCCTGGCCCTGGCCGGCCAGGGCGGCAACGTGCAGGCCATGCCGGGTGCGGTGGGCGAACCGCCGGCGGATGCCAGCCCAGCCTGATCCGCTCTCTTGCTCCGCTCGCGGCGGCACCCTTCGGGTGCCGCCGTTTTGTTTGCGTCATAGACGTTGGCCGGCTTGTGGCAGCGCAATATGCAGGAGTAACGTTACCGTTACCTTGCGCCTCTTTCGGTATCGCCATGTCCCGTCCACGTCACGCTCCCCGCTATCGGCCGCCCCTGCCCGGCAGTGCCCTGCTTGCAGCCTGGCGTCAGGGCTATGGCCTGGCCGAACTCAAGCGCGACCTGCTCGCCGGCCTGACCATAGGCATCGTCGCAGTGCCGCTCTCGATGGCGCTGGCCATCGCCACCGGAGTACCGCCCCAGCACGGCTTGTATACCGCCATCGTGGCGGGAGCCATCATCGCGCTGACCGGCGGCTCGCGCTTCAACATCTCCGGCCCCACCGCCGCCTTCGTGGTGATCCTGTTTCCCATCGTCGCCAGCCATGGCCTTGGCGGGCTATTGATCGCCACGCTGATGGCGGGACTGATCCTGGTGGCGCTGGGGCTGGCGCGGCTGGGAAACCTGATCCAGTTCGTGCCCTACCCGGTGGTGCTCGGCTTCACCGCCGGCATCGCCGTGGTGATCGCCCTGCTGCAGCTACCCGACTTCCTCGGGCTCCAAGGCGTCGCGCTCGGCGACAGCACGCTGCACAACTTGGCAGCCATTGTCCGCTCCGCCCCCTCGCTGGCGCCGGCCGAGCTCGGTATCGGGCTGCTCACGCTGGCCACGCTGATCCTGTGGCCGCGCGTGAAGCTGCCGGTGCCGGCGCCGCTGGTCGGCCTGGCGGTGGGCACGCTGGCGGCACTGGCCGTGTCCCCTCTGGGCGTCGAGATCGAGACCATCGCCTCGCGCTTCAGTTGGGAGTACCAAGGCCAGACGGGCAGCGGTATTCCGCCCTTCGCCCCCAATCTGCTGCTGCCCTGGCGGTTGCCCGGGGCCGACGGGGCTCCGCTCACGGTGGATTTCGCCCTGATCCGCGAGTTGCTCGGCCCGGCGCTGGCCATCGCCATGCTGGCAGCCATCGAGTCGCTGCTCTGCGCGGTGGTGGCCGACGGGCTGACCCGCACCCGCCACGACCCCAACGCCGAGCTGATCGGCCAAGGGCTGGGCAATATCGCCGCACCGTTCTTCGGCGGCATTACCGCCACCGCGGCGCTTGCGCGTACGGCCACCAACATTCGCAGCGGCGCCTTCTCGCCGGTGGCCGCGGTAGTCCATGCGCTGGTGGTGTTGTTGGCGGTGGTGGCACTGGCCGGCGTGCTCGCCCTGGTACCGATGGCCGCGCTTGCCGCCCTGCTGTTCGTCATCGCCTGGAACATGAGCGAGGCGCGCCACTTCGTCCATATCCTGAAGAGCGCGCCGGGCAGCGACGTGGCAATCCTGGTGATCTGCTTCCTGCTTACGGTGGTGTTCGACATGGTGCTGGCAGTAGCGGTGGGCATCGGCCTGGCGGCGGCATTGTTCATCCGCCGTATGGCCGACCTGACCCACGCCCGCCGCCTCGAACCCGGCAGTGACGAAGAGAGCCAAGACCTGCCTCGCCAGGTGGCGCTCTACGACGTCAATGGACCGCTGTTCTTCGGCGCCGCAGAGAAAGCCGTCTCATCGCTGCGGGTGGTCGACCCCGAGGTGCGCGTGGTGATGCTCGACATGCGCGACGTGCCAAGCCTGGACGCTACGGCCATCGTCGCCCTGCAGTCGCTGGTCGAGGAGCTGCGCGCGCGCCAGGTTGGGCTGATCTTCATCGGCATGCCGGCGCGCATGGTGGTGAAGCTCAAGCGCGCCGGCGTCAAGCGCCAGGCCGGCCAGTTGGCAGCCGTGCGCGACCCGCGCCAGGCCAAGCGGTTGGCAGAGCGCTGGCTGGCCGTGCCGGCCGACTGAAGCGGCGCTCAACTGCCGGTTTCTCACTCCCCTTGTAGCGTGGCAATCAGCCGTCGCGCACCGCCGTGGTCGCGATGCTCGCCGAGCCAGAGCCCCTGCCAAGTACCGAGCGCCAGGCGACCGCCACGCACCGCCAGGGTGAGCTGGGTGCCGAGCAGGCTGGCGCAGACGTGGGCCGGCATGTCATCGGGCCCTTCCAGGGTATGGCGGAAATAGGACAGGTCGCCAGGGATGCGCTCGCGCAGGAAGGCGTCGAGATCATGTCGCACATCCGGGTCGGCGTTCTCGTTGAGCGTCAGCGAGGCCGAGGTATGCAGCAGCTGCAGGTGCAGCAGCCCCACCCTCACCTCACGCAACTCCGTCAGCGCCGAGGCCACTTCGTCGGTGATCAGATGAAAGCCCCGCGAGCGCGGGGCCAGGTGCAGTTCCCGTTGATGCCACATGGAACGCTCTCCTCGATAACTCAATCCTTGCGTTCGAACAGTACCAGATGCGTGGGCTGGCCGAGCTCGGGGTGCCATTCGCCAATGCCCGAGATCGCGGCCCGGTAGCCGTTACGATAGGCGACACCCCGCGCCCAGTCGCGAAAGCGATCCCGCGTCCACTCGAAGCGGTGGTCAGGGTCGCGAAACTCACCAGGCGCCAGTCCGAACAGAGGGTTGTAGTCGTGATTGGGGGTTGTCAGCACGAGCAGGCCGGGGCGCAGCGTGCCAAAGACGGCTCGCTCCACCTGCGACAGGTTGCCCGGTAAAACGTGTTCGATGGTCTCGAGCATGGCGGCGGCATCGAAGCCGACAAACGACGTATGCGGTTCGGCGTAGGAGCCACAGACGAGGGTGAGGCGCTCGCGGCATGCAGCCGGCAGCCGCTCCAGGCGCATCTTGGCCTGCGCCAGCAACTCCCCCGACAGTTCCAGCCCCGCCACTTGCTCGAACTGAGGCTCGCGCAGCAGGTACTGCAGCAGCCCCCCGGAACCACAGCCGAGATCGAGCACCCGGCGCGCGCCGCTCCCTTTCAGCAAGGACGCAACTCGCAGCCATCGCTGTTGGTGAAGGTCGTCGTCCTCCAGCTCCATGTCCCATTCCCCCGATGCGAAGGGCGAATGATGAAGCAAAGCTCCCTGCTCTTGTAGTGGCGTTAAAATTTAAGGGTCGTGGCGATAAAAAAAGCGCGGCACGAGCCGCGCTTGAAGTCGCCATTGCTGGCGACGAGAGAGCAACCTTCAGCTTGCCATGTCCAGCACCACACGGCCCTCGATCTTGCCGTCGAGCATGCGCTGGAAGACATCGTTGATGTTCTCGAGACGATCGGTGCTCACCGTGGCCTTGACCTTGCCCTCACCGGCGAAGTCCAGCGACTCCTGCAGATCCTGGCGGGTGCCGACGATGGAACCACGCACGGTGATGCCGTTGAGTACGGTCTCGAAGATAGGCAGCGGAAAGTCACCGGGCGGCAGGCCGTTGAGTGAAATGGTGCCGCCCCGGCGCACCATGCCCTGGGCCTGCTCGAAGGCCTTGGGCGACACCGCCGTGACCAGCACCCCATGGGCGCCACCGATGGCCTTCTTGAGATAGGCCACCGGGTCGGTCTTGGCCGCGTTGACGGTAACGCTGGCACCCAGGCGCTCGGCCAGCGCCAGCTTGGCGTCGTCGATATCCACGGCGGCCACGTTGAGACCCATGGCCTTGGCGTACTGCACCGCCATGTGGCCCAGCCCGCCGACGCCGGAGATCACTACCCACTGGCCGGGGCGGGTGTCGGTCACCTTGAGTCCCTTGTAGACGGTGACGCCGGCGCACAGTACCGGTGCGATCTCGACGAAGCCGACGTTGTCCGGCAGGTGGCCGGCATAATCGGCCACCGCCAGGGTATAGTCGGCAAAGCCGCCATTGACCGAATAACCCGTGTTCTTCTGCGACTCGCACAGGGTCTCCCAGCCGCCCAGGCAGTGCTCGCAGTGGCCACAGGCGGAGTGCAGCCAGGGGACGCCGATGCGATCGCCCTCCTTGACATGCTTGACGCCGGCACCGACGGCGGCCACATGGCCCACGCCCTCGTGACCGGGAATGAAAGGTGGGCTCGGCTTGACCGGCCAGTCGCCGTGGGCGGCATGGAGGTCGGTATGGCATACCCCCGAGGCGGCGATCTTGACCAGCACCTCACCGGGACCGGGGCGTGGCACCTCCACCTCCTCGATGGCCAGCGGCTCGCCAAACTTGCGTACCACGGCGGCTTTCATCGTCTTGTCCATTGCCTTGCTCTCCTTATCTAGCCTGTCGTGTCGGACGGCAGTTGCCGAACGACGGAACCAACGGAATCGCCAGGGCCTGGAGTGGTTGGCCACTCTCTAGAAAAAGGCAGCACGCCGCCCGACAGGGCCGGACGGCGTGGTTCACTGCATGGTGGCTCAGAAGAAACCGAGCGGATTGATGTCGTAGCTGACCAGCAGGTTCTTGGTCTGCTGGTAGTGCTCGAGTGCCACCTTGTGGGTTTCACGACCGACGCCGGACTTCTTGTAGCCACCAAAGGCGGCATGCGCCGGATACTGATGATAGCAGTTGGTCCACACGCGGCCGGCCTGGATGCCGCGGCCCATACGGAAGGCGACGTTGATGTCGCGGCTCCACACGCCGGCCCCGAGGCCGAACTCGGTGTCGTTGGCGATGGCCAGCGCCTCTTCCTCGTCCTTGAAGGTGGTCACCGCCACCACCGGGCCGAAGATCTCCTCCTGGAACACGCGCATCTTGTTGTTGCCCTTGAGCAGCGTCGGCTGGATGTAGTAGCCCTTGTCGTAAGCCGGGTCGAAGCTCTCCTTGTTGCCGCCGGTAAGGAATTCGGCGCCCTCCTCGCGAGCGATGTCCATGTAGGACATGATCTTGTCGAACTGCTCCTGGGAAGCCTGGGCTCCGACCTGAACGTCGGTATCCAGCGGGTTACCGCGTTTGATCTGCCCCACCTTTTCCATGACCTTGGCCATGAAGGAATCGTAGATGCTCTCCTGGATCAGTGCCCGCGACGGACAGGTGCACACCTCGCCCTGGTTGAAGAAGGCCAGTACCAGGCCTTCAGCGGCTTTCTCGATGAAAGCCGGTTCGGCATCCATGATGTCGGCGAAGTAGATGTTCGGCGACTTGCCGCCCAGTTCCACGGTGGAGGGAATGATATTCTCGGCGGCGCACTTGAGGATGTGCGCCCCCACCGGAGTGGAGCCGGTGAAGGCGATCTTGGCGATGCGCTTGCTGGTCGCCAGCGCCTGGCCCGCCTCGGCGCCATAGCCGTTGACCACGTTGACCACGCCCGGGGGCAGCAGGTCGCCGATCAGTTTCATCAGCTCGAGAACCGAGGCCGGAGTCTGCTCAGCGGGCTTGAGTACCACGCAATTGCCGGCGGCCAGCGCCGGGGCCAGCTTCCATACCGCCATCAGCAGCGGGAAGTTCCACGGGATGATCTGCCCCACCACGCCCAGCGGCTCGTGGAAGTGATAGGAGACGGTATTGGCGTCGATATCGGCCGCGGTGCCCTCCTGGGCGCGGATGCAGCCAGCGAAGTAGCGGAAATGGTCGACGGCCAGCGGAATGTCGGCGTTGATGGTTTCGCGCACCGCCTTGCCGTTGTCCCAGGTTTCGGCAACGGCCAGCATTTCCAGGTTCTGCTCGATACGATCGGCGATCTTGAGCAGGATGTTGCTGCGCTCGGTGGCGGAGGTCCTGCCCCAGGCTGGTGCGGCGGCGTGGGCAGCGTCCAGCGCTTTCTCGATGTCCTCGGCGGTGGAGCGCGGAATCTGGCAGAACACCTCACCGTTGACCGGGCTGACGTTGTCGAAGTACTGGCCGTTGACCGGGGGCACGAACTCGCCGCCGATATAGTTGCCGTAGCGCTGTTCGAAGGTAATGACGGAACCGGACTGACCGGGATTGGCGTAGATCATGATGCATGCTCCTGGGTTGCGTTGTTGTTGCTCAGTGGCGGCGGAAGGCAGCGATGACTGCAGCTTTCACGGACCACCAATATGCTGTGTGCGACATGGGTTCCTTGCTTCCCTCGTCCGGCGCGCCAGTGATTGCCAAGTGGTGTTGGCCGGCCTCAGTTCGCAGTGTAGATAACCTTGGGGTGAGTACCTCATCCTCCCTTGGGGGGCATTGGGGAGGGTCTTTGGTCGTAGTCTGCCGGGCCCGTGCAGGCCCGGCAGGCCCAGCGAGCTATTGCGCCGCGTACTCACCCGGCAGCTTGAAGGTCCACAGCATGCCGCCCTGGTTGAAGTTCTTGATCACCTCGGCCACCTCGCCGCCCCACAGGGGCACCGCGCCGCCCCAGCCGGAAACCACCGAGACGTACTGCTCGCCCTCCATCTCCCAGGTGATCGGCGTGCCGACCACGCCCGAGCCGGTATTGAATTTCCACAGCTCCTCGCCGGTAGCGGCATCGAATGCCTTCAGGTAACCCTCGGGCGTACCGGTGAAGACCAGGTTGCCGGCGGTGGTCATCACGCCGCCCCACAGCGGTGCGCGATTCTCGTGTCGCCACACCTCCTCGCCGGTGCGCGGGTCGACGGCACGCAGCACGCCGATGTAGTCGTCGTTGGTGGGTCGGATGGTGAACCCTGCCCCGAGGTAGGCCGCCCCCTTGCGGTAGGAGACCGGTTCGTTCCAGATGTCCATCATCCACTCGTTGGAGGGGATGTAGAAAAGCCCGGTATCCTGGCTGTAGGCCATGGGATTCCAGTTCTTGGCGCCGAGGAAGGCCGGATACGCCTCCACCGTTTCTCCCCGTTCGCCTTCGCTGTCGGCCGGGTTGCCCGGGCGCCCTGCGGGGTTGTAGATGGGCCGGCCGCTCTCGTCCAGGCCCTCCGCCCAGGTGATCTTGTCGGCAAACGGGAAGCCACGGATGAACTCGCCGCTCTCGCGATTGAGCACATAGAAGAAACCGTTGCGATCCGCGGTGGCCGCGGCCTTGACCAGGCTGCCATTCTCTTCGTAGTCGAAGGAGATCACCTCGTTGACGCCGTCGTAGTCCCAGCCGTCATTGGGCGTTGCCTGGAAATGCCACTTGATGGTGCCATCGTCTGGATCGATGGCCAGCCGCGATGAGGTGTAGAGGTTGTCACCCGGACGCAGATGGGAATTCCAGGGTCCGGGGTTACCGGTGCCGATCAGCAGGCTATGGGTATCAGCATCGTAGAAGCCACCCAGCCAGGGCGCACCACCGCCCTGCTGCCACATGTCGCCCGGCCAGGTCAGTCCCGCCTCGCCGCCGGTGATACCGTTCTCTACCGGCTCGCCGTTCTCGTACACGTAGCCCATGTGACCCTCGATCACCGGCCGGGTCCACAGCTCGTCGCCGGTCTCGGCGTCGAAGGCATAGATGGTGCCCACTACGCCGAACTCGCCCCCGGCCACCCCGGTGATCAACTTGCCATCGATGACGATGGGTGCCGCCGAGATCGCGTGTCCCGCTGCATAGTCGGCCACTCGCTTGATCCACTGCACGTTCCCGGTTTCGCGATCGAGGGCCACCAGGCGCGCATCGAGCGTGCCGAAATAGATCTTGTCGCCATAGATGGCGGCGCCACGGTTGACCACGTCACAGCAGGGCATGATACCGTCGGGCAGTCGCGCCTCGTACTGCCAGATCTCCTCACCGGTATGAGCGTCCACGGCCCAGAGTCGCGAGTAGGAACCGGTCACATACATCACGCCATCCTTGACCAGAGGCTGCGACTCCTGGCCACGCTGTTTCTCACCACCGAAAGAGAAGGCCCACACCGGTCGCAACTGATGAACGTTGTCGGTATTGAGTGTCGCCAGCGGGCTATAACGCTGGCCGTGCAGCCCCATGCCGTTGGTGACTACCTGGTCAGTGGTCAAGTGATCGTTGAGCATGTCGTCGAAGGTAACGGCCTGGGCATGCATGGAAACTGCAACGGTGATGGCCGTCAGGGCAAGTGGCATGGCCAGCTTGCCGAAAGGGATCGATTGGGTCATGACGCTCTCCGAGGGGGACAGTGGGTCGACAGGATTGTTGTTCGAGTCCAGCGCCTTCGGGCTGGCGCTTCGCCTCACAATCTGTTCCATCCAGGCTTGCCCAGCCATGGCCAACAGGGACGACTTTTCCTCCTCTCTTGGTCGTACGACCTACCGCAATCGATGCCTCAGTCTGGATAAAAAAAGAAAAAAGCCACCCTTTTCCCATCCGCAGATGAAAAAAGAATGGCAAGAGCCATGTTCGACATATACCGTCAAGTCATTCGCTTTCTGCTACCGCCCTCCCTCGTCAATCAGTTCGAGCGCCTTTCGCTCATAGCGCCCATAAAGATGGCTGACGCTGCGTATCAACTCGTGGCGGGTCATGGCAATTTCATCGAACCGCTCAGGTATCGGCAACCCCATCACTTCACTTGCCGTCAGGCCCTGGCTTGCCGCCTCCCTCAAGGTATCGTCCAGCCAGTCGAGATAGGCGTGCATCTGCTCGAAGGGGGCTCGGCCCTCGATCAAGGGACCGTGGCCGGGCACCAGGTAGCGAAAGTCGAGCGATTCCAGTTCGCGCAATTCCTCGCGCCAGACGGCGAGGCCCGGTGTGTGTGGCGTGGTCGCAGCTCGCTGATAGAAGAGCATATCGGCGGCCAGCAATACGCCGGAAGCATGGTCCATCAGCACCAGATCGGCCCCGGAATGGCCGCTCATGGCAATCAGCTCGATGTCCCGGCCGCCGATGATCATTCGTCCGGGCGTCACCCTCCGGGTGGGCAGCACGACTTCGGTGCCACGCATCCAGTCGCCCAGCGTGCGGTAGAGGTTCTCGGCAAAGTCGTTGCCCTGTTCAGCGAGGCGCAGAATGGTACCTTCCAGGGCGTAGAGCATCTCCGGATCGAAAGCCTGGTTGCCGAAGACATGGTCGGGATGATGATGGGAAAGAAGCACGTGAGTAATGGGAAGTTCGGTCACTGCGGCGATCGCTTCGCGCAGCTGTTCGCCATAGCGCCATGAAGGCCCCGTGTCGAAGACGATTACGCCCTGCTCGGTAATAATGAAGGCAATGTTTACGATATTACCTCCATTGTCGGATGAAAAATCCTCCGTTTCGCCTTCGATGATCCATACGCCCGGGGCGATCTCCACCGGTTTGAGCGCATACCGGTAGTCATCTGCCAAGGCAACCTGACAGCCAAGGACCAGGCTGATGTAAAGCGGGATCAGATAGCGCATGATCAGCCTCCCAGCCGGCTCTCGAAGACGTTACCGCCATTGTCACGCATCCACAGGGTGATGCCGTCCTCCTTCCCTTCGTGCTCCAGGTCGAAGACGAAAAGAGGGTTCTCGGATGCCGATTCGGATAGCGTCATGCTGGCGAGGCGCACCTGGCTGGCTGCATTGCGTAGCTCCAGGTTTTCGATATTGAAGCGCGGAATATTTCCAACCATGCCGGAATCCATGGGGTGCATGATCTGGAGCTTGACGCGAGTTCCAGCCTGCTCGCCGAGCGGAGAGAACAAGGCCCCGCGGATCTGGCCGATACTGGCTGACCAATCGGGATTGCTGGCGGCAGCGCTGGGGGCGGTGCAGCCGCCACCGGCCGCCTCGACGTGAGCGCTGCCGATATGCCAGTTGCCCTCATCGTCGCGCACCGCGGCGCGCAGCGTCGAGGCTTGCTGAATGCGGAAATTCAGCGCGATGACTCGCACCTCGGCGGCCTCGGGCCGCACGCTGAAGAGATGCGGTACCGGGTTCAAATCCACCCAGGTGACGATCTCCTCGATGGCCGGCTCGAACCCCGAGAGATCCACCGTCAAGGGCACTTGGGTGGCGTCCTCGGCGAAGTGCGGCACCTTGAGCACCACCTGATCGCTATGTCGAACGACGGCGCCTTCGCCGAGGTAGCGATCCAGGTTGTAACGCCACATCGGTGAACGGTAGGGGTCGTCAGGCGGGGCGGCGTTGGCGGCCATCGCCACCAGGCACGCCATGCCGAGGAGCCCGTTACGCCAGCCTGTCTTGCCAAGTCGAATGCGCAGCATGGGCATCACTCCGCCGGACCGAGGATCTCGGCGTAGAAGTCGGGCGCGTGGTAATCGAGGGCATGGACCTGGAAGATATCGCTCAGGCTGCCGTCGCGCACTGCTCGATCCACTATCGCCTCGATCGCATATCCCAACTGGCGATGGTTGTCGCGCACGGCCATGCCGATGTCCCAGCGCTGGCGGGAGATGCCGGGAAACACCGCCTCAGCGAGGCGGAAGTCGTGCTCCGGATACTGGGCCACGAAGTACTCGAGTTCGCCGCGCATGGCCATCACGCCGGCCACTTCGCCACCTGTCATGGCGGCAAAGGCGTCGCCTGCATTGCGATAATGGCGCACGTTGTCGCGCAGCTGGCCACCCAATGCGGCGGTCAGATAGGTGGCCGGCAAGGTGTCGTACTCCGCACCGATGCGCTGGTGACGAAAGCTGCCCAGCGTCGCCCCTCCGTCCAACCGACCGGCATCGTAAACGATGCCCCACTCTTCGCGCTGATAAGGGCCGAACATCACCACGCTCTTGTTGATGTACTCACCAGTGGAGTCGCGCAGGTAGGAGAAGTTGCGATCGTAGGGCACGCGCAGCATCACGTCGGCCACCTGGGTCGGACGCAGGTAGTGCCCACGCGAGACGTTGTTGCCAAGGTCCCGTCCCAGGCTACTGCCTGGCGTGATCCAGAACGGCCGGAACTCCAGGCCCAGCCCCTCGGCGATGGCACGACCGATCTCGGCATCGATGCCGCGCGCCTCGCCGGTCTCGTCACGATAGGAGTAGGGAGGGAACTCCTCGTACAGCCCGATGTTGATATGGCCAGATGCCATGACCTCATCGAGATTACGCAGCGCCGGGCGCCGTAACAGCTCGGCGCCGGGGTTGCTTACCGCCACCTCGGTGATGGCGACCTCGACGGCAACCGCGGAGAGCGTCTCTCCCCAGGCCGGCAGTTGGAAAAGCAGCAGCGCCAACGCAAACACGACACGCTTCCACATGATGCACTCCCTCCCAGGCAGTAGCTGGTAGCAGCGGCTTACCCCTTCTCAGGAAACGCTGAACAAATGCGCAGTGTTTCCTTCAGGGCGTTACCGACTCGATGTAGGTCTTGATCGCCCAAATGGCGGTCTGGTCGAGATTCGCCTTGAACGAGGGCATGCCCCGCTCGGTGCCGTTGAGCACGCGCTGCAGAAAGTACTCGTCGTCCCACTCCTCGAGTTCGCGCAGATCCGGGGTAAGACCGCCCGACTTGGCCTGGATGCCGTGGCAGACGGCACAGTTGCCGGCATAGCCGCGTTCACCCACCTGTACGGCCATGTCATGGTCCTCGGCGTGCTGGTTGCCGGACCGGAAGGGGTTATCCATCAGCGGCGCCTCACCCAGCTCGGGCAAACCTTGGGTATCGACCCCCTGGGGCGTGACATCGCCGTGCCCCAGGGCAGCGCCGGAAGCGACCAGCAGGAGGCTGGCAAGGATGACGCCGGCGGATCGACGGGCGGAGAAGACAAGCGTGGCAGCGGGAAGGGTCATGGAGCGCATGGGGGCACCTGTTGTTCTGGCGATTCGTTCGGGTAATGCCGCAGACCGCCTGGCCCACGGCAGGTTGAGTCGAGTCTAGGCAGCACAGCGACGCCCCCGCATCGCCACTTTCCGGCCTTTCGCCGTCCTCCCTTGGTACTAGTCCCCTCTTCCCCCACTGCTACCGTCTTACGCCCTTGGAAGGAGAACAAAGGCCCCATGGTGTCATGGGACGGAACCGGGCGAAGTGCTGAACTGGTCGACATGGCCAAGCGGCCAGCGGTCTTGCCACCCGAAGGAGAACAACAACATGTCCCTTGCTCACATCCCCTCTGCCGCACGTCGCCCTGCTTTCAAGACACTGCTGGCCGTGGCGCTCGGCCTGGCCAGTGGCGCTGCCCTGGCAGCCGGCGACCTGGCCACCCAGCCGGAACGCCTGGAGCGCCTGGTGATCGGTACCGGCGAGAGCATGCTTGGCGTATCGGTGCGTGAGCATCAGTTGGAAACCGGCCAATCCTACCGGCTGGCGATCGAGGCCACCGGCATGCAGGAGTGCGCCTGGGTCGCGCCCGGCTTCTTCAAGAATGCCTGGCTACGCAAGATCGAGGTCGGCAACGTCGAGATCAAGGCTCCCACCCTGACCGAGCTGGAATTCGAGCGTGAGGGCGAAGCCGAGCTGTTCTTCGTGCCCATCCGCCCTGGCACCTATGAGTGGGCCTGTGCCGGACTCGAAGAGCGTGGCGTGACCGGCACCTTCGTCGTTCGCTGACCCCGGCCTTCACACGCGACAAGGAGCTCAGCATGAACACTTCCCGTCAGATGCGCGGTATCGCCTCCGGACTGGCCTTGAGTGGCCTGCTGCTCGCCCCCCTGGCCCAGGCCGAAGGCCTCGACGTTCGCTACGGCTACCTGCAGTGGCAGCCCGGCCGTGGCCCGGCACTGGCCCAGTTGACCCCCGAGCCCGAGGATGCCGGCCAGCAGGGCGCCCGCCTGGGGATCAGCGACAACCTGAGTACCGGCCGCTTTCTCGGCCAGCGCCATGAGCTCGAGAGCGTGGTCGCCGAGAGCGAAGAGGCGCTGCTGGAAGCGCTCACCGCCATGCTCGAGGACGACATCGCCCTGATCGTGATCAATGCCCCGGCCCAGACCCTGCGTCAGGCCTCGGAGCTTGCCGGTGACAGGGCCCTGCTGTTCAACGCCGGCGCGCGTGATGTGTCGCTGCGTCTCGACGACTGCTCGCCCTATCTGCTGCACACCGCCCCCAGTCACGCCATGCTGACCGACGCTCTGGCCCAGTGGCTCAACTGGCGGCGCTGGCGTTCGGTATTCCTGATCAGCGGCCCGACCGACGACGACCAGGCCTGGGCCGACGCCTTCCGTCGATCCGCCGAAAAATTCGCCTTGCGGGTGGTCGCCGACAAGGAGTGGACCTTCGAAGCCGACATGCGCCGCAACGCCTCGGCGGAGCTGCCGCTGTTCACTCAGGGGCCCGATTACGACGTGGTGGTCGTCGCCGACGAGCGCAACGACTTCGGCGATTTCGTGCCCTTCAACACCTGGTTGCCACGGCCGGTGGTCGGCACCCAGGGCATGGCAGCGGATGCCTGGCATCCCGCGGTGGAAGCCTGGGGCGCGGCGCAGCTGCAGAACCGTTTCCACAAGCAGGCCGAGCGCCACATGACCGGCACCGACTATGCCGCCTGGGCGGCGATTCGCGCCGTGGGCGAGGCGGTGACGCGTACCGAGAGCGCCGACATGCAGACCTTGCGCGACTACCTGCTCGGCGACGAGTTCGAGCTGGCCGCCTTCAAGGGCCGACCGCTCAGCTTCCGCGACTGGAATGGCCAGTTGCGCCAGCCGGTGCCCCTCGCCCAGCCCAACAGTCTGGTCGGGATGGCGCCCTTCGAAGGCTTCCTGCACCAGCATACCGAACTCGACACCCTGGGCTACGACCGCCCGGAAAGCCGCTGCCGCCTGCGCGGCTGATACCGCTCCCCTGCCGATATACAGGAGTCGACCATGAACATTGCCGCACGCCTCGCCACCCTCGGCCTGTTGCTGGGCCTCGCCACGCCGCTGTGGGCCGCCAGCCTGGCCTACGTCTCCAACGAGCGTGACAACACCATCTCGATCATCGACATGGCCTCGCTGGAGGTGGTCGACACCATCCCCGTCGGTCAGCGTCCGCGCGGCATCCTGCTGTCGCCCGACGAGAGCCTGCTCTACGTCTGCGCCAGCGACGACGATGCCGTCGAGGTCATCGACCTGGCCACCCGCAAGGTGATCGACACCCTGCCCTCCGGCGAGGATCCGGAGCAGTTCGCCCTGCACCCCAACGGCCGCCACCTCTACATCGCCAACGAGGACGACGCCCTGGTCACCGTGCTGGACGTGGAGACCAAGCGCGTGCTGGCGCAGATCGAAGTGGGGATCGAACCGGAGGGCATGGGTGTCAGCTACAACGGCCGCTGGGCGGTGAACACCAGCGAAACCTCCAACATGCTGCACTGGATCAACACCGAGACCTTCGAGATCGAGAAGAACATCGTCATCGGCGCCCGCCCGCGCCACGTGGAGTTCACGCATGACGACGCCCTGTTGTGGGCCTCGGCGGAGATCGGCGGCACGGTGCACATCATCGACGTCGAGAGCCTCGAAGAGATCCACACCATCGACTTCCGCATCCCCGGCGTGAACCAGGACCGCGTGCAGCCGGTAGGCATCCAGCTCACCTCCGACGGTCGCTACGCCTTCGTCGCCCTGGGGCCGGCCAATCACATCGCGGTAGTGGACGCCCAGACCTTCGAGGTGCTCAACTACCTGCTGGTGGGTGCCCGGGTCTGGCAGGTGGCGCTGAGCCCCGACGAGAAGACCCTGCTGACCACCAACGGCGTCAGCGGTGACGTCTCGGTGATCGACGTCGACAGGCTCGAGGTGGTCAAGTCCATCGACGTGGGTCGCTTTCCCTGGGGCGTGCGCATCACTTCGGGGGCCGGGTCATGATCATGGAGGCCCAGGCTGTCAGCTATCGCTACCGCCACCAACCCGTCCTGCAGGAGGTCAGCTTCACGCTGGCCTCCGGCCGTTTCCACGCTTTACTGGGTCCCAATGGAGCCGGCAAGTCGACACTGTTCGGCCTGATGACGCGTTTGCTGGCCCTGCAGCAAGGCGACCTGCTGCTGGGCGGGCGCTCGCTCAAGCGCCAGCCCGCGGCAGTGATGCGCCACCTGGGGGTGGTGTTCCAGCACAACGCCCTGGACCTGGACCTGAGCGTGATGCAGAACCTCATGTACCACGCGGCCCTGCACGGCCTCTCCCCTGGCGAGACACGATTGCGCTGCGGCGAGGAGTTGGAGCGCCAGCAACTTGCCGAGCACACCCACATCCCGGTACGCCAGCTCAATGGCGGCCATAGAAGGCGGGTGGAGATCGCTCGGGCGCTGCTGCATCGCCCCGCGCTGCTGCTGCTCGACGAGCCTACCGCCGGCCTCGACCTCGACAGTCGGGCGGCGCTCAACGCCCACGTTCGTACCCTGTGCCAAGAGCGCCGGCTCACCGTGCTGTGGGCCACCCACCTGATCGAGGAGATCGAAGCCGAGGATCAAGTGCTGATCCTGCATCGTGGGCGGCTGCTGGCCGACGAGCCGGGCGTAGCGCTGACCAGGCGCTACGGTGGCACCAGCCTGACCGACACTTTCCATGTCCTGACCCGGGAGGCCGCATGACGCCGCGCGACTACTGGTACTGCTTCGTCGGCGTGCAGAAGCGTGAGTGGCTGCGCTTTTGGCAGCAGCGCACTCGCTTCGCCAGCGCCCTGGTAAGACCATTGCTGTGGCTAGTGGTATTCGCCGCCGGCTTTCGCATGGTGCTTGGGGTGTCGATCATTCCCCCCTATGTCACCTACATCACCTACGAGACCTATATCGTGCCCGGCCTGTGCGGCATGATCATCCTGTTCAACTCCATGCAGGGTGCGCTCTCCATGGTCTACGACCGTGAGCTGGGCTCCATGCGCGTCTTGCTCACCAGCCCCCTGCCGCGCCCCTTCCTGCTGCTGACCAAGCTGCTGGCCATGGGCAGCGTTTCGGTCATCCAGGTCTACGTGTTCCTGCTGATCGCCCGCTGGGGGGTGGGTGTGCGTCCGCCGCTGGAGGGCTATCTTGCAGTACTCCCGGCGCTGCTGCTGGCCGCGCTGATGCTGGGTGCCCTGGGCCTGCTGATCGCCACCTGGGTCAAGCAGCTGGAGAATTTCGCGGGGGTGATGAACTTCGTGATCTTCCCGATGTTCTTTCTCTCCTCGGCGCTCTATCCGCTGTGGCGGATGCAGGAGGCGAGCCCTTGGATCTACCAGCTGTGCCAGCTGAACCCCTTCACCCATGCGGTGGAGACGCTGCGCTTCGCCCTTTACGGGCAGTGGAACGGCGAGGCGATCGCCATCACCTTGGGCGTGACCCTGGCGTTGTCCACGCTGGCGATTGGCGGTTTTCGCCCGCAGCGTACAGGAATTCTGGGCACGCGCTTGGGCTAGGCGGGGCTAGATGCTTCCTGGCCCAGCGCCTCCAATTGCCGGGCCAGGACCGCGACCTCGGCAGGCGTGTCGCCGAGGAGCCCGTCATGGCGCAGACGGGCGGGCCGGCCCGCCAGGTACCAGACACGATTGGCCAGCGCCTCGGCGTCGCGCACCTCGTGGGTCACGCAGATCATTGCCATGCGCGGCGTGTGCTGCAGCAGCTCGCGGATCAGCGCCTGGAGTTCGACGGCGCGATGGGAATCGAGGGAAGCGAAGGGTTCATCCAGCAACAGCAGTTCGGGGCGAATAGCCAGGCAGCGCGCCAGCGCGGCGCGGCGGGCCATGCCTAGAGAGAGCTGGTCGGGATAGAGGTCGGCGACGTTACCGAGCCCTACCTGCGCCAGCAGCGGAACGACCTTGTCCCGGCTCACGCCGACCAGGCGCAGGTTGTCGCGCAGCGTACGCCAAGGCAGCAGGCGATGCTCCTGGAACAGATAGCCGATGCGTAGTGGCGAGCGCGGCTGCCCCGGCTCCAGCCCGGCCAGGCGATTGAGCAGCGTGGTCTTGCCAATGCCCGAAGGGCCCAGCAGGCAGATGCGGTCGCCCTGGGCGATGCGCAGCGTCATGGCCGCCAGGATGGGATGCCCGGGAGGAACGGAGAACTCAAGCATGCTCGACTCCCGAGCGACGCCAGCGCGAGGCTCGCCGCTCCAAGGGTTGCAGGACGACCAGCTCGATCAGTTGCACGATGGCGATGAAGGCCAGGCTGTAGGCCAGCAGGCCGGCCACGTCGAAGACCTGGAAGGCCAGGTGCAGTTGGAAGCCAACCCCGTCGGAACGGCCCAGCAGCTCGACCACCAGGACGATTTTCCAGATCAGCGCCAGCCCGCCACGAGTTGCCGCCATCAGGTAGGGAAACAACTGCGGCGCCCAGACGTGCAGCAGCCGCTTGACGGGAGAGAAGTCGTAGACCCGGGCCATCTGCTCCAGGCGCGGGTCGAGGCTACGCGCACCCTCGCGCAGGGTGACGGCCACGTTGGGTACCTTGTTGATCACCACCGCCAGGATCGCCGCGGCCTCCACCAGACCGAACCAGACGTAGAGCAAGATGATGAGCACCAGCGCCGGCAGGTTGAGCAGCAGCACCAACAGCGGGTCGAGCAGCGCATTGATCAGCGGCAGCCGACCCATGGCGATGCCGATCAGGGCGCCCAGCGCCATGGCCAGGGCGAAGCTGATCGCCACCCGCTGCAGGGTTATCGACAGGTGGCGCTGCAGCTCGCCGCTGGCGGCCTCCCGCTGCAGGGTGTCGAGCACCGCCAGCGGTGAAGGCAGCAGCGAGGTGTCGAGCTGCCAGGCCAGCAGCCCCCAGAAGACCACCAGCAGGGGCAGGACGACCCAGCAGGCCAGCGGCGGGGATCTCACCGCTCTTCTCCCGCAGCCTGGACGAACAGCGACGCGGGCATTACCGCGTCCGCTTCGACCCCGGTCAACACCAGCAGCCGCTGCAGGGCCTGGATACGCTGCGGGTCCAGCGGCTCGGGGATGCCCTGCACGTAACCCTGGCGCAGCGCTTCGAAGTGGGCGTCGTCGCTGGCGCGCATCAGCGGGCGCAGGGCCGCCCAGTACTCCGGCTCATCGCGAAGTTCCCGCTTGGCGTGCGCCACGGCGGCGGCGAAGCGCGCCAACAGCGCCTCGTGTTCGCGGGCCCAGCCATCGTGGAAGACGTAGCCGAGGATCGGCAGCCCCGTGGGAATGTCCAGGCGTGTCAGCAGTGCTGCCATGGGCAGCGCCACTTCGGCCTCGCCTGCGGCCGTCAGCTCGGCGGCAAAGTGCCAGAAGGTCACCAGCACGTCGAGCTGCCCGCGCTTGAGTGCCTGGCTGAGCAACGGCGGTGCGCCAAACTGAACCTGGGCCTCGCGCTCGAGCGCGATGCCCTCGGCCTGCGCCGCCCGCGTCAACAGCACCCAGCTTTTGCTGTCGGGGCCGCCCGCAACACCAATACGCTTGCCACGCAGATCTTCAAGAGACTCGATGGCCACGCCGGGCGCTGCCAGCACGTCGCCCAGTTGGGATGAATAGGGCAGGTAGCGGTAGGACTGACCGGCCNCCACGCCGGGCGCTGCCAGCACGTCGCCCAGTTGGGATGAATAGGGCAGGTAGCGGTAGGACTGACCGGCCGCGTGCCGGGCCTGGACCCAGGTCAGATCGACCACGGCACCGTGCACGTCGCCGCTGGAAACGGCAATGCGCGAGGCCGGCAGGTTGGCCACCAGGCGCACTTCCAGATCGAAGCCGGCCGCGTGGTCGAGCCCGCGCCGCTCGAGATGGTCGAGCTCCCAGTGGGCGGTGCCGAACTGCAGCACGCTGAGCCGTAGCGTTGGCAGCTCGGCACGCAGGGAATCGGTGCCTCCCAGCAGCAGCAAAACGACCATGAGGCGTATCAGCGGCAGGGGCGAAGGCAAGTCTCGTTTCGTCATGTTCTCAGACTATGCGCCCCTGCAACACGGCAGAATAGTACTTTCGTGCTTCCTGCTTCACTACAAAGGTTCAATTCCTGAGCAGGAGAAAAGGCGGTCCCATAGCGGCATGACGCCACGGGATTCCTGTATGAAGGTCGCGCATCGGTACTTGGCCGCCCTGCTCTTGGCGGCGCTCTGGCCGGCATCCGTTCACGCCGCGACGGCGCTGGACGATCCGCGACTGTTCTCGGAGCGCGGCTACCGCATCGACCGCTATCGCAGCCCCACGCCGGCGTCGGCACCCGGTGCGATCACGGTGGATACCGCGCAGGTGGAAGCCCTGCTGAATGCGCAACCGCCGGTGCTGGTGGTCGACGTCATCAACCTCACTTTTCTCCACGGCCGCTTCCTGCAGACCAATCCTCACCGCTCGCTGCCGGGAGCGCTGTGGCTGCCCAATACGGGACTCGGTCATCTCGACGACGACTGGTATTACAGCCGCCACGACTGGGTGGGCTATCTGCTGGGTGAAATCAGTGCCGCCAGCGGTGGCGACATGAGCTACCCGGTGCTGGTGCTGTGTCGCGCCGATTGCTGGCTCTCATGGAACGCCGTCAAGCGCTTGGCCGAAGCGGGTTTTCAACGGCTTTACTGGTATCGTGACGGAATCGATAGCTGGGAAGCCGCCGGCAAGTCCCTGGAGATCGTCTCTCCTCGCCCACCGCCCTTCGCCGATCTCGATCCCCCAGAGACTCACTGATGCTTTACCACGAGGATAACAACAAGATGGAAGACCACGCCCCCACCTACCGAATCCTGATCGCCGACGATCATCCGCTGTTTCGTGATGCCATTTCACGCGTGGTCGGGGACGGCTTCCCCGGCAGTGAACTCATGGAGACGGAGAACCTCGAGGACACCCTGGCCCTGACCGTCGACGAGGAGGACCTCGACCTGATCCTGCTCGACCTCAATATGCCTGGCATGAACGGGCTGACCGGGTTGATCCAGCTACGCAACGAGGCCCCCACCATTCCAGTGGCGATCATCTCCGCGGAGGAGGACAAGAATGTCATGCTGCAGGCGGTCTCCTGTGGCGCGGTAGGCTTCCTCACCAAGTCGTCGCCCAAGGAACAGCTGATCAAGGCCATCGCCCAGATACTGGAGGGCAACATCTACCTGCCCTCCGAAGCCATGCGCGCCAGCAGCACCCGCCCCCAGCAGGCGAACGAGCGCACCATCTCCGCACAACAGCTCGAGATGCTGACCCGCAAGCAGCTCCAGGTGCTTGAGCACATGACCCGCGGGGAATCGAACAAGATGATCGCCTACCACCTCGACATCGCCGAAACCACCGTGAAGGCCCACGTCTCGGCGATCCTGCGCAAGCTGGGGGTGAGCAACCGGGTCCAGGCCATCCTTGCGGCCAGCGACATCGACTTCAGCCGCTACCTGCGCAGGCCCTGAGGCTCTGCTTCGAGCGGAGCAGCGGCCAGCAGTTGCTGCAGCGTAGTGCGCAGCCGCAGTGGCTTGACCGGTTTGTTGAGCAGTTGGAAGCCCAGCTCACGCACCTGCTGGCGCAGCTCGCGGCTGTGGTCGGCAGTGATTACCAGCACCGGCAGCGGCTGCTCGCGCATGGCATTGATGCGCTGCGCCAGGACCAGGCCGCTGCGCTCATGATCGAGGTGATAGTCGACCACCAGGGCATCGCTTTCGTCGCCGGCCAGGCAGACCCGCTCGGCAAGGCGTTCCTCGCTCTCGGCGACCACCACCTGACAGCCCCAGCGCTCCAGCAGATGGCGCATGGCCAGGCAGATGGCCGGATCGTTGTCGACCACCCACAGCCGTCGACCGGCAAGCTCCCTGCCGGCACCGCTGGGTCCCACCGCGCGAGATTCGCCGGGCTGGAGACGCTGCGCATAGGGCAGCAGAACGCCGAACAGCGTGCCATGCCCGACCCGCGACCGAACCCGCACCGGCTGCCGCAGCATGCGTGAAATCTTGTCGACGATGGAGAGCCCGAGCCCGAGGCCGCGATCCCTGGCGGAGACGGCCGACGGCAACCGCCGAAACTCCTGGAAGATCAGTTCCTGCTCCTCCTCGGCGATACCACAACCGGTATCGAGCACCTGGATCTCCAGTCCTTCGCGGCGACGCCGACAGCCGAGCAGCAGATGTCCACTGGGCGTGTAGCGCACCGCATTGCTGAGCAGGTTGCGAATCACCCGGGCCAGTAGCGAGATGTCGCTACTGACGATCGCCGACGAGGGAACGTAGTGGAAGCCCAGCCCCTCGCTGGCGGCCACCTGGCGATACTCGCGAGCCAGGCCATCGAGCAGCTCGCGAATGGCGAAGGCAGTCACCTCGGGGGTGACCACGCCGGCATCCAGCTTGGAGATATCGACCAGGGTGCCGAGCAGCGTCTCCACGTCCTTGAGCGAGTGCCCCACCTGCTGGATCAGTTCCAGGTTGGCCGTCGACATCTCCTGCTCCACCAGCGCCCCGACGAACAGCCTGGCGGCATTGAGCGGCTGCAGCAGGTCGTGGCTGACCGCCGCCAGGAACTTGGTCTTGGACAAATTGGCCGCTTCGGCCTCGGTCTTGGCATCGCGCAGCTGGCACTCGGCTGCCAGGCGCTCCTCGATCTCCTCGCGCAACTGGGCGTTGACGCGAGTCAGCTCCGCGGTGCGTTCGCGGACGCGCTGCTCGAGATTCTGGTAAGCGTGGTGCAGGGCCTCGGAGGTGCGGCGTTGCTCGGTGATGTCGCGAATCAACACAAAGAAGCCGATCACGCTGCCGTCGCTGTCGCGGTGCGGTACGTAGGCGCGCAGCAACACACGCTGCTCGCCGTCGACGTTCTGCTCGGGTAGCTCGAAGCTGATGCGCTCCCCCGCCAGCACGCGCTGGAGATAGGGCATCAACCGCGCACAGTGCTCCGCCGAGTGCAGTTCGCCCAGCGACGATCCCAGCAGCAGGTCGTGGGGCCAACCGTACCACTCCTCGTAGACACGGTTGGTGAAGACGTAGCGCAGTTCGCGGTCCAGGTAGGCGATCATCGCCGGCACATGGTCGGTGATGGTGCGAATCCAGCGCTCCCGCTCGGCCAGCGCCTCAGCCTGACGGATGCGCTCGGTGATGTCGGTATAGGTGAGCACCTGGCCGCCGCCCGGCATGGGGTGGCCGCGTACCTCGACCACGCGCCCATCACTGAGACGACGCTCGCAGGCCGGCAGCACGGCCTGCGCATCCGTTGGGTCCACCAGCTCACTGGCACCCCCCAATGCCGCCAGCGGAGCCGGCAGCGTCAATTCTTCGACTCCGGCGAGCTGCGAGAAGCGCTGGTTGTGCATTTCCAGCAAGCCGCCGTGGGTGATCACCGCCACCCCTTGGGAGAGGCTGTCGAGGGTGGCCTGCAGCAGCCGCGACTTCTGGGCCAAGGCATGTTCGCGCTCGGCGTGCTCATGGCGCTTGAGCTCGGTGATGTCGACGTAGAGGATCACACGCCCCCCGCCTCGGATCGGCCGCTGGTTGACCTGTACCCAGCGGCCGTTGTGCAGCTGGTAGATGGTGCGCCCCTGGCGCTGCTTCAGCTGCTCGTTGATCACCAGCCCCGAGGTCAGCGCCAGCCGGCGCAGCTCCTCCAGCGTCATGCCGGCCTCGACCTCGATGCCTGCCGGCCGCCAGAACTCGGCGAAGCGGCTGTTGAAGTGCTGGATGCGCTGGTCGGCACCGAACAGCACGAAGGCATCGGTAATGCTTTCGATGGCATCGACCAGGTACTGGTTGGCCTGCTCGGCACGCTTGCGCGCCTCGCCCAGCAGCCGGTTGCTGGCACGCAGCTCGTGCAGGGTCTGGTTGAGGGCGCGGGTGCGCTCGCGCACCTGCTCGGCCAGCAGGGCGGCATGCTCGAAGGCAGCATAAGGGGCGGTACGCGGCAGGTTGCTCGACTCGACGCGTTCGATCAGCGCCGCATTGATGCGCTGGAGCTTGGCCACCTGGCGTTCCAGCTCGCGCTCGCGCTCAGACGTCACGGCGGGAGCGCCCGATGAAGACACCACTGAAGGTCTGGTTCAGATGCAGACCGTTGCAGTGCTCGCCGTAGGTGTTGAAGCCGAGGACGCGTTGGCGCCGGTAGAACGCCTTGGCGGCCGCTTGCAAGCCATCCTGCTCGAGCTCCAAGCGGCGCAGGAAGCAGTCGCAGCCGAGGATGCATTCGGCAGGCCCCAGCCGCTCGGTGATGGCATCGATCTCGCGGCCGAGATCCTCCAGCAGGTCGGTGCCGTGCATCGCGGTCATCACGATGCCGGTCTCCACCGCACAGTAGAAGTTCAGGCTGAGGTCGGGATTGACGCCCTGAATGGCGCGCACATAGGTCTTGTCATGCAGCTTCACCGCCAATGGATGGCGGGCGAACACCTCGGGGCTAAGCGCCTCGACGGAACACCCCACCAGCCGCGCGTACTCCAGCGCCGCGGGTTCGGCGTTGAGTTCCAGCACCCTGCGCCCCTCGCAATCGGCGGCGGTGACCACCAGCTTCTCCCCGCGTGGCCTCAGGTGGTGGGTCGAGAGCACCTCGAAATCCAGCTCGGTGTTGACCATCAGCACCACCGCCGCCTGGGCGTGAAAGGCGCCCTCGCCGTAGACGTGCGTCCCGGTCAGGCGGTTGTCGTCGCCAGCGCTACCGCCGAAATGGGGGATGCCGGCCAGCACCGAGGTCAGGGTCAGCAGCACCTGCTCCTCACAGGCCGAGAGGCCGTCGAGCAGGGTCATGGCAAAAGTATGCCCCTTGAGCGGTGCCACCCCCGAACGCACGCAATGATCCATCAACTGGTCGGTGATGCGCTGGGCATCGAGCAGCGTGAAAGCATCCAGCTCGCGGATTAGACGATAATCGAGGGTGAAGGCACGGTGATCGAAGCCCACCGCCACGATGGAGCCACGCGAGTAGCCATCGACCCCAAGCTCCCCCGCCGTGGTGCAGCCGCACAGCTTGACGCCCCCCAGGTGGGCCTCCAGGGCAGCGGCCAGGGCCGGCAGGTCGTACTCCGCGGAGCAGAAGAACAGCACCCCCTCGAGATAGGGGTTCAGCAGTTGACTGGCCAGGTACTGGGCAGCCAATTCCGGATCGTTGGCAGAGGTTTGAGCCACGCGCAGGGGGACTTCCGGCGAGGCTTCGTCATCCACTTCCGAGACCGCTAACGGCATTTGCATGGCAGGCCTCTCAATCCAGGTTCCTGTTTCCAGTCTATGCCCTGGTGCAACGCAGCGACATAGCACTTGAGTGTCGAAGCGTACTCGCAGGGTCAGGACCAAAGTCGTATATCGCTTCAGTGCCGCTCCCGCCCGAGCAGTTGGCTCAATACAGCGCGCAGCTTGCCCGGCCGTACCGGCTTGTGCAGCAGCGGTATACCTCCGTCGGACAGGGCCCGCCGCCAGGCCTCGGAGCGATCCGCCGTGATCACTACCGCCGGCAGTGCCGGCTGCTGCCAGTGACGGCGCAGCTTCTCCACCAGCCGGTCGCCCGTCTCGCCACCGTCGAGATGCAGGTCGACCAGCAGCACCTCCGGCGGCTCATGGGGCTGTGCCAGTACCTCTTCCAAGTCGTGGGCAACGCGACACACCATGCCCCACTGCTCGAGCAGCGCCTGCATACCCATCAATATTCGGCTGTCATTGTCGATCACCAGCATGCGCCGTCCCTGCAGAGGACATTCGAGCAGCGGGATTTCAGGCGCACTGTGCAGGGCTGGCGCGGGCGTACAGATCGGCACCCGCACGGCAAAACACGAGCCGCGCCCCGGCGTCGATTTCACCGTCACCTCGAGGCCCAGGCGCTGGCAGATCCGCTCGACGATGGCCAGGCCCAGCCCCACCCCCTGGCGATTACGAGCCCGCTCGGCATTGAGCTGGTGGTACTCCTCGAAGATCGCCGTGAGCTGATCGGCGGGGATGCCGGGGCCACTGTCGTGGACCTCGATGGAAACGGCATCGCCAATGCGCCGCACGCCCAGCAGCACGCTACCCGACTCGGTGTAGCGGCAAGCATTGGAGAGCAGGTTGCGCAGTACTCTGCCGAGCAGGCGGAAGTCGCTGTTGACGCATACCCTGCCTTCCACCCAGCGAAAGCGCAGCGCCTTGCGCTGGGCGCGCGGTGCATACTCGACCACCAGGCCGTAAAGCAGGCGAGAGAGAGGGAAGCACGCCAACTGCGGCTGGATGCGCTCCTGGTCGAGCCGAGCAATGTCGAGCAGATCGGTGAGCAGTTCCTCGGCGCCCTCCAAGGAGAGATGGATGCTGTCGACCAGGCGGCCACAGTCGCCCTCCAGCTCCCGCTCACGCAGCGTGGCGACCAGCAGGCGCGCCGCGTTGAGCGGCTGCAACAGGTCGTGGCTGGCCGCCGCCAGGTAGCGATCCTTGCTGCGGTTGGCTTCCTGGGCCAGGTCACGGGCTGCCCGCAGCTGCTCCTCGATCAACCGCCGCTCGGCCACTTCGCCGGCCAGGTCGGCATTGAGCTGCTCCAGGCGCTGGGTGCGCTCGCGCACGCGGGCCTCGAGGCGGGCGTTGAGCGCCAGCAGCTCCTGGCGGGCCCGTTCCCGCTCGGTGATGTCGGCGACGAAGCCCTCGACCAGGATCTCCTCGCCCTGGTCCGGCTTGCGCAGCAGGGTCAGGGCCACCGGCACCCTCCGGCCGTCGCTGCCGGCAAGCCAGGTGGTATGGCCCTGCAGGTGCCCCTGCCGGTGCAACAGCGACGCCACCCGCTCCGCCTCCCCGGGCTCGGCGAACAGCGCTGCAAGCGATGAGCAGCGCTCGAGGGTCGCATCTACGTCGGCATCGCCCAGCATCGCCGCCAGGGCCGGATTGGCGGCCAGCAGCCGCCCGCCCAGCGAGGCCTGGAAGATACCGTGCAGGGCATTCTCGAACAGCCATTTGTAGCGGTTACGCTCGGCCTCGAGCTCGGCCATGCGCGCCGTCAACTCGGGGTAGTAGCTCTTGCGCGCCGACTGCTGGCCAAGCCCCAGCAGCTGGCTGACCGAATAGCCGTCGGGATCGGTCACCTTCTTCATCGGCTGGCCACCGAATCCAGCATTACATCGCCTCCTCGAAGACCACCTGCACGTCTCGCGGGCCGGAACGCCGCGGATTGGTCAGGATGCAAGGATCCTCGAGGGCATGGCGGGTCAGGAAGGGCACGTCGCTGGTATGGACACCTAGCCTGCCGAGACTTCCCGTCAGGCCGACGGCACGCTTGAGCTCGACCAGGTGATCGATCAGCCGCACCTTGACCTGGGCGCCGCTCAGCCCGCGGCAGTCGATGCCCAGCGTCTCGGCAATGCGCGTGAAGCGCTCCGGCGCGGCCTCGAAGTTGTAGGCCACCACATGCTCGAGCAGCAGCGAATTGCACAGCCCATGAGGCAGGTCGAGAAAACCGCCGAGACTGTGCGACATGGCGTGCACCGCCCCCAGAATGGCGTTGGAGAACGCCAGTCCGGCCTGCATGCTGCCAAGCATCACCTGGGAGCGCAGCTCGAGGTTCTGCGGGTCGGCTACCAGCGCGACGAGATGGCCGTTGATCAGGCGCATGGCCTCCAGGGCGTGGGCATCGGTGAGCGGCCCGCTGCCGGTGGAGACGAAGGCCTCTATGGCATGCACCAGGGCATCGACGCCGGTGCAGGCCGTCAGGAAAGGGCTCATGGTCAGGGTGACCTGAGGATCGATCAGCGAGACATCCGGCACCACCGATTTGCTGACGATGGAGAATTTCATGCGCCGCTGCTGGTCGGAGATGATCGCGAACTGGGAGATGTCCGCCGAAGTGCCCGCCGTGGTAGGCACGAAGATCAGCGGAGGGATCGGCACGCGCAGGGTGTCGACGCCCTCGAAGTCGAGGATATGGCCGTCGTGGGCGACCACGATGCCGATCCCCTTGGCGCAGTCCATGGGGCTGCCGCCGCCGATGGCCACGATGGCCTGGGCGCCCATTTCACGATATGCCGCGGCCCCTGCCATCACCTCCTCGGCCCGCGGGTTGGGCGAGACGGAGACGAAGCGCTGGCAGGCAATGCCCTGGGTCGCCAGGTCCGCCTCCACCTCCTCGACCCAGCCGGCCAGGACGACGCCCGGATCCGATACCAGCAGCACCCGCTCGGCGCCGAAGGTAGCCACGTAATTGGCCACGGCACGGCGAGCGCCGTCGCCGAAGATGATCTCGGGGGCCACGAACTTGCGTAGTTCGGTGATGCTGGAAGCCATGCAGGAACCTCCCGCTCGACGCTGCCCGGCACCAAGGCAGGGGGTCAGCGGTGTATTGTTGTCGTATGGCCTCGGACAGGCTCTCCTGACATGTTATGGGGTGGCCCGTCCCGCCGCCTTTCGCCCTTGGTCGGGTATACCTAACCGCGCCAGAAAGTGCGCGAATTCCTCACCTGTCGCGCTACCAACGCCTCGACCCCCGACTGCTCGATGGCAGCCTCGGCGCAGGCCTGATCGATCAGCTCGCGACGCGGCGATTTGCTGCATACCGGATCGGTGGCCGCCGGGTCGCCGGTCAGCAGATAGGCCTGGCAGCGACAGCCGCCATGGTCCTGGCGGCGCTCGCTGCAGCCGCGGCAGGGCTCGCGCATCCAGTCCTCGCCGCGAAAGCGGTTGAAGGCCTCGCTGGCGTACCAGATCTCCTGCAGCGATGCATCGTGCACGCTGGGAAAGCGCATGGGCAGCTCCCGGGCACTGTGACATGGCAGTACGGTGCCATCCGGCGCCACCGTCATGAAGATGGCGCCCCAACCACCCATGCACGCCTTGGGACGCTCGGCATGGTAATCCGGCACCACGAACAGCAGCCGCATCTGTCGCCCTCGCGAGGCCAGGCGCTCACGCCACTGCTGCGTCACCGCCTCGGCTCGCTCGACCTGGCTACGGCTCGGCAGCAGCCCGGCACGGTTGAGCCTGGCCCAGCCGTAATACTGGCAACTGGCCAGCTCCACGGCATCGGCTCCCAGCTCGTCGCACAGACCGATCAGCCGGTCGATGTCGTCGATATTGTGGCGATGGAGCACCACGTTGAGCACCATCGGGTAGCCGGCCGCCTTGACCGCACGGGCCATGGCCAGCTTGCCGGCATGGGCCTTGGCGGAGCCCGCCACGGCGGCGGCCACCTCGGCTTCCGCCGCCTGCAGGCTGACCTGGATATGGTCCAGCCCCGCCTCGCGCAGCGCCGCGATGCGCATCTCGTCGAGCCCGACGCCGGAGGTAATCAGGTTGGTATAGAAGCCGAGCCGCCGGGCTTCGTCGACCAGTCTCTCGAGGTCGCGCCGCACCAGCGGTTCGCCACCCGAGAAGCCGAGCTGGACGGCGCCCATGGCCCGCGCCTGACGCATCACCTCGACCCAGGCGTCGGTATCGAGCTCGTTGCGATAGCGAGCAAAGTCGAGCGGGTTGGAACAGTATGGGCACTGCAGGGGGCAGCGATAGGTCAGCTCGGCCAACAGCCACAGGGGCGGGCCGATGCCGCTCGTCCCACTGGGGAAAGGCGAGCTGTCAGTCATGGTGAATCCAGCCCTGCTGCAAGGCGTCGACGAAGAACTCGATGACATCCTGGGTGAGTTCCTCGCTCGGCGCCTCCGGGTAATGCCGGGTGAGCTCGTCGATCAGCGCGGCGACATCACGCTCACCATCGACCAGCGCCAGGATCGCGCCGGCACTGTCGTTGAGCTGTACCATGCCTTCGGGATAGAGCAGCACATGGCAGCCCTGGGTCTCCTCCCACTGCAACCGCCAGCCGGGTCGCAGCCTGGGCACCGCCAAGGCGTTCATGCCAGCCCCCGGTGGAATACGGCCCGGTCGGTCACGCTGTGGTAGGGCGGTCGCCCCAGTTGGTAGGCCAGGGTCATGGCGTCCAGCATGCTCCACAGCACGTCGAGCTTGAACTGCAGGATCTCCAGCGCGCGCTGCTGGCTCTCCACGGTCGTACAGACCGCAAGCGCCACTTCCAGGCCGTGCTCGACGTCACGGCGCGCCTCCTTGAGGCGCTTGCGGAAGTAGCCATAGCCGGCCGCGTCGATCCAGGGGTAGTGACCCGGCCAGGTGTCCAGCCGGCTCTGGTGCGCCAGGGGCGCGAAGAGCTCGGTCAGCGAGGAGATCGCCGCCTCCTGCCAGCTGGCCCGGCGCACGAAGTTGACGTAGGCGTCCACGGCGAAGCGCACACCTGGAAGGACATGCTCCTGGGATATCAGCTCCTCCCGGCGCAGGCCGACCGCCTCTCCCAGCGCCAGCCACGCCTCGATGCCGCCGGCATCGTCGTCACGGCCGTCGTGGTCGAGCATGCGCTGGATCCAGCGGCGCCGCGTGGCGGCGTCCGGACAGTTGGCCAGCAGCGCCGCGTCCTTCTGCGGAATCATCACCTGGTAATAGAAACGATTGGCCACCCAGCCGCGGATCTGCTCGGGCGTGGCGCGGCCTTCGGCCATGTCGACCTGGTAGGGATGATGAATATGGTAGTAATCCCCCTTGGCCAGCAGGGCCTGGCGAAAGGCCTCGGGCGTCAGGGCAGCGGCGGAAGCGTAGGTAGCGGAAGCATGTGCGGCGCTCATGTCGGGTCCTCTGCGTGATGTCTGATGCTCGTGCCAAGTGGACGGTATCAAGTCTCCAGGCGCTTACAGCGAGAAGTGCGTGCCGTCATGGGCCACCTCGATACCATGCCGCTCGAGCACGGCGCGCTCGGTGGAGGTCTCATCCAGGATGGGGTTGGTATTGTTGATGTGAATCAGGATGCGCCGGGTGGCAGCCGGCAGGGCATCGAGCTCGGCGATCATGCCCCGCTCGCCGGCCAGGGCGAGGTGTCCCATCTCGCGCCCGGTGGTATCGGCAATTCCCAGGCGTGACATCTCATCGTCGTGCCACAGCGTGCCATCCACCAGCACACAGTCGGCCTTGGTCATCAGCACCCTCGCCGCGTCGCTCGGCTGCCCCAGGCCGGGGCCATAGAAGAGCGAGCCGCCTGTCAGGGTGTCGCGAAACAGCAACCCCAGGTTGTCCCCGGCGGCCGGCGAACCTCGCCGCGGGGAATAGGGCGGCGCATTGGAGTGCAGCGACAGGGCGGTGATCTCCAGCCCCGGGCAGCTCGGCACCTCGAAGGTGCAGCAGTCGCGCTCACCCGACAGGGCGATCTCTCGCCAGGAGAGGCCTCCGTTCCAGTGCTCCAGCATGGGAAACAGCGGAAAGCCGGTGGAGAGGTCTGCGTGGACGCTCGCCGTGCACCAGACGTCAAGTGGACAGCCTTCGCGCAGCGACAGCAGCCCGCTGACGTGATCGATCTGGGCGTCCACCAGCAGTACCTCGGCGATGCCGCTGTCACGCAAACCACGCTTGGGAAAGAGTTCCGGATGGGCACTGAGCTGGGCACGGACATCGGGCGAGGCATTGCACAGCAGCCAGCGCTCGCCATCCATGCTGATGGCGATGGAGGACTGGGTCCTGGGGCTGAGGCCGGCACGCCCCTGGCGCACCCCGCGACAGTTGGCACAATTGCAGTTCCACTGCGGGAATCCACCCCCGGCAGCCGAACCGAGTATCAGCACCTGCATGACTTACCCTCCCGCGTACCGGAAAGGGGCCAGCACTGACCCCTTGGCGGAAGACACGATCAACGGTTGGCGATATAGAGGGTAACCTCGAAGCCGAGGCGCAGGTCACGGAAGCTGGGCTTGGTCCACATGGCATCTCTCCTGTTGGTCTTGTGAGTGGCAGCCATGCCCTAGAGCAGAGGGGCCCTAGAGCAGCGGTGCAAGGTCAGTAAAACACCCTGAGCCTTGCCAGGAGGCTGTACTTTGGAAGGAGATCACCTCCTTCGTTGGGTGCCTGCCACCTCTTGCCGGCCGCGCCTTGAGGCGTCACCAGAGCTTTTCTACGCTGATCAGGGACCGAGGCCGTTGACGTCTCTCTTCTTCGCCTGCAAGGAGCCAAGCGATATGCGACACCATGGACTTCCCGACTCTCCCCGTTTTGCCCGCACTCCTCTCGCATTCACCGTTGCCGCCAGTCTTGCTGCGGCCGGGACGGCACATGCCGACGTGCAGGTCACCGAGGACGAGGTGGCCGCCGGCATGGAGACGGAAGAGGTTTCACTGCGCGTCACCCAGTTGGTCGGAGGTATCGAGCATCCCTGGGCGGTGGCCTGGCTGCCGGACGAGCGCATGCTGATTACCGCACGCCCCGGCCAGCTCTACCTGGTAGACGGTGACGAAGTGACCGAGGTCGGCAACCTGCCCAAGATCGATACCGACGAAGATCAGCTCACCGCCCCGGAGGGCGGCAACCAGGGCGGCCTGCTGGATGTCGCCGTCCATCCCGATTATGAGGAGAACGGCTGGATCTACTTCACCTACTCCAGCCCCGGCGACGACGACTCGGTGATGGGCGACGAGGAGCACGGTACCGGCACGGCGCTTGCCCGCGCCCGCCTGAGCGACGACGGCAGCGAGCTGACCGACCTCGAGACGCTCTATGCGCAAGTTCCACGCACCGCCCCCGGGCGCCACTACGGCTCGCGTATCGTCTTTCCCGGCGATGGTAGCGTGATGTTCTCGATCGGCGACCGCGGCATCCGCTACCCATCCCAGGATCTCACCGACCCGGGCGGTTCGATCATTCGCCTCAACGAGGACGGCGGAGCCTTCGAGGAAAACCCTTTCATCGGCGTCGAGCCGGGCAATCTGCGCCCGGAGATCTTCTCCTACGGCCACCGCAACAATCAGGGCCTGGCACTACATCCCGAAACCGGTGCGCTATGGGCGATCGATCACGGTCCATCCGGAGGCGGCGATCAGCTCTATATCGCGGAGGCCGGCAACAATCATGGCTGGCCCCAGGTCTCCTTCGGCCGCGAATACTCCACCGACGAATTCATCGGTATCGGTCAGGAGGCCCCCGGCGTTACTCCGCCGGTCCACTGGTGGGAAGACACCCTGGCCCCCTCGGGCCTGGCCTTCTATACCGGCGAGGAGTTCGCCGCCTGGCAAGGCAACCTCTTCGTTGGCGCCCTCTATGGCGAGCGACTCCATCGCCTGGTGCTCGACGGCGATGAGGTCTCTCACGAGGAAGTGCTGCTGGAGAATGAGCTGGGTCGTATCCGCGACGTGCGTCAGGGACCGGATGGGTTGCTCTACGTTCTTACCGACGAGAGCGACGGTGGACTTTATCGGATAGAGCCCGACACCTAGCCTCCCTCCTCACTTGCCAGGCCAGTCTCATGTCAGGCCTGGCCTGGCAGTTGCCTACGCGCACAGGGCAGCACAAGAATGCCGTAAGGGCGAACGGGCGCTTCTAACGCTCTGCCTGCTGCTCGTTCAGCCAGCCCTCCAGCGCCTCGAGCGTAGCGGGGATGCTGGCCAGCAACACCTCGAGTTCGACGGCAGCCTCGTCACGAGGCCCGTCTCGTGCAAGACGCTTGAGGCGTTCGGCAATTTCGGCAAGACGGCGCCCGCCCAGGCTGCCCGACTCGCCCTTGATACGGTGCGCGACTTCCGCCAACGACACCATGTCGCCCTGCTCCAGGGCCGCCTGCAGATTTTCGGCGTGCTGTTGCAATTGCTCGCGATGCACGGCAAACAGGATGGAGAGTGCTCCCGGTCCCAGCGACTCCTGCAACTCACCAAGTACCTGCTCATCCATGATATCGGCCGGTACACTCTCCTCCCGCTTCACTCCCTGCTGACCGAACTTGGTTGGCCCCACCAGGCCATGTCTCAGCGCAGCCGCCAGCTCGATGCGTCGCAGCGGCTTGGCCAGGTAGTCGGTCATGCCGGCTGCCAGGCAGCGCTCACGTTCTGCCCCCGGGCCACCCGCGGTCATTGCCACGATCGGCACCCTGGCGCGCCAATCGTCCGCCGCGCGCAGCCGCCGAGTGGTTTCCAAGCCGTCCATGCCGGGCATCTGGACATCCATGAAGATCATGTCGTAAGCCCTCCGGCCGGCCAGCTCCAACGCCCTTCTTCCGCTGTCGGCCACGGTGACCCTGCATCCATGGCGCTCCAGCAGCGCCATGGCCACCTGCTGATTCACCGGATTGTCCTCGACCAGTAGCACCCTGCCTTCCAGTGCCGACTCCAGCATTGGCGGCTCGAGTGACTCTGGCTCGTGGTCACTATGTGCCGGCTCCAACGGCAGCTCGATCCAGAAACAGCTCCCTTCGCCGGGGCGGCTATCCACACCAATGAGGCCACCCATGGCCTCCGCCAGGCGCCGGCTGATGGCAAGCCCCAGGCCGGTACCACCGTAGCGCCTTGCCGTGGAGGCATCTCCCTGACGGAAGGGTTCGAAGAGCCAGTCCAGCTTGTCCGCCTCGATACCCGGACCGCTATCGCTGACTGCAAGGATCAGGCGTCCCTGCACACTCAGTGTCGCCTCGACGCGAACCTCGCCATGCTCGGTGAACTTGATGGCGTTGGAGAGCAGGTTGAGCAATACCTGTCGTAGCCTGGCTGGGTCTCCCATGACCTGCTCGGGCAGAACCGGCGCTATGTGAGTCACAAGCTCGAGCCCCTTGGCCTGAGCGCGTGGCATGAAGAGCCGGCAGGCATCCCCGATCAACATAGCCAAACGGAACGGGCGCCGCTCGAGTTCCAGCTTGCCCGATTCGATCTTGGAGAAATCGAGGATGTCGTTGATCAGCTCCAGCAGGCGAGCTGCACTGACATGCAGGGTACGGACATATTCCCGTGACTGCGCATCGATCGGCTGATCCAGCAATAGATCGCTCATGCCGATGACACCGTTGAGCGGCGTACGGATCTCGTGGCTCACTGTGGCCAGAAACTCCGACTTCGACTGACTGGCGGCCTCGGCCCGGTGGGCGGTGGTCTGGAGCTTGCGGCTCAGCGCCTCCAGTGAACGACGCGCCTCGGCATTGTCCCGCGCCTCTCGCACCAGGAAGACAGCCACCAGTATCGCGGCCAGACTCATGGCCAGGATCAGCGCCAATAGCAGGGCATAAAGTGTCTGCAGAACTTCGCGGTCACGGGTCGCCGATTCGGCAAGGTGGGCATTGATGGCAATGATCAGTTGCTCGGTCAGCCCCCCTACCCGCTCCAGCCGGTCGGACAAGACCCAGCGCTCCTCCTCCTCGAGCTGGACGATCTCCTTGAGCAGGAGGTCAAGGTCATCCATGAGCACGATCAAGTCGGGCAGGAGCCGATTGACCAGAGGGACCTCGGCCAAGAGCTGGTTGACATCACCCCGCTGCAACATGTTGATACGGCTGTAGATCAGTTCGAAGCGCAGTTGCAGCGCCTCGAGCGAGCGTGCGTTTCCCGCCCTCCACGCCAGGTCGCTACGAAGTTGGATGATATCCCGGTCGAGCTTGTAGGCATGCCAGGTGGCATCTCCGATCACGCTCTGATGGAGTTCTTCCTGACGCCAGGCGGCCAGCCCCACCACCACCAGAGCGGCAGTGAAGAATATCAAGGCCGCTGCCGCCCCCAGCCTCAGCCGTAACGGATGGCGCAGCATGCGACGGCAGCCCTTGCCTGGATTCGACAAGCGTCACGGGACATGGACGCTGCCCACATGCCACACCGAACGGTGGCGAATGGTTTCGTTGAGTAGTTCCGGCTGTTCATCGAAGGGGTAGAGCACGAACATCGGCCCCAGGTCGCGTACCTCAATGGGCTCGCCGTCGCGCTTGATGGCCAGGATGACGTCATAGTCGTGAAAGTCCGATACCGGCACCTCGGACTCATACTCGTTGAGCGCCTGCACCCGCACGTGTTCGCTCTGCGTGCCAGCCGCCTCCAGCAAGGCGCGCAGCAGCGGTCCCTCGAAGCGACCGACTCCCTCGGTCCAGGGAGTGCTCGTCTCGATCGATCGTGACGGAATCGACATCAGCATCTCCCGATCGAGATGCAGCTCATCGCCAACGTTGGGGTGGCCGATGTTGCCCGTCACCCTGAGCAGCACTTCCCCTTCGGGAGGAGGTAACGGATCAGCCATCACGAGCAGTGGGGCGCTGGAGAGAAGCAACAGGCTAAGGGTCAGGACTGCGCGACATGGCCGTAATGATGGCATCTGGGGGCTTCCGTGTTCATTGGAAGCCCCCAGCCTACGCGAATCACAAGGAAAGTTCAGTTTAGAACGAGAAAACTTCTCAAACGGCAGGGAAACCCCCTGCCAGATCCATCTTCACGAAGCTACCTTGTCCACCGGCTCACAGCGCACCAGATCCTCATAGGCATGCCAGCTGGCATGTCCCAGCACCGGCAGTATCAGCGCCAGGCCGATATAGAAGGTCAGCACGCCGATCAGTACGCAACCGGTCAGGATGGCTGCCCACAGCAACATCGGCCGGAAGTTGCGCGCGACGGTACGCACGCTGGCTTCAATGCCTTCCATGAAGGTCAGGTCCTGATCCATCAGCGTCGGGACGGCGACCACGCTGATGGCAAAGGCCCCGAATGCCAGCACGGCGCCCACGGCGGTACCCACGGCGATCAGGCCAAGCCCGTCCGGCGTGGTCAACAGCGAGGCATAGAGTTCCGCCGCCCCCGGCGCCTCGAAGCCAAAGAAGAGCGCGAACAGCAGCGTGGCCAGGCGGATCCAGGCGAGGAAGAAGATCATCATCATCACGCCCATCATGGCCAGTTGCCCCGCGTGGGGACGCCAGGCGCCAAAGGCGTCGCCAAGGTGCGGTGCGCGGCCTTCCTCGAGCGCACGGCTGATGCCGTAGGAACCGACCGCCACCAGCGGGCCCATGAACATGAAGCCCGCCACCAGCGGCAGCAGCCAATGCCACAGGTCGAGCACGATGGCACCCGCCGTGATGGCGATACTCAAGCCGACCCAGAACATGCCGTAGGCGAGACTGACCGCCGTAGCCCGACGGAAGTCCTCGAAGCCGGCCACCAGCCAGGCCCGAGGCCTGTCCATGCCGATCGGATTGATCGTGATCTTGACGTTGGGAGTGGAGGAGTGTCCGGCGCTTCTTGTGGCTGCATTCATTGTCATACCCCGTCTGGTCGCCATGAGAAGGACGATGTGTGCGTCTTTCCGGCCGGGAGGTCCGGACGACGTCTTGTTGTCGTACAGCTCTACTGTAGTTGACCGCGCGCAAGGCTGCTGCGCAAAGTTGTCAACGCAGCGAGAGATATCGTGCCTCCTCCGTTACGTCACTGTGCCAAGCGCCATGGCCCGAGGCCTGATCCCGGCGTTTCGGGAATAAGACTGTCGTTGAGACGCCATATTCAGGCATAAGAGAATGCCGAAGTATTCTTTCTGGCACTTCGCTTTTGCCTCTAACATTCCGTTTACCAATCATTAACCAAAAGACAACGCCATCAGGGAGCCTGTCGATGAAACGGTCCATTCGCAAGGCGGCCGCACCGATACTGGGCGCGCTGCTGTACGTGGGAATCACCTCCGCGGGTCTCGCCGAGGATAACTTCTCTTCCGAGCAGACCGCTCTCATGGCATCTGCCTGCGCCAACTGCCATGGCACAGATGGACGCCTGGTTGGCAGTGTTCCGACCATCGCCGGGAGGCCTGCCGCAGTCCTCGAAGCGCGGCTGCTCGCGTTCAAGCATGAAGAAGTGGGCGACACCACCATCATGGACCGTATCGCCAAGGGTTTCACCGACGAAGAACTCGCCGCCCTGGCCGGCCATTTTGCCGCCATCGACCCGCAAGCCGACCAGGTTTTTGCAACAGAACAAGAACCGCAGGAGTAAGAGGCGCGCCATGACAAATCATTCTCAACGTTCCGGCCTCGACCGCCGACAATTGCTCAAAGGCCTGGGCGCCGCTTCGCTGCTGCCGCTGGTCGGTGGCATCACGCCCTTTGCCATCGGCGGCCAGCATGCCGGCAAGGTAGTCGTGGTAGGTGGCGGCTTCGGTGGTGCCACCGCAGCCAAGTATCTCAAGCGTGCCAATCCGGCGATCGAGGTCATCCTGGTCGAGCCGGCGGAGACCTTCTACACCTGCCCCTTCAGCAACCTGCATCTGGGCGGGCTGCGCAGCATGGACGCCATCTCGCATGGCTATGACGAGCTGCAGGATCGCTACGGCGTTCGCGTGATCCATGCCATGGTCGAGGATGTCGACGCCACCGCCCATACGGTACGCCTCTCCACCGGAAGCGAGCTGGACTATGACCGGCTTGTCCTCTCCCCGGGTATCGACATCCGTTGGAATGCTCTGGAGGGTTATGACGAGGAAGCCGCCGAAAAGGCCCCTCATGCCTGGAAGGCAGGCACCCAGACGGAGCTGCTTCGCGCCCAGTTGGAAGCCATGGAGGACGGCGGCACCTTCGTCATGGTGGCTCCGGCAAACCCCTTCCGCTGTCCGCCCGGCCCCTACGAGCGCGCCAGCCTGGTGGCCAACTACCTGGCCCAGTACAAGCCGAAATCCAAGGTGCTGATCCTCGACGCCAAAGACAACTTCTCCAAGCAAGGGTTGTTCATGGAAGGCTGGGAGCAGCTCTATGGCGACCGCATCGAATGGGTGGGGCTCTCAGGCGATGGCCGTGTGACCCGAGTCGACGCCGACCGGCTGGAAGTCGAGACCGAGTTCGGCACCGTTCATCAGGCAGACGTGCTCAACGTGATTCCACCGCAGAAGGCCGGCTGGATCGCCGAGCGCGCCGGCGTGACCGACGACTCCGGCTGGGTACCGGTCAAGCCGGAAACCTTCGAGTCGCAACAGGTCGAGGATATCTTCGTCATCGGCGACGCTGCCGTTGCCGCGCCGATGCCCAAGTCGGGCTTCTGTGCCAACGCCCAGGCCAAGGTCGTGGCGGCTGCCATCGCTGCCTCGCTGGAGTCGCGCCCAGCTCCCGAAGCGTACTGGACTAACACCTGCTACAGCCTGGTCGGCCCGGGGTACGGCATCTCGGTGGCCGGGGTCTATCGCGTACTGGACGGTGTCATTGCCGAAGTCGAAGGAGCCGGCGGCCTGAGCCCGCTGGGGGCCCCCGATGCCACACGCGCCCTGGAAGCCGAATACGCCGTCGGCTGGTACAACGCCATCTGCCAGGACACCTGGGGCTCCGAGGCCTGACACCCTGACGCAGCGAGGCGTTATACTGCTCGGCCATCGAGGCTGGCACGCCATCATGAAGGGCCATCTGCAGGTGGCCCTTTTTCGCTTGTCGTCACCCTGTTTGTCATCATCTTGCTTGAGGAGCCGTTCACCATGAGCCATACCGAGCTGGTCGTCTGGGTGGGGCTCGCGCTCGGTCTGATCTTCGGTGCCGTTGGCCAGCTCTCCGGCTTCTGCCTGCTGCGTGGGCTTGCCAACGCCACGCAGGGCGACACGCGCAAGCTGCGCGCCTTCGCCCTGGCCATGGGCGTGGCCCTACTCGGCAGTCAGGGGCTGGCCGCGGCGGGCCTGGTGTCGCTCGACGCCTCGCTGTATGCGACCCCCTCCCTTGCGTGGCTGGCGGTCCCCCTCGGTGGCCTGCTCTTCGGCTACGGCATGGCCCTGGCCAACGGCTGTGGCGCCCGTGCCCTGGTGCTTCTCGGCGGCGGCAATCTGCGCAGTTTCTTGGTGCTGGTGTGCCTGGGCCTGACCGCCTACATGGCGCTGTCCGGCGTACTCGCCCCCCTGCGCCTATGGCTCGAAAGCAGCACCAGTCTGACCCTGCCGGCCTCCAGCCTGCCACGGCTGATCGGCCTACCCGGCTGGTTGCTGGCCCTTGTCCTCGGTGGAGGCCTGGCTGCCTGGGCCTTCGCCGGACGGGATTTTCGCGCTTCGCCACGCGACTGGTTCGCAGGCCTCGTCATAGGCACCCTGATCCCTGCCGGCTGGTTCGCCACCGGCGTGCTCGGCTTCGACGACTTCGAGCCGGTGCGCCTGGCCAGCCTCACCTTCGTCGCACCCATCGGCGAGTCGCTGCAATACCTGATGCTTTCTACCGGCACCCGCCTCGGCTTCGGCGTCAGCGTGGTGGGTGGTGTACTGCTGGGGGCACTGGCCACGGCACTGATACGGCGCGATTACGAGCTGCGCGCATTCGACTCCCCGGCACACATGCTGCGCAGCATGGCCGGAGGAGCACTGATGGGCGCGGGCGGCGTCCTGGCGCTGGGTTGCTCCATCGGCCAGGGACTCTCTGGCTTCTCGACCCTGTCGCTCACCTCCTTCGTCGCCGTGGCAGGCATCGTGCTGGGGGCCTGGCTGGGAATCCGCAAGCCACTGGCGTTGTCCAAATCATGACCCTATTGGAGAAATCCATGCGCTCGTTCCGCTTCGCTCGTCAGGGCATTTCTCGCCGCCGCCTGCTGCGCGACCTGATCGTCGCCGGGGCCGGTTTCAGCCTAGCTGTGCTCGCCATGCCTGCGCTGGCCAGCGAAGCCTGGCAGCGTCTGGAAGTCGCTCAACGTCTGCTCGGCGACAGCGAGCCTCACACACGAGGGCTCACGCTCGATCTACCGCATGTCTCCGAGGATGGCTCTGCCGTGCCGCTGACGGTCAGCTTCGACGCCGAACTGGAAGAAGGCGACTACATCGAACGCATCGATCTGTTCGCCGATGCCAACCCGTCGCCCGAGATCGCCACCTTCCGTCTCACTCCGTTGAATGGCAAACCGGAGGTATCCACCCGGGTGCGACTCAACGAGACCCAGGAAGTGATCGCCATCGCCACCAGTCACCAGGGCGAGCGCTACGTTGCCTCCCGCGAGGTGCGTATCACCGTGAGCGGCTGTCTGATGCGCAACGGTGGAGAGATGCCGGACCCGCTCTCCAATCCGCGCGTCAGCGTCTCATCCGGGCTCGCCGCAGGCGAACCCGGCGAAGTGCGCACGCTGATCAACCATCCCATGGAGACAGGGCTGCGCGAGGAGGACGACGGCACTACCGTGCCACGCCATATCATCGAGCGCTTCAGCGTCTCGCTCAATGGCGACATCGCCTTCGAGGCGGAGCTCCACCAATCGGTTTCCGCCAACCCCTACCTGCGCTTCTTCCTGGCGCCGCAGGAGAGTGGCGAGGCCGAGCTCACCTGGCAGGACGACACCGGCGAAACGGCCCGGCATGTGGCCGAACTCGACGTCTCCTGATCGATCCCGCCCCGCTCACCTTGCATAAAAGCAAAGACCCGGCCGTTGGCCGGGTCTTTGCTTCATGCCATACAGGCGTTCAGCGCACGATCATCACCGACATCTTGGAATGATGCACAACATGCTCGGCGTTGGGGCCCAGCACGTAGTCGGCGAACTTGCGCTTGTTGTGCGAGGCCATGACGATCAAGTCGACCCCGAGCTTCTTGGCCACCTTGACGATCGCTTCCCAGGGCGAGCCGTCGACAATCACCGACTGGACCTTGATGTCGTCGGGCACATGCTCCTTGATGAAGCGATGCTGGGCCTCAGACAACGCTTGGTGTGCCTTCTTGGCGAAATCGCTCGGGAAATAGGAGCCGACCAGCGGCATGTGGTAGTCCGGCAGCACCGTCACCACGTGCAGCGAGGCCTCGAAAGTGCGGCACAGGGTCAGCGCCGTAGGCAGCGCCTTGGCCCACGAGGACTCCTCGTTGAGGTCCACTGACAGCAGAATCTTCTTGTACATCCTTTCCCCCTCCTCAAGCGGCGTGGGCGGTCGACGGCTGCTGCTGACGACGGCGACGCTGCAGCAGCACGACCAAGCCGAACACCAGGAAGCCCGGAATCCACATCCACTCCTTGGCCCAGCGATCCACCGGTGCCATCACCTCGATAATCTGCTGGTCGAAGTCGAAGCCGAGATCCGCCGCCAGGCTACCGAACTCGACGAGATCGACGGTGGCTTCATCCCCCTCGACCCACAGCTCCATACCCAGCCGCTCCATGCGCTCCTCGGCCGTGTCACCACGTGGCACCGGCACCAGAATGTAGGTGGTCATGGGGTCGCCGAAGGCATCCTCGCCGGCAATCTGTACGCGTAGCTGGCTGCCATCGTCCACGGAGGCCAATGCCTGGGCGAACTCGGCCGGCGGAACCGACTCGTAGGGGTCGTGAATCCTGTCCATCCAGTAGCCGGGGCGGAACAGGGTGAAGGCGACGAGCAGCAGCAGGATGGACTCGTACCAGCGATTGCGAACCAGGAAGTGGCCCTGGGTACCCGCGGCGAAGATCAACATGGCGATGGTGGATATGATGAATATCACTATCCCTTGGAGCCATCCCACGTCGATCAACAGCAGGTCGGTGTTAAAGATGAACAGGAACGGCAGCGCCGCGGTGCGCAGGCTGTAGTAGAACGCCTGGAAGCCGGTACGCAGCGGGTCGCCACCGGAGACGGCGGCCGCCGCGAACGATGCCAGCCCCACCGGGGGCGTCACGTCGGCCATGATGCCGAAGTAGAACACGAACAGGTGCACTGCGATCAACGGCACGATCAGGCCATTCTGCTGGCCTAGCAGCACGATCACCGGCGCCATCAGTGCCGATACCACGATGTAGTTGGCGGTGGTGGGCAAACCCATGCCGAGGATCAGGCTGAGCACGGCGGTGAGCAGCAGGATCAGCATCAGGTTGCCCATGGCCAGGATCTCGACCACGTCGGCCAGTACCAGTCCCACGCCTGTCTGCGAAACCGCCCCCACCACGATGCCGGCGGTGGCGGTGGCGATACCAATGCCGATCATGTTGCGGGCGCCGGCTACCAGACCGTCCCACAGATCGAGCAAGCCTTCCTTGATGTCGGCTGCGAGCTGGCTGCGACCGCGGAACAAGGCGGTGATGGGCCGCTGGGTGAGCATGATGAAGATCATGAACACGGTGGCCCAGAAGGCCGAAAGCCCCGGCGAGAGGCGCTCCACCATGAGACACCAGACCAGCACGATCACCGGCAGGATGTAATGCAGGCCCACCATGACCGTGGGTCGGGTCTGCGGCAGCGTAATCACCTTGGAGTTGGGATCGTCGAGTTCCAGCTCCGGGTAGAACGAGCCGAGCTTGAGCAGGCCCACATAGACGGCAGCCAGGATGACACCCACCACCCAGGGCGTGGCATCGCCGAGCACCGGCTTGAGCCAGCCAAGGCCGAAGTAGACAGCAAACGAGAGCGCCATCAGCAGGATCAGGCCAGTCAGGAAGCCGATTGCCTTGTTGAGGAAAGGACGCACCGGGTTGCTCGACGGCAGGCCTTTCATGTCAGCCTTGAGCGCCTCGAGATGCACGATGTAGATCAGCGCAATATAGGAGATCACCGCCGGCAGGAAGGCATGCTTGATCACCTCCACATAGGAGATGCCAACGTACTCGACCATCAAAAAGGCCGCCGCCCCCATTACGGGTGGCATGATCTGGCCGTTCACCGAAGACGACACCTCCACCGCGCCGGCCTTCTCGGCCGAGAAGCCGACCCGCTTCATCATCGGAATGGTAAAGGTGCCGGTAGTGACGGTATTGGCGATGGAGGAGCCGGAGATCAGGCCGGTCATGCCGGAGGCAACAACGGCCGCCTTGGCCGGCCCGCCTTTATAGTGTCCGAGCAGCGAGAAGGCGACCTTGATGAAATAGTTGCCGGCCCCGGCCTTGTCGAGCAGGGCGCCGAACAATACGAACAGGAACACGAAACTGGTGGAGACACCAAGCGCGATGCCGAACACGCCTTGGGTGGTCAGCCACTGGTGATTGATCAAGCCGTAAAGGCTGACGCCGCGATGGGCCAGGATGCCCGGCATGTAGGGGCCGAACAGCGAATAGAGCAGGAACAGCGAGGCCACGATGGCCAGCGGTGGCCCTAGCGCCCGGCGGGTCGCCTCGAGCAGCACCAGGATACCTACTACGCCCACGATCACGTCGCGCAGGATCGGCGACCCAGGGCGATTGGAGAGTTCGGCATAGTAGAGAAAGATATAGGCGGCGCAGAAGGCGCCCACCAGCGCCAGCACCCAGTCCTGGATCGGAATGCGGTCGCGAGGCGAACGCTTGAACGCAGGATAGGCCATGAACGCCAGGAACATGGCGAAGGCCAGATGAATCGAGCGCGCCTCGGTGGCGTTGAAGACCCCGAAGCGGAACATGAATGGCAGCGGCGAGGCAATCCAGAGCTGGAACAGCGACCAGGCAGCCGCCACGCCGACCAGCAGCTTTCCAGGGGCTCCCAGCGGCTTGCGCGCCCCGGTATCGCTCGAGGCCACCATATCCTCGAGATCGGCCTCTGGCATGTGTGGATTTGTTTTTTCGTTAGTCATTACCGTTGTGCCCCATGATCGCTTTGGCTCTTGAAGATTGCCGACTCCAGGAGACGATTCATTCCAGGCCAGTGGCCGTTCCAAACGTATGCGCGGACCCCAAGGGTCCGCGCATATCACCAGAGGGAGTCTTTACCCCTCAACGCCACATCACTCGATCCAGCCACGCTCACGATAGTAGCGAGCGGCACCGTCATGCAGAGGTGCGGTCAGGCCATCGGAGATCATGTCCTCTTCGTTGAGGTTCTCGAACGCCGGATGCAGACGCTTGAAGCGATCGAAGTTCTCGAACACCGCCTTGACGGTTTCGTAGATGACTTCTTCATCGACGGCAGTGGAGCTTACGAAGGTTGCCGCCACGCCGAAGGTCTCGACATCCTCGTCGTTACCACGGTACAAGCCGCCGGGGATAACCGAACGGGTGTAGTAGGGATACTCCTCCACCAGGGCGTCGATCTCGTCACCGGTCACCGGGATGAGACGTGCGTCGATGGTAGTGGTGGCCTCCTGAATGGAGCCGTTGGGATGCCCTACCACATAGACCATGGCGTCGATGTTGTTGTCGGCCAGGGCGGCAGCCTGCTCGGCGGCATCCAGCTGGGAAGCCAGAGAGAAGGTATTGGTGTCCCAACCCATGGCCTCCATCACCACGTTCATGGTGTTGCGCTGGCCGGAGCCTGGGTTGCCGATGTTGACACGCTTGCCGGGGAAGTCGGTGAAGTGCTCGATACCGGAATCGGCACGCGCAACCACGGTCAGCGGTTCGCCGTGCATGGTGAAGACAGCACGCATGTCTTCCCAGGCGCCGTCGGATTCGAAGTTGGATTCGCCATGGTAGGCGCGATACTGGACATCGGACTGCACCACGCCCATGTCGAGTTCGCCGCTACGCATGCCGTTGACGTTGGCCACGGAACCGCCCGTGGACGGGGCATTACAGCGAATGTTGTGCTCGTCGCTGCCGCGATTCACCATGCGACAGACGGACTGACCCACCACGTAGTAGACGCCGGTCTGGCCGCCGGTACCGATGGTAATGAAGCGATCCTGCGCCACGGCCGGTGCAGAGAACATGGCGGCACCCAGGAGCGCTCCCGAGAAGGCTGCCGCGGAAAAAGCATGGCGTTTCATTAACTCACCTCATTGACATTATTGGCTAGCTGTCATTGCTGACAAGCAAGATCCCTGAGTAGCCAGGCCTGGGGCAACTGGCTGGCGGAAACTACCGTTCCCCTCTACTTTAGCGAAAAAAACGTAGAAGTGATGGGTCTTTTTCAATTGTGATTCTAGCCCGCCTTTTCGTTAAGTGTACGTTAATTCCTGATATGCATGCCCCATGAGCGTTCCTAACCGCCTGCCAATCCGACACCTCGGCCTGTGCGTATTGCAAGAATGGACGCTCAGGGCTGCACGACGGCGAAGCGAGGCACTCAGACTTGAATTCGTGACTGCTCACTGACCAGACTGTTACGACACGCTTCGAGGAGATATCACATGCCAGCCCAACTGGAGTGCCATCATGGCGATATCGCCAACCAGCCTGACATCGATGCCGTGGTCAACGCAGCCAATGCCGAATTACGCCCCGGCGGCGGCGTAGCCGGTGCTCTGCACCGGGCGGCTGGACCGGAACTGGACCGGGCTTGCCGCCCTCTGGCGCCGATCGAGCCCGGCCAAGCGGTGATCACCGAAGCCTTCGACTTGCCCAACCGCCATGTCATCCACTGCCTGGGGCCAGTCTACAGGCGCGACAAGCCGGAAGCGGAACTGCTGGCCGATTGTTACCGCAATGCCCTCGAACTGGCCGAACGGCACGGGATTTCCAGCCTTGCCTTTCCTGCCCTCTCCGCAGGTGCTTTCGGCTATCCGCTGGAGGAAGCCGCCCGCATCGCCGTTGTCACGGTACGCCAGGCGCTTCCCCGATGCCCCGGCATCGAACGGGTGCGCTTCGTGCTGTTCGACGCCGACATCACAGAGGTCTTCAAGCGCACACTGGAGGCTCAGGGCTAGACGTTGTAGCCAAGCGTGCGCGGCAACCACAGCGCGATTTCGGGGAAGATTGCGACCATGGCCAGTGCACTGCCCATGGCCAGCACGAACAGCAGCGCCCAGCCGACGGTCTGCTCCAGCCGAATTCTGGCAATATTGGTAGTCACCATCAGGTTGACCGCCACCGGTGGGGTGAACTGGCCGATGGCAATGTTCATTGCCAGCAGGATGCCGAACCACACCGGGTTCCAGCCGAAGTGCTGCATCACCGGTATCAGGATCGGCATCATGATCAGATAGATCGAGATGGCGTCGAGCAGCATGCCGGCGAGCAGTACCGCCAGCATGATCAGGATCAGCAAAAGCACGCCGTTGTCGGACAAGCCGATGATCCACTCCGCCAGGTGGCGGAAGGTGCCGAGCATGGTACCGGCCCAGGCGAAAATCCCGGCCAGGGCGATGATCAGCATCACCACGCCGGAGATCACCGCCGCCTCGCCGAGCAGATTCCAGAGGTCACGCAGCTTGAGCTCGCGGGTCAGGAACAGCCCCACCAGGGCGCCGTAGGCCACCGCCACTACTGCCGCCTCGGTGGGCGTGAACAGCCCCGAGCGTAGCCCGCCCAGGATCAACACCGGGGCGAACAGCGCCGGCAGGGCCTGCTTGAAGGTCTCCCCCACCTTGAGACGCTCCGCTCCTTCCACCGGCGTGCCGCTCTCCCAGCCCCGCCCTTCCCAACCATAGCGCTTCGAAACCAGCAGCGCCGGCACCAGCAGCGCCAGGCCGGCCAGGATGCCGGGGAAGAGACCGGCAGCGAACAAAGCCCGCAGGTCGACCCCGGGCACCACTATGGAGTAGAGAATCAACGCCACGGAAGGAGGGATCAGGATTGCCGTGGAGGCGGATGCGGCGATCAGTGTGGCCGAGAAGGGCTTAGGGTAGCCTGCCTTGGTCATGCTCGGCAGCATCACCATGGCCACCGCAGCGGCATCCGCCGGGCCGGAGCCACTCATGCCGCCCATGATCATGCATACCAGCACCGCTACTAGCGCCAGCCCGCCATGACGCGGCCCGATCAGGGCCTGAGCGAAACGCACCAGGCGCAGCGCCACCCCGGCGCGCTCGAAGATCAGGCCGGTCATGATGAACAGCGGTATCGCGATCAGTGGATACTTGGCGATGCTGTTGTAGGTGTTGGTGCCAAGCGTGGCCAGCATGTCCGGCGAGAGGCCGGAAACGATACCCACCGCCCCGGCCAATGCCAGCGAGAAGGCCACTGGTACACCGGCGATCAACAGGCCGGCAAAGGCCAGGATCATCCACAGGTCAGGGCTCATCGTCGAGCCTCCCGCGCAACCGGTCGATGGTCTGCTGCACCAGGCGCACCAGCATGGCCGCAGAGAGCAGCGGCAGCCAGGCGAGATACCACCACTGTGGCAGGCCAAGCCCCGGCGACAGCGACTGCCACTGGTACTCTTCCCAGGTCAACTTGGCACCGAACCAGGTAATCAACCCCAGCACGATGGCGCCGCACAAGCCCTGAAACAGGATCAGCGCAAGACGCGGCCCGGTCGGCAAGGCACGCTCGAGCATGCCAATGCGGATGTGGCCGTTGCGCCGCAGCGCCACCGAGGCGCCGGCGAAGGTCAGCACCACCAGGAGGAACACCGAGAACTCTTCGGTGAAGGCCAATGAGCCGCCGGTCACGTAGCGGGTGACGACGTTGCCCAGGCTGATCAGCGAAATGACGGCCAGCGCCAGCGAACCCAGCCAGCGCTCCGGCTTGGCATCGGGGGAGAACTTCATGACAGCCTCACAATGAAACGCCCGGCTCCACTTGCGGAACCGGGCTAGGCGTGGAAATGATGAGGCTTAGCGCTCCTCGATGGCCTGGCGCGCGGCTTCGACCAGTTCAGGGCCGATGCGCGGAGTCCACTTGTCATGCACGCTCTGGGTCGCATTGACGAAGGCACGATGCTGCTCTTCGGTGAGCTCCGTGACCTGCACGCCGCGCTCCTGGATGTCGGCCAGGCGCTCGCTTTCCTGCTCGCGGGTCATGGCGATCTCCCATTCGCCGGCCTCGATGGCGGCTTCACGCAGGATCTCGCGCTGCTCCTCGGAGAGCGACTCCCACACGCGCTGGTTGACGGCGAAGATCAGCGGGTCGTTCATGTAGTTCCACAGCGTCAGGTACTCCTGCCCTACCTGGTCGATGCGCGCCACATCGAATACCGAAAGCGGGTTTTCCTGACCGTCCACGGCGCCGGTGGTCAGTGCCGGCTGGGCATCGGTCCAGCTCATCTGAGTGGGATCGGCACCCAGGGCGGTGAAGGTGTCCTGGAACAACGGCGAGCCCACCACGCGGATCTTCAAGCCGCTGAGGTCGCCGGGCTCGGAGATGGGGCCGCGCGAATTGGAGAGCTGGCGAAAGCCGTTCTCACCCCAGGCCAGCGGAACCACACCGCGGGATTCGATGGCTTCGAAGATCATCTCGCCGGCAGTGCCGCCGGTCACGGCATCGACGGCGGACTCATCGGGCATGAAGAAGGGCAGCGAGAAGAGATTCAGCTCGGGCACCTGGGGCGACCAGTTGATGGTCGAGCCCACGGCCATGTCGATCAGGCCGGAACGCATCGCGGAAAACTCGCGAGTCTGGTCGCCAGCCACCAACTGCGAGTTGGGATAGACGCGCAGGGTGAGCTCCCCTCCCGTGCGCTCTTCGACCAGCTCCGCCCACTTTTCCGCCGCCTGGCCCCAGGGGAAGGCATCGGAAAGCACGGTGGAAACGGAAAGTTCGCGGGCCTGTGCCGAGAGCGATGCGGCCAGCACGGCGGCCCCGGCCAGGGCCGCTGCGAGACGGGAGATACGGCTTGCTGAATTCATGACGTGTCCTTGAGTCGTTGGCCGTCCTTCCGCGCTGGGGAGTCGGCTAATTCTTGATATTAGGGAGAATCGAGGATGCCCCCTCGCATTGTAAAGCGATAAGCGTTGAAGGGAAGGTGGACACGTCGAGCGAGGCCTTCGCGTGAGGTGGGGCTATAACTCCCTGACCCAGATATTACGGAAGCTGACTGCCGCATCGTGATCCTGAAGGTAAATGGGGGCACAGCCGTGGGCCTCATCGTAGTCAGGCTCGCCGATCCACTCGGTGGTGCCCTGGATCTCCACGTGATGCTGGACCAGCACTCCGTTGTGCAACACCGTGACGTAGGCGGCAGACTCGAGCTCTCCTGCTTGGTCGAAGCGTGGCGCGGTATAGAAGATGTCGTAGCTTTGCCACTCGCCGGGCGGGCGCGAGGCGTTCACCAACGGAATGTGCTGCTTGTAGACCGATGCTGCCTGGCCGTTGGGATAGGTGGCATTGTCATAAGAGTCGAGCACCTGGATCTCGTAGCGCTCCTGCAGGAACACACCACTGTTGCCACGGTCCTGGCCGTCCATGCCCTCGATATCGACGGGCGTGCGCCACTCCAGATGCAACTGCACGTCGCAGAACTCCTGCCGGGTGCGAATGCCCCCGGCGCCACGCTCCACCGTCATGGCCTCGCCTTCGTGCTGCCAGGGCGCGGAGCCACCCTCCTCGGCTTCCCAGGCGCTCAGATCGCTGCCATCGAACAGCACGATGGCATCCGACGGCACTCCACCTACCGGAGCTTCGACGACGGGTGGCACGGGCTCCCACACCTCGGTCTTTTCAGCCTGCTGCCAAGGCTCGAGCGCCTCGTTCGACGTGGCGTCGGCGCTGGCGGCCACGACAGCGAGCGCCATCAGGCTGGTGCCGGTAACCAGCGTCAGGGGAGTCGGCAAAAACAGGAATGTCGGTCGTTGCATCGTGTCTTCTCTCCAGAATGTCTCAATCGGATTGGGCAGTAGCCGGGTCAAGTGGTCGCCCAGGCGGGCTCTCCTTCCTCGTAGGGCGTACAGCCGTCATAGCGGCCCGGAGTGGCCTCGTAGCGCAGCACTTGCGTCGCTCCCACTTCTGATGTGAAGAATCCGAACAGTGTCAGTTGCTTCATCAGCGTGAAGTAGTGCGGCTCGCCGCTCGCCTCGACCTGCGCCTTGGCCTCGCGATCCAGCTCGACCACCAGGGCGCGCCGCTGCTCGTCGTCCAGCTCCAGGAAGCCACGCCCGTGCGCCGCGCGGCTGCGCGCCTCGATCTGGGCCAGGCCATGGCGGAACAGGCTCCGCTCCTGCGGTGTGTAGCAGGCGCTGACGAAGACGGTCATGAAGGCGCCTACCTCGGCGTCCTTGGCGCCGGGCGTATCGGTACGCGGCAAAATGGTCTCGGCCAGTTCATTCAGGCGCTCGATATCCGCGTCACTGAATCCTCGGTCGGGCTCACCGAGGGCGCTGAACGCGAGCAGCGAGTTGCCACCCACCAGCGCCGTGCCGGTGGCTACGGTGATCATCTTCAACAGTTCACGACGGTTCATGAGAGGTTCCCCCGCTTGAGCTCTTCCACCGCATGGTTCACCGCCCGGGCGGTCAGGGCCATGTAGGTCAGGGACGGATTGACGCAGGAGGAAGACGTCATGCAGGCACCATCGGTGACGAAGACGTTGGGGGCGTCCCACACTTGGTTGAAGCCATTGAGCACCGAGGTCGACGGATCGCGCCCCATGCGGGCGGTACCCATCTCATGAATGCCCATGCCCGGCGCGTAGTCGCGTTCCTCGCCCTTGACGTTGCGTACCCCGGCGGCTTCGAGCAGATCGACGGCGTCCTGGACCATGTCCACGCGCATGTCGCGCTCGTTCTGCTTGAGTTCCACGTCGACCGCCAGCACCGGCAAGCCCCACTTGTCGCGCACACTGTGATCAAGGGAAATACGGTTCTCGTGATAGGGCAGCATCTCGCCGAAGCCGGTCATGCCGATGGTCCACCCCCCCGGTTGGCTGAGCGCTTGCTTGAGTTCGACGCCGATGTTGAGTTCGGCGATCTCACGATCCCAGCTCAGGCGACTCGCCGCGCCCTGGTAACCGAAGCCACGCACGTAGTCGCGCCGTTCGTCATCGACGTTGCGAAAGCGGGGAATATAGAAGCCGGCGGGGCGCCGCCCGAAGTAGTACCTGTCGAGATAACCCTCCACGTCGCCGCTGGCACCGCAGCGAAAGTGATGGTCCATCACGTTGTGGCCCAGTTCGCCGCTGCTGCTGCCCAGGCCACCCTCCCAGACGTCGGTGGCGGAGTTCATCAGGATCCAGGTGGAGTTGAATGCCGAGGCGTTCAGGAACACCACATCGGCGGTGTATTCATAGGTCTGGTGATTCTCCGCGTCGATCACTTCGACGCCGCGGGCGCGCTGGCGGTCCTTGTCGTACAGCACCTGACTGACGATCGAGAAGGGTCGCAGCGTCAAGTTGCCCGTCTTCATCGCCGCCGGCAGCGTGGCCGACTGGGTGCTGAAATAGGCACCGTAGGGGCAGCCCAGCCAGCACTTGTTGCGATACTGACAGTCGACCCGATTCTGCTCGGGCTTCGGCTGGGTGATGTTGGCCACCCGACTGTGGATCAGGCGGCGGCGACCATCGAAGGCCTCTTCGATGCGCTTGGCGACATCCTTCTCCACACAGTTGAGTTCGATGGGCGGCAGGAACTCGCCATCAGGGAGGATATCGAGCCCCTCACGCGTTCCGGCGATGCCAGCGAAGCGTTCGACATAGTCGTACCAGGGCGCCAGGTCCTCATAGCGAATGGGCCAATCGACCGCTATCCCCTCGCGCTGATTGGCCTCGAAGTCCATGGGACTGAGCCGGTAACTCTGCCGCCCCCACATCAGCGAGCGGCCTCCCACGTGGTAGCCGCGAAACCAGTCGAAGCGCTTTCTTTCCACATAGGGACTGGCCTGCTCGTCGGCCCAGAGGCCCAGGGTCGACTCGTTCAACGGATAGTCGCGCTGCAGTACCGGAAATCTCTCCTTCATTTGCTGAGTGGCGTGGTTGCGGTGCGGATAGTCCCAGATCTCCTTGTGCGCATTCTGGTAATCCTTGACGTGCTCGATGTTCCGCCCGCGCTCCAGCAGCAGGACCTTGAGCCCTTTTTCGGTCAATTCCTTGGCGGCCCAGCCGCCGCTGATACCTGAACCAACCACGATGGCGTCGTAGTGATTATTTGCCATGGCGCGCTACCTTTATTGTAGAAATAACTTGATATTACTTACGTCGATTCATACGTCGCAGAGTTGTACCGCTGCCTGCAGTGACTCGAACTTCTCTTGGGCATTTTCTCGGTCGGGGATGAACTCTTGCGCGACATACCCTTGATACCCGGTGTCCCGTATTGCACGACAAATAGCCGGATAGTTGAGCTCCTGACTGGCATCTATTTCGTGCCGATCGGGTACTCCGGCCGTGTGGTAATGACCGAAATAACGATGGTTTTCGCGAATGGTGCGAATGATGTCACCCTCGCTTATCTGCATGTGATAGATGTCGTAGAGCAGCTTGAAGCTGGGCGAATCCAGACGACGACAGAGTTCGATTCCCCAGGCGGAGTTGTCACACAGGTAGTCGGGATGGTCGACCTTGCTGTTGAAGAGTTCCATCTGCAGCACGACACCTTTCTCCTCGGCTCGGCCCAGAATATGCTTCAAGCCGACCTCGGCATTGTCCAACCCCACCTCCGGGCCCATGCCGCGTGCGTTGCCGCTGAAGCAGATCAGGTTTGTGTAGCCCGCCTCGCTGACAAGGTCGATGTGGGCGAGATAGCGCTCGACCAGCGCCGAGTGAAAGCGGGCGTCCCCCCAGCCATCCTCCAGGCTCAGTTCCGCACCATTGCACATGGAAGCGTCGAGCCCATGCCGCTTCAGTACTGGCCACTCCTCCGGCCCCACCAGGTCGATGGCCGAAATGCCCACTCGTCCCGCTAGCTGGCAGAGCTCTTCGAGAGACAGGAAATCGAAGGTCCAGCGCGCCACGGCATGGCGTATATTGCCCTTGAGTTCACGTGTCGTCAGGCCTTGCTCGGCGAGCGCACGCGTACCGAAGGCAGCCACTGCGGCCAATCCGCCAATGCCGGTCACGGTATGGCGCAGCAAATCGCGCCGGTCGATGGGATCAGTCGTCATGACGTGCCTCATGATCGTCTACGTGGAGAGCGTTACGGTTCACTCGTCACTGAGCGTCGCGAGTTCGCTACGCAGAAAGTCGTGGCCTTCGGTGATGACGGCTTCGGCATCGAGCGGCATGTCGTGCTCGATGATGTACCACTCCACCCCGGCTCGATCGATGGCGGGAAGTAACGAATCCCAATCCAGCACGCCCTGACCCAGGGTGGCGAAACCCCGCTCCTCCTCGGCAGTACCCTGGGAAGCATTGTCCTTGGCATGAACGGCGAACAATCTGTCCTCCACGCGCGTTACGTATTCGGCAGGGTCCAGGCCGCCACGCGCGACCCAGGCGACATCAAGCTCCACCAGCAGCTCAGGCCCGGCGGCATCGAGCATATGCTCGAGCGCGGTTTTATCCTCGAGAATCTCCATTTCGAAGTCGTGGTTATGGTAGGCAAGCCGGAAACCCTCCTCGCTCAACTGGGAGGCGATGTCGCCGAGTTCACGCCCTAGTTCCTGCCAGCCCTCGGCGTCGGTGGGTCGCGCCTGTTCGTCGAGATAAGGCAGGGTCAGGACGTCGTTGCCAACCGTACGATTGAAGGCGACCGTCTCATCCAGGCGATTCCTCAAATCGTCCAACGGGACATGGCTGGATATCACCTTCAGCTCATGCTCAGCGAGCAGGGCATCGAGCTCCTCTGCGCTGACGCCCTGGGTGCCCACGGTCTCTATGGCTTGAACACCCGAACGCCTGACGGCAGCCAACTGCTCCTCAAGATCACCGAAGTCGCGCAGTGTGTACATCTGCACGGCAATCGGAAATTCCGTGGCATCCTCTTGGGCAATAGCCGAGTGATTCATGCCGGCAGCCGTCATGATTCCTGCCACCATCATGGCAGAAAACTTCCACTTGAAAAGTCGAGTGGGGATATCCATATGCGTCTCTTGTCTCGTTATGATGAATTGTTCTTTCACCCGAATACACAAGGATCCCTTGCAGATGGTGTAGATATTTACCATCCGTTCTCTATCGCCATGGTTTTTTTATCCTTCTCCCATGCCAAAATGTAATCGGTTACATTTTTTTAGTTCATGCCAAGGATGACTGCAAGTCATGACAGCGAGCTGACGTTCCAGCAATTCAAAAAATGTCTTAATCGATTAACACAGTACGCTCAACTCTTTGTTTTCACATATTTAAAATGTAACAAGCCCAGGGAGTATACTTTGGTATAATAATAGCCCACGGTAGCCACCCCATTCGAATAGAGCGGCTATCGGCTGCTCCAATGAAGCTCCGAACCATTAGCCAGCGTGCCACCCTCAGCGCCCTTTTTTTGCGCAAATCGGATGGCTGGAACAGGAAGATTGCGTTGCAAGCGCTACGATCATATCCAGCAGGCCGGTGAGAGCGTTTTTTCTCGAAAGGGAAAGTCGATATCATTGCCGACCGTAGCCGCACTTCTTTCTACCCATGTGCCTCTCCCGTGGAGGCCATGACGTGCGGAGCATTAACTCAACTGCCGAGCCCCATGACATCAAGCGACATGTTCATGGGCACGGCCACTGCAAGGACCTGCCGTGCCGCTGCGCGACCTGCTGCTGGGCCTTTCGATCGTTGCGATCTGGGCTCTCAACATCATCGTCATCAAGCTGGGCGTTCAGGAACTGCCGCCGCTGCTGCTGACCACCCTGCGCTTCCTGCTGGTGGCAGCCTTGCTGGTGCCCTTCCATCCCGTGGCGCGACACCAACTGCCCTTTCTGGTACTGCTGTCGGCCACCTTCGGTACCCTGCACTTCGCCCTGCTGTTCATTGGCCTGGGGCATGCAGAGGCCGGCACCGGTGCACTGCTGGTGCAGATGGGCACGCCTTTCGCCACGCTGCTGGCGGTGATCTTCCTGGGCGAGAGGCTGAGCGCCAAGCGGCTGGTCGGACTCGTGCTGTCATTCGGCGGGGTGATGGTTCTGGCTGGCGGCCCCAGCCTGCCCTCACCGCTGCCCATGGCTCTGCTGCTGCTGAGCGCATTCGGTTGGGCAGTGTCGCAGTTGTTGATCAAGAAGGGGCCCAATATCGCCCCCATGGGGTTGGCAGGCTGGACCGCGCTGTTCGCCGTGCCCCAGGTGGCACTCGGCTCCTGGTGGTTCGAGCGCGACCAGTTCGACGCCATGGCGGCTGCCGGCTGGTTCGGTTGGGGAGCGGTGTTCTATACCGCGGTGATGTCGTCGATCGTTGCCTACGGCATATGGTACGGCTTGCTGCGCCGCCATCCGGTGAGCCGGCTGGCCCCGCTGAGCCTGCTGGTCCCGGCGGGCGCCGTGGTGTTGGGCATCATACTGCTGGGGGAAAGCCTGAACGCCCACATCGCCTTCGGTGGCGCCATGGTCATCGCCGGCGTGGCGCTGATCGTGATTCGTTTCCGGGCCTTATTCGGCCGCTGACGGGCAGCTCCCCTGGCTCCCAGGCCAGCTCACGCAGGCGCCTTCCTCGATGCCACGCGCCTCGAAGTAGCCGGCGTTGACCTCCAGCGCGGCGTGGTAGACAGCGCCGGCCACGGTGACCGGACAGTCGTAGGGGTTGCGCGAAGCACACGGCTGCATGGTATGCAGGGCGGCAATACGGCCGTCTACATCGATGAAGGCGATATCTAGCGGAATGCGGGTGCGGTACATCCAGAAACCGCCCTGGGGCGGCTGTGCCTCCTGGTAGAGGAACAGCATGCCGGCCTCCGGGGCAAGGTGGTCACGATCCATCAAGCCCTTCTGCCGCTCGGCCGAGGTGCGCGCCAGCTCCACCTCCAGCCGGTGGCGCTCCTCGCCTACGTGAATTTCCAGCGGAGCACGCTGGAGCGTCGAGGCCTCGTCGGCTGCAGCCGGCGGTTGCTGCCAGGCCAGCAGCATGGCCAGGATGAGGCCCTGCGCCAGCCGAACGGCAAATGAACCATGAAGGGGCAGCGTCATATCACTTGCTCAGGCTCACTTTGGCACCTTCACCTTGCCCGAGGATCGCCATCAAGTCGATACGCGTCTCGCGGATGGACAGATCAAGCAGCCCCTCCAGTGCCTGGAGGTGGTCGTGTATGCAACGCCGCGCCGCCTCGCCATCGCCCTCACGCAGGTGGGTGAACAGCGTCGGGTGGTCCTCGGCAAGGTAGCAACTGGCCAGCCCTGCACGCTTGTACAGCGCGATGACAATGGAGGTGCGCAGGATCAGATCGGTCAGCATGGCCCCGAGTACCCGGTTGGGCGAATGCTCGGCCAGCAGATGATGAATGGCCAGCGAACGCTCGATACGCGTGGCTTCATCACCACGGGCATGGGCATCGGCCTCCTGCTCGATCAGCGATTCGATGGTCGCCAGTCGCTCGCTGTCGAGGCGGCCCGCCAGCAGCGCCGCCACCTCGCCCTCTACCAGACGGCGGGCGGCAAAGGTCTCGCGGGTTTCCTCGATGCTCGGCGCGCGCACCCGAGCCACCTGGTTGGGCTGCTGGCTGACGACATGATCGGCAGCCAGCCGGGTCAGGGCCTTGCGCACCACCGAGCGGCTGACGCCGAAGATATCGCCCAGCGCCACTTCCGGCAGGCGAGTACCGGGCGGCAAGCGCTGCGTCAGTACAGCGCTGCGCACCTTGTCGACGATGAAGCGGTCGCTGATCCGCCCTCCGGCACGCGTCTCGGCGGCAATTTCGTCCTGCCAGGTAGTGCTCATGAGTGACCCTCATCCCTTGTTCATGAGCTTACCTTCGCATGTTTCGCCCATCCTGGCCACACGAAACCGACTTCCTGTATACAAAAATCAGGCCAATCCGTGCTTCTCGGAGACATCGAGTATCTTCAGGGTATTGGTCCCACCGTGGGCGTTCATGTGATCGCCCCGGGTCAGGATGACATGATCCCCCGCTTCGGCAATCCCCTTCTCCACCAGTAGCGCCAGCGCCCGGTCGTTGAGTTCGCTGGCCGCCATCGTGCTGGTGTCGAACGGCAGCGAGACCACGCCGCGGTAGAGTGCCATGCGCCGCTGGGCGATGGGGCTGTGGGCCAGCCCGACGAT
>NZ_JAXQPR010000005.1:0-437314 GCF_046723295.1 Halomonas sp. A29
TGGGTGGTGCTGTAGAGACTCTTGCGCATGGTGTCCAGCGAGCCCAGCAGAGCGCCAATCTCGTCACGGCTCTGCTTCGGCGTCGCTACCGCCAGGTTGCCCGAGGCGATCTGCAGGGTGAAGTCGGCAGCGCGGCGCACCGGCCGGGTAATCGCCCGCATGATCCAGATGCTGATGACAAGCAACAGCACGAAGCCAAGCGCCATGAAGCCCAACTGGCCGGCAAGTATCTGCTGCTGCCCGCGCTCGGCCTCTTCCGCCATACCCAGCGCGGCGACACGCTGCTGATCGATCAGTTGGTTCACCAGCAGCGTCAGCGTTTCCGCTTGTTCCCTCAGACCAGCCGTATTGTTGTTGAGCGCCATCATGGCATCGAAGGCTTCTTCACCAGCCAGCGAGTCGGCCATGGCAGTCAAGCCTTCGTTCAGAAAGCTCGTCAGCGAGCCATCGAACTCCATCGCCACCGGCGTGCGGTTGACCTCGCGGTCCAGGTATTCTCTCCATAGCCCTGAAAGCTGCTCGGCGATGCTGGAAAGCTCATCGGCATGCTGGTGCCGCTGGCTAAGGATTTCCATGCGCTGCTCGGCGGTAAGGCGCTGCGGCCCCTCGTTGACCAGTTGACCGAGCTGTTGCAGCCGAATCACGTCCTGCAGGCCGTCTCGGTTCAGCTCCGCCAAGCGCTCGCCCGATGCCTGCAACCCATAGAGGCCGACGCCGCCACTGATGGCGAGCAGCAGCAATGCCGAGACGGTGAGCATCGAGAGCCGAGCACGGATGGAGTGCAGGTTGATACGCCCAAGCCAGCCCAACGGACCACGGCGCACCACCTGCCCCTGGCGAATGGCGAAGCCTGAGCGGCCCTTGCGCAACTGCGCATAGACATGCTCCGCCACCTCGACGGCAGCCGGCTCGACCATCGTGCGCACCGAGGTGTATCCCAGGCATTGCCCATCCTCGATGATCGGTGTGACCGTGGCCCGTACCCAGTAGTGGTCGCCGTTCTTGCAACGGTTCTTGACCACCCCTTGCCAGGTATCGCCGAGCTTGATCGTCTGCCACAGATCGGCGAAAGCCTCCGGTGGCATGTCGGGGTGACGGATCAGGTTGTGCGGCGAACCGATCAACTCCTCACGGCTGTAGCCACTCACCTCGACAAAAGCGTCATTGGCGAAGGTGATTTGTCCCTTGAGGTTGGTGCGGGTGATCAGCAGTTGCCGATCGTCCAACTTGTACTCCCGCTGTGTCACCGGCTGATTGTTGCGCATTGTGGTTTCCTTGCCGATTCGGCTCGCTCAGAGGCGGAACGGCGACTGGCATGACCCCGTCCCTGCGTCGTAATGGTGCTATGGCCCTAAAACGAGGCCCACTCTTCTTCTTGAGATTTTTCGTCCTGACGATGCTTCATGTCCTGTTGGCGCTTGGCCGGTAACGGATCCTGCTGCGGCGCTACCAGGCGGGCCGCACCGGCTTGCCCTCCCGCCCTGGACTGTGTCTCGCCCGCCTGCCCGACCAGGCGGAAACGCAGCACGGCCTCGCGCAGGCGAGCGGCCTCGGCCTCGAGCTGGGTCGCCGCCGTGGCCGCCTGCTGCACCAAGGTCGCATTCTGTTGGATCACCTGGTCCATCTGGGTCACGGCCTGGTTGACCTGGCCGATGCCATTGCTCTGCTCCAGCGAGGCCGAGGCGATCTCGTCCATGATGTCGCTGACGCGCTGCACAGCCGCGACGATCTCGCCCATGGTCTGTCCGGCCTGGTCCACCCGTGCGGTACCGGCATCCACTGTCTCCAGAGAGGCCTTGATCAGGGCACGGATCTCACCCGCCGCCGATGCGCTGCGCCCGGCCAGGCTGCGCACTTCCTGGGCCACCACGGCGAAGCCACGGCCGTGCTCGCCGGCACGTGCCGCCTCCACCGAGGCATTCAGCGCCAGAATGTTGGTCTGGAAGGCGATGGTGTCGATGACACCGATGATGTCAGACATCTTGTGCGAGCTTTCGCTGATGTCGTGCATGGTCGAGACGACCTCACCGACCACCTCGCCACCCTGAGCGGCAGTGCGCGATGCCTCGGCGGCCAACTGGCTGGCCTGACGCGCATTGTCGGCGTTCTGCTCCACGGTGGAGGCCAGTTCTTCCATGCTGGAAGCGGTTTCTGCCAGCGAGGCTGCCTGCTGCTCGGTACGAGACGACAGCTCACCATTGCCTTCGGCGATACCCTGAGCCCCGACATAGATACCTTCGCTGCTGCTGCGTACCGTCCCGACGGTTTTGGAAAGCCCGTCCTGCATGCGCTTCAGCGAGATGAAGAGACGCCCAATCTCGTTGTTGCCACGATTCTCCACCGGCTGGGAGAGGTCACCCTGAGCCAAGCCCTCGAAATACCCGACCAGGCGGGCGAGCGGCCGCAGCACATTGACGCTGATACCCCAAACCACGATGCCCATCACCACTGCCGACCCCGCCAGCACGATGACGATCGCCATGCGCATGAGGTCGGCAGTGGCGGTAAATGCAGTCTGGTAGGCGGTGCCCGACTCCCCCGCATGCGGCGCCATGGCAGCGACGGCGGTACTGCCTTGCTGCAGTGCATAAAGGCCCAGGGCACTCAGCACGACGAGCATCGCACCGAAAAACAGCAACACCAGAAACCAACTGGCCCGAACTGTCAGGTTGTCGAGATACTTCACGTCATCTCCTCATGAGCGGCGGGCGAAAATCGTCTTCTTCAATACGAACATCGGCCAGGGCAAGGCAAACTTGAGTTCGGCCTCGCTTCACTCAGCCACGCGTTCGACCAGCTCCATCTCGTCACTGGTCAGCAGCTTGTCGATATCGACGATGACCAGCATGCGATCCTCCAGGCTGCCCAGCCCGCTGAGGAAGTCCGACGACAAGGTCACGCCGAATTCAGGGGCTGGCTTGATCTGGTCGGGCGAAAGGGTCATGACGTCGGATACGCCATCGACGACGATACCGACGACCCGGTCCTCGACGTTGACCACGATAACGACGGTCTGGCCGCCGTACTCCACCTTGTCGAGGTGGAACTTGATGCGCAGGTCGACGATGGGCACGATCACCCCGCGCAGGTTGGTCACGCCCTTGATGAAGTCCGGCGCGTTGGCGATTCGCGTGACGTTCTCGTAGCCACGAATCTCCTGCACCTTGAGGATATCGACGGCGTATTCTTCATCGCCCAGTGAGAACACCAGGAATTCACGGTTATGAGCTTCGGCTGCAGCCAGTGTTGCAACGTTCGTCTGGTTCATGATCAGATCTCCAGCGCTTTGTCGGTGAGGACTTCAAGTGATTGCAATCCCCGCTCGGGCCGGCGTTTCTCCTTCTTGGCCCGGCTAAGGCGATGCAGGCCGGTGATGTCAAGGATGAGCGCCACACTGCCATCGCCGAGGATGGTCGCGGCCGATACCCCCGGCACCTTGCGGTAGTTGGTTTCCAGGTTCTTGACCACCACCTGCTGCTGGCCGACCAGGTCGTCCACCAACAGGGCATAACGACGTCCTTCGCCCTGCACGATGACAGCGATAGTCTCGGTGAGCTTGGTCTTGGCCTTCGGCACGTCCAGTGCCTCATGCACCGCCACGACCGGCAGGTACTCGTCGCGCACCTTGAGCACCACATCGTCACCAGCCATGGCGTACAGGTCTTCCTTGGCCGGCTGCAGGGATTCGAGCACGGCGGACAGAGGCAGGATAAACATCTCGTTGCCGACCTTGATCGACATGCCGTCGAGAATTGCCAATGTCAGCGGCAGCACGATGCGGATGGTGGTCCCTTCGCCAAACCTGGACATGATCTGCACGTGGCCACCCATGCCCTGGATGTTACGCTTGACCACGTCCATGCCGACCCCTCGCCCGGAGACGTCGGTCACTTCCTTGGCCGTGGAGAAGCCCGGGGCGAAGATGAGTTGCCATACCTCGTCATCGCTCATGGTGTCGGAAACGGGCAGGCCGTTCTCACGCGCCTTGGCCAGCAGCCTGTCGCGGTTGAGGCCGGCACCATCGTCGATCACCTCGATGATGATGTTGCCACCCTGGTGCTTGGCCGAAAGCACCAGCTTGCCTGTGCGGGGCTTGCCGGCCGCCTCACGGACGTCGGGCGGCTCGATGCCGTGATCGAGGCTGTTGCGCACAAGGTGCGTCAGCGGGTCGATGATGCGCTCGGTCAGGCTCTTGTCGAGTTCGGTGGACTCGCCTTCGGTGGTGAGCTCGATCTCCTTGCCCAGCTTACTGGCCGTCTCGCGTACCACCCGAGGGAAGCGGCTGAAGACGAAATCCATCGGAATCATGCGGATCGACATGACCGATTCCTGCAGATCCCGAGCATTGCGCTGCAGCAGGCTCATGCCGTTGAGCAGCGCGCTGTCGGCGACACCCTCCATTTCGCTGACGGTCTGGTCGAGCATCGATTGGGTGATGATCAGCTCACCCACCAGGTTGATGATCTGGTCGACCTTGTCGACCGAGACCCGGATCGAGGTCGACTCCCCACCACCCTTGGCCTTGTTCTTCGCCTTGACCGGCTTGGCATCGTCAACGGGTTTGGCAGGAGCCGCAGCCTTCGGCTGCTCTGCTACGGGCTCGGCAGGCGGTGCCGCCACCATCTGGGCAAACTCCGGTTGTGCCGTCGCGTCTGCCGTCGGCTCACCCTGGGGTGAAAGCGCGACCTCGGCGGCACGCACATTGACCTGGTCGGCATCGACGATGAAGCACATCACCGCCTCGATGTCGTCGCTGCTGACCGAGGAAGCGAGCGTCACCTCATAGCATGCTTCATCGCCACCATGGGCCACGACCTCTCCCAGTTGCCCCAACTCCTCGACGAGCAGTTGGCGATCCTTCTCAGCCACGTTGAGCAGCGTCACGATACAGTGATTCGACCCGTTCGCTTCCGCTTGTTCGCTGGTGGCAACGGGTTCCGGCACAGACTCCGTCTCAGGCTTGGGCGTCGGCGCAGCGGATGCACCCTCCTCCAGGTCCTGTCCAATCTCCTCCAGCGCCAAGCGCTGCAGCGTCTGGCAGATGCGCTCGAAGGCCTCCTGATCGGGCTCGTTGCCGTTACGATAGGCATCTAGCTGATCACTGAGCATGTCCTTGGTTTCCAGAAAGGTATCGACGATATCCCGGCGCAGCGTGAGCTCGCCCTTGCGGGTATGGTCGAGCAGGTTCTCGAACAGATGCGTGGTCCTTTGGAGCACATCGAAACCGAACGTACCGGCACCGCCCTTGATCGAATGGGCCGCGCGAAAGATCGCGTTGAGCTGCTCGGTATCCGGCTCGTCCACATCTAGCTCCAGGAGGTAGCGCTCCATGTCGGCCAGCAGCTCTTCGGCTTCCTCGAAGAAAGTGTCATAGAAATCTGTGATATCCATGCGCCTCACCACCTGGTGTCAAAATTGGTTTGTCTGGCGCCTTACTCGTGTTCCCTACTCGGGATTGAGAGTACGGCGCAGGCCTTCAGTAAATTGTTGTACGGGTGCCAGATCGACTTCGCTTTCAAGACGCGTACTCATCGGGCTCGGCACGCCTGGACCGTTCAGGATGCTCGGCCGACGGATGTACTCCGCCACCTCTGGCAACAGCACCAGCAGCTCGATCCGGCGGTTGTCCGCATCGAACGGGTCGGTATCGGGTAACAGCACACGATCGGCGAAACCTGATACCCGCAGCAGCTTGTCCGAATCGAACCCACCGGCAACGAGCTCACGGCGAGAGGCATTGGCTCGGTCATTGGACAACTCCCAGTTGCTGTAGCCGCGGTAACCTCCGGCGTAGGGTCGACTATCGGTATGCCCACCAATGCTCAGGTAGTTCGGCAGATCATTGAGCAGCGGCGCGATGGTACGCAGCAGGTTGCGCATGTAGGGGGCCACCCGGTCGCTGCCGACATCGAACATCGGTCGCTGCTCGGTATCGAGCAACTGGATACGCAGTCCCTCGGGCGTGAGGTCAAAACGCATCTGCTGGCGCAGCTCACGCAGCTCGGGGTCGGCCTCGATCACCGCCTCGATACGACGTTGCAAGTCCATGAAGAAGCGCCGCTGCTGCTCACTCGGACGCGAGAACTCCCGGGTGTCGATGCGGCTGCGCTCGCCATCGCTGTGAGCCGGATCCGGCCCTCCTCCCGGGATGACCTGGGTGCTGCCAGAACGATCCCCACCAGAGATGGCACCAGTCAGGGGTGTGCTGAAGTAGTCTGCTACTCCTTGGCGCTGCTCGTCGCTAGCCACAGAGAGAATCCACATCACCAGGAACAGCGCCATCAGAGCCGTCATGAAGTCGGCCAGTGCGATCTTCCAGCTTCCACCATGGTGGGCGTGGACTACTTTCTTGCGCCGAATGACAATCGGACGCTTGTCGCCGCCTGCGCTCATTCTGCTGCCGCACCCGACTTGGCGTTACGTACATAGGTTTCAAGCTCGGTGAACCCTGGCCGTTCGGCGGTGTGCAGTGCCTTGCGACCGAACTCCACCGCCAGCTGTGGCGCGTAGCCGTGCAAACTGGCCAGCAGCGTGATGCGAATGCACTGGAGCATCTTTTCTGCTTCCTTGATCTGGCGCTCGATGCTGCTGGCCACCGGATTGATGAAGCCATAGCCCATCAGGATGCCGAGGAAGGTACCCACCAGGGCGTGGGCGATCATTTCACCCATTTGCTCGGGCCCGGCATCGGCATAGGTCAGCGCCTTCACCACCCCCATGACAGCCGCAACGATGCCGAACGCGGGCATTGCATCGCCCACCTTGGCGATGGCATCCGCCGGAATGTGGGCCTCCTGCTCGAAGGTCTCGATCTCATGGAGCATCAGTTCGTCGATTTCCATGGGATCCATGCCACCAGCGACCATCAGGCGCAGGTAGTCGGTCAGGAAGTTCATGATCATCGGATCGGCCAGCACCCTGGGGTGCTCCTGGAACAGTGCACTCTCCTCGGGTGTGTCGATATCGCGCTCGATGCCGAGCATGCCCTCGCGTCGGACCTTGGTCAGCAGCTTGAACTGCACTGCCAACAGTTCCATGTACATTTCCTTGTTGTACTTCTTGGTACGCCGCAGCTTGGGAATGATCTTGAAGGTGGCCTTGATCGCCTTGCCATTGTTGGCAGCGATGAAGGCACCGACCCCAGCCCCACCGATCATCAGCAGCTCGGTCGGCTGATAGAGCGGCCCAAGAAAGCCCCCGGCAAGCACGAAGCCGCCGAAGACACACAACATGACTACGAGGTAACCCAGTAGAATCAGCACAACCGATACCCTTTATTGGATGTAAGCCGTCGTTATCACTGCATATCGGCCAAGCGTGGCCACACTTGAGGCCTGATGGCCAAAAAGAGCGTGCCAACTCGATCGTCGGTTCGTTTCATACAGGCAGACAGCAAGACGCCGCCCGAGGGCGGCGTCTTGAGGGGCTCACAGCTGGCAAACTCGGGATCAACCGACCCGCTTGAGTGCGACCTCGAGGCCAACGGCTTCCTCCGCCTCACGCTCACGGCGCTTGCGGGTCTTGCCGGCACGGGAGGGCGGCATGCAGATTCCACAGACGTAGTCATGGTCCGGGGTATGGGCATGGGCAACGAAGTGGCCACTGCAATGGGTGCAGGTGGAGAGCTGCAGCAGGTCGCTCTCGAAGAACCTGACCAGGGTCCAGGCCCGGGTCAGCCCCAGCACCGGGTCGGCCTGGTCAATACTCACCTGCTCATTGTAGAGCCGATAAGCGGTGACGAAGGCCTGCATCCGCTCGCACTTCTGCTCACTGAGCAGACGACGATAGATGTTATAGAACAGCGAGGCATGCACGTTCGGCAGCCAGGTGATGAACCAGTCCGTAGAGAAAGGCAGCATGCCCTTGGGCGGCGACATGCCACGCACTTCCTTGAACAGGCGAATCAGCCGGGCTCGACTCAAATCGGTCTCGGTTTCCAGCACTTGAAGCCGGGCACCAAGTTCGATCAGCTCGATGGCAAGCTGAACCTGCTGCATCTCCTCGACGAGGCTTTTCTGCGGCATCGCTCACACCCCCCGTGACATGGATACGGCTTCACGACCTGCCATCAGCAGCGAGGCGTGAAACTGCGACAATCCATTGTCACGGGGGTTGTGGACCACTTGACGCAGCTGCTCGGCACCATCGAAGCCGAAATGGCAGAGCAACTGGTTGGTGCGGGCCAGGCGGGTCAGTTGGGCGGCGCCGAGCGACACGAGCAGATCGGCGGTTTCGTCATCGATCTTGAGACGGAACATGGCCGCCGCGCGGTCGTCGTTCAGCAGGCGCTGTGCCAGCAACAGATAGGCAAGATTCAGCTCCTGGATCTCATCCAGGTGATTCGTGTTCATCATTCAGTTTCCCTGCACGCTGTTGATTCGCGTGTCCTTTGTTTTCTTGTAACGTACTTATTCAGGACTACGGCCTAGAGATACGTCGTGTTACGCAACGAAGCAGCCAGGCAGCTCCCGATAAGGACATATCTCACACAAGAAGCATTGTGACCACTGTTTTGTTACCTGCCAACCTCTTTCAACGCAAGCCAAGCTCAGCCAAAAAGATGAGCTTGCTAAGCCTCAAGAACTATTTTGTTAACGCTATGTACACGAACATAAAAAAATACACACAGGAGGGTTGACAAAACTTTGCAGCAGTGTATCTGGTTACATTTTTTTACAAAAAAATCAACACTGGTTCAACGAAGCTCTTGCGCTTCGCCAAGCTCATACACCCAAACCAGCAGTTCTGCGATCACCTGATAGAGCATCGGGGGGATCCGCTCATCAAGATCCAGCCCCATCAGCAGCGATACCAGCTCGGGTGCATCGTGAACGTAGATCCCCTGCCGCTTGGCCTCGGCCAGGATTCTTTCGGCCATGTCGCCATACCCTTTGGCCAACACCCGCGGGGCATCATCGCCATCGCGATAGGCTAACGCTACCGCCTGGCGGCGGCGCTCAGGCTTCGGTTTCTTCATCCCTGCCCCCTCTCCCAATCCCTTTCCCAGGGGCGCGCATCGACCAGTACCGTTGACAAGCCCGCATTTCGAAGCCGCTGCTCCAATTGCGGCAGCCCTTTTTCCAAGGTCTGCAGGGTTGCGTCATCCTTTGCCAGCAGTTGCAGGCGAACGTGCTTCTCCTGCAGCCACATCGCCACGCGAATCTCGCCCAGACTGGGCACAGAGAGCTGGAGTTCTGAATGCCAGGCCTCCTGCTGCGCCTCGTCCTCCCCCGGTCCGGTCTCTTCATGTTCATGTCGAGCTCCAGCCGGCAGTTGGATCATCAGCGCCATGAAGATGCCGGACCAGACATCCCCCTCCCAGCGCAGAACCGGCGTGACCAGCATCTCGAGCTGATGCCTGACCAGCCCTTGAAGACTTTCATGTACCGGCTCTCCCGCCGCAGAGCGCACTCGGGCCAACTGCTCGGCCGCCTCGCGCCCTGCCGCTTCCATCCCTTCGCTACGCGCCACACCCGGCTGTCCCGAATCGCGCAGCTGGCCAAGAGCCGGGGCAGGCAGCTCGCCCCCAGCCCGCTCGCCACGTGCCGCCGCGGGATAGAGCGATTCGGTGGCAATGTATGAGCTCGTTGCCGAAGCTGCCTGCCCCGGCATCACCTGCCCAGGAGTTGTTGGAGCGGGCTGTGCCTGTCCGGCTTGCGCCAACGTCAGCGCACCATTCGTTGGCGCATTGGCCACGTTTAGCGCCTGCGCAGGCGTACTTCCCGACCCTGCCGGCGCCGGCGCAAAGCGCAGCGTACGCAGCATCTGTGGCTCGCCCTCCAGCTGCTGTCGGCTCATTTCGCCGCGATACCAGCGCGATAGGTGCGACTCGTAGAACAGCCCGCTATCGCGCACGCCAGATTGCAGTCGGTCGGCCAGGGTAGCGGCGCTCGGCGACTCACCCGCTGCCATCAGCGGTGAGCCTGCGCTCAGCACCGAGGGTGGGGCAGGAAAGCGTACCAGCAGATCGGCGATCGTACGCGCCGAAGGACTGAAATGGATCTGGGAGGAAGCGGGAGGCTGAGCAGTGTCGCTGCGTGGCACCAAGGCATCGCCGCGCTGCGCCGGCGTGCTCGTACCATGCAGAGGCACCGTGGCCGGACGACGACCATCCAGGCGCGAGTCGCTATGCAGCGCCCTGGGGCCCTCGCCCGGGTCGACCGGCCGAACCGGCTCGGTCAAATCACGCGGTGGCGCGGTATCGACACGCTTGCCCAACACCTGGTGGAGCAGCGTATCGAGCAGTGGCGTGATGCCACTCACGATGTCCCCGGGCCAAACTTGTCAGAGGCCTCGACCACGGACGAAGCCTGCTTGCCATAGCTGCGATGCAGGTCGCGCTGGCGCCGGCTGGTATCCATGAGATGGCCGAGCTCATTGCGACGCGCCATCAACTGCTCACGAATGGTCAGGTCATCGGCAAGAATCGCTTCCAGCAGATCGGCCTTGCGCTGCACGCCCTCGTGATCAAGCGTGGTTTCCTGGTCGAGCTGTCTGATTCGGTCGGCAAGCTGCAGATAACCTGACTGGCGCTCGATCAGCGCATCCCACTCGCCGGCCCGAGCCAGCTCTAGCATGATCGCAACTTGCTGCCTGAGCCGAGCATAGCCATCGAGCAGCGCACCGGCGGTCGACATGGCCATATCAACCCTGCCCCCCCGCGCCACCAATCTCTCGCCACGCCGAGGCGATATCGTCCAGCAGTTTCTCGGCCTGATCCAGGCTCTCCTGGTCATTGTGCAGGTTGGCCGCCAGCAGCAGCCGGCTGATATAGTCGTACAACGAACCGAGCCGCTCGGCAATCTCACCGCCTTTTTCGGTATCCAGCGCTGCCAGCAGCCCATTGTTGACGATATCGAGCGCCTTGGAGATGGACTTGCCCTTCTCTGCAATGTTGCCCGCTTGCATATGGATGCGTGCCGCACGGATGGCGCCCTGGGCACCGTCGAACAGCATCACGATCAACTGATGTGGACTGGCTGCCATCACACCGCTTTCCACTCCGACCCGTGCATAAGCCCCGGCGCCACGGCCGTAAGCGGCTGCTCCTCGCATGACAGTCATGGCGATAATTCTCCTGTAGTGGCATGACCTTGCAACTGCGGCAACACGCGATCGGCCAGGCCGCGCGCGTCAGCCCCTTACCTCTTGCGCCCAAGCTGGGCATTCATGATGTCGAACTGCTGGAACAGGTAATCGCTCACCTGGTTCATGCTTGCAACCATGGCATCGAGCTGTCCGAACTGGACACGGTAGCGCTGTATGGTCTGCTCGATGCTGCGCTCCATGCGCTCATGGCGATCCTTCAGGCCGGTGATCCTCGACTCCAGCCCACGCTTGGCGTTGTCCAGCAGACCACGGTCGCGCAATACCTGGTCCAGCGTCTCATTCAACTTGCCGGCCAGCCCACCCGCCTTGTTCTCACCGGCAAAGAATGCCGACAGCGCCTGGGGATCGTTGGCGACGATCTCACTCATCTTCTCTTCATCGAGCTTGAGCGTTCCATCACGCTGCAGGGTAATGCCGATGTCCGACAACATGCGGAATTGGCCCTCGCCGACCCCGCCACTGAGAACGCCACGCAAGCGCGACTCGACGGTACGCAGGGCGCTGTCGCCCAGCAGCTCACCGGCCGCACCGGTATCGGCATTGAACCGGGTCAGCTCACTAGTGGTGCTGCGAAGCTCGTTGTAGGCCTTGACGAAACCGCTCACCGCTTCGCGAATGGCCAGCGTGTTGCGCTCTACCACCACGGTATTGCTGCTGCCTTCGGCAGTGACTTCTTCGAGATCGAGCGTCACCCCCTGTATGGCGCCCTCTACTCGGTTGGTCTGGCTGGTGATGGCGATGCCGTTCACGCTGAGCGATGCATTCTTCGCCTCGACCACGGTCTCCAGCGTCGTGCCCAGATGCTCCTCCAGCCCCCCCGAAAACGTGGCCGTGACCGCCGCTTCGGTGCCGGTCTTGTTGGAGGTAATGACCAGGCGATGGGGGCTACCGGAACCATCGTTGACGATGGTTGCCGTCACACCCGACTTGCTGTCATTGATTGCCTTGCGGACATCTTCCAGGGAACTCTTGCCGGGCGCGATAGCGATATCGATCGGCGCGCCGCTGCCGAGCGTCAAGCTGACGGTGCCACCGCCCAGCTGTGAGGTTCTGCTCTCCACGCCACCTGCGGCAATGCTCTGCGCTGTCGCGAGTTGGGTAACGTTCACCGAATAGCGTCCCGGAGGGGCATCGGACTTGGCTGCGGCCTTGACACCGCTCCCCGTCACATTGCTCGAGACGTTCTGGAAGAATTTCGAGTCGTTGAGTTTCGCAGCCGCTTCCTGCAGCTTGGTCAGCGCACTCTGCAGCTTGCCATAGGCCGATATCTTGGCCTGATGACTCTTCTGCTGAATCTTGATGGGTTCGAGCTTCTTGCGCTCGGCCGCGTTGAGCTGATCGAGCAGACCATTGAGGTCGAGCCCGGAACCAATGCCCAGCGAGCTTATCGTAGCCATGACGCTTCCTTTTTCATGCAGCCATTCTGGCAGGCTTTGCGCCAACGATTCCGGTGAAAAGCCCGCGACCTAGGGGTTATTTCGTATTATCGGCTCACAGCGCGCCAACTTTAGGTGCACTAACCCATTATCTCGGCCCCCGGGCATTGCCCTTCAGCCGTGGCTCGCACCGTTCATGTCGAGACGGGAACCTCCTCGACCATCTCTCCCAGGCGCGAGGTGACATCGCCACGCAGCACCTCTCCCAGCGCCTCGCCGGGCGGGGAGATCTCCTCGCTGAGCTGCACCTGGAAGGGCCTGCCCTGCTGATCGAGTCGCTGAATCCAGGCCAGAGCTCCACCGGAGAAACGCACCAGCGACCCTACCGGGCGAAGCCCGAAGCGCTGTACATAACGCCTTACCCAACGTGGATCAAATAGCTGTGGTGACTGGAGGAGATGGCGATATACGGCATCGATGCGCCAGGCGGGGCGGTCGGGGCGGTCTCGACGCATGGCATCGACTACATCCACTACCGCACTCATGCGTGCCAATTCGGCCAGGTTATCGCTTGCTACTCCTGACGGATAACCGCTACCGTCGAGCCGCTCGTTGGTGCCGGTGACCACTGCATCCATGATGCTCGGGGACAGCCACTGGCAGCCATTCATTCGCTGCTGCAGCAACTCGACATGTGTCGTGAGATGGGCACGGGCTTCGGACTCCAGCGACTTGCTCCCCAACAATGTCGGTGGCAAAAGCCCTTTACCCAGGTCGTGCACCATGGCACTGGCGGCCAGTGCCTTGCGTACGTCCCGCGGCACCGAGCCGCTGTTGGCCAGCGCCAGCGCGTGCACGGCGACACCCAGGCCATGACGCACCAGCAAAGGCTCCTGCACCAGGCAGCGAGTAGCAAAGAGCAGCGCCTCGATATCTTCCTCGGCCAGTTGCAGCAGCATGTCGGCGTGTCGCGAGAGCTGCACGGAGTCGATATCGTCACCCTGCTGCAGCTCGAGCAGCTGCGCATCAAGATAGCCCGCCACCCGTGCCAGCCGACGCGCCATGGGAGTGGGATAAGTCAGCAGGTTGCGCCGACCGACCGGCGTTGACGTCCCGGAGGACTGGCTCTGGAAGAGCATCGAAGGCAGGCGACCGACATCGGGTTCATCACCATAGCGTGACGACTCACGCTCAATCTCGCGGACGAAGAACCACAGCTTGCGCTCCTGCTCGGCGGTGCAATTCTCGAAGTGGAATCCCACCCGCAGAGCCTGACGGTCACTATCCGCCACCTTGTGGCGCGGCGCCGCCTGAACCGAAAAACGCGTACCGTTGGGAAAACAGAACTCGATCTCCACCAGCACGGCCTCGGCCAGCAGGGTTGCTGACGAGGATGGCAGTTCCAGCTGGCAGCCCTGCTGGGAAAGATCCTTGAGGTCGCCCTGCACCGCAATGTCACTCTCACTACCGCCCTCGACGCCGCGGATAATGGCGCCTACCTCCATACCCAGGCGTAAACGCGCACGAAAGGCCTCGCGACGCTGCAACTCCTCGAGGTAGTGAGGGTATTCGCACAGACAATGTACCCGTCCGCCCACCGCATCGATCTGCAGCGACTTCAGCACCGGGGTACGAATCATCTTGCCATGCACCTGGCCGAGCAAGCTAAAGCCTATACCACGCTTGAGTTCGCCGGCGATTTCACGTACGGCGCTGATATCGAGCAGCAGCGATTGCGGCGGCGTCTGTTCCATGACCACTACCGGCATGGGCGTACTATCGGGCTTGTCGAGCAGCATCGAAGCCCCGCCGGGCTGGATCAACCGCTCCAGCAACGCCACGATCTCGCTCGGACTCCCCACGCGAAGAAACTCATCCTGTACCTGCGCCATCCTCGCTATCCTGCCCCCACAGCTGTTAATGGTTCGTTATTGGTGGTTATCGTTTGGCCACGACCGAGCGTCCTCGAACGCCTCGTCATTGTCCGGAGACGGCACTTGTTGCATCGGACTGGGCACAGCGGCCCGTTCCTTCAAGTAGGCTCGTAAGTTCTTGAGAGGCATCGGCCGAGCGAAGAGGAATCCCTGGAACACGTCGCAGCCATGTGCTGCCAGGAAATCGCGCTGCTCCGCCTGCTCGATACCTTCCGCCACCACCATCAAGCCAAGATGGTGGGCCATGGAGATGATGCCCTGGACGATAGCGCTGTCATGACGATTGGTGGTGACATCGCGCACGAAGCTGCGATCGATCTTTATCTTGCCGATCGGCAGTTGCTTCAAATAGCTCAGGCTGGAGAAACCGGTACCGAAATCATCGATGGAAACCTCCACGCCCATGTCGCGCAGGCAGTGCAGGGTCTCGATGGCCGATGCGGTATCGGTCATCAGTATGCCCTCGGTGAGCTCCAGTTCGAGATAATCGGGTGACAGCCCCGTCTCCAGTAATGCCTGCTGCAGATTACTCAGGAAATTGGCGCGGCGGAACTGCAGCGGAGAAAGATTGACCGAGACGCGGTACCGGCCATATCCCTCTACGGCCAAGAGGCACATATCGCGGCACGCCTGACGCAGAACCCAATCGCTGATCGGCCCGATCTGGCCGGTCTCCTCCGCCAGCGGAATGAATAGCCCCGGTGAAAGATACCCCTTGAGAGGATGCTTCCAACGCACCAGCGCCTCGAAGCCGGCTACCCGGCCGCTCCGCGCGTCAATCAGAGGCTGGTAGTGCAATTCGAAGTTCTGTGCCTCTATCGCCTCCTGCAGATCGTTGCGCAGCGCCATGCGCGTACTCACTTCATCATTGATGTCACTGGTGAAACACTCCCAGGCGTTGCGTCCCTTCTGCTTGGCGCGGTACATCGCCATGTCGGCCTGCTGGATCAGTTCGACCGGGTTTTCCAGTCCTTCCTTCAGGAAGGCGATGCCAACACTGGCACCGATGTAGAGTTCGTGGTCGTCGACCCGATAGGGGCGGCCAATGCGAGACAGCAACCGCTCGGTCAACCGGATGGCCTCGCCCTCACGATCGAGCGCCGGAAGCAGGATGACGAACTCATCGCCGCCGAACCGCGCCAGCGTATCCCCGGGATCCAGCTCATCTGCCAGGCGCTGGGAAACCTGAATCAATACTTGGTCGCCGACCTCATGACCCAGGCTATCGTTGATCGGCTTGAAATCATCCAGGTCGAGAAACAGGACCGCCAGGTGGCGGCCGTGACGCTGTGCCAACTGCACATCGTGCAGCAGGTGGTCCTCGAACAGTGAACGGTTGGCGAGCCCCGTCAGCGCATCGTGGCTGGCATGGAACGACAGCTTGGCCTCGTAGGACTTGCGCTCGGAAATGTCGTGCTGGATACCAACGAAATGGGTAACGACACCTTTACCATCCTTTACCGGAGCCAAGTAGAGGTTGTTCCAGAATGGCGTACCATCCTTGCGGTAGTTGCACAGGGTGACATTGATCTCACGCTGTTCCTCGATGGCCCTCCTCAACTGCTCCACGGATTCAGCATCGGTTTCGCTGCCCTGCAGGATACTGCAATTGAGCCCAAGCATTTCGTCCCGGTGGTAGCCGGTAATACGCTCGAACGCTTCGTTGACATAGATGATAGGGTGCCCGGCCTGCCGTGCATCGGCAATGACTATTCCATTGATGCTGGCCTCGACGCTGCGCTGCAGTATACGCAGCTCCGTCTCGCGGCGGTGCCGCTCGGTCATATCCTTGGCGATGCCATAGAAGCCGATGATACGGTCATTGACGACGATGGGCAGGTTGGTCACGTCGAGATAGACGCTGCGTTCCTCCCGGTCGAGGATAGTCACCGAGTAGCGGAACGCTTCGGCCTTGTCGAGATTGCGATAGAGCGACTCGATACGCTCCAGGTCACGCGGTTGCGTCAGCGCCGAGAAATGCGAGCCGATGAGTTGCTCGAGTGTGTATCCGGTGATCTTGCTGCACGCCGCATTGGCCGAGGTGAAGTGCCCCTCCAGATCGAGGGAGAAAACCGCATCCGGGTGGTAGGTGAACAGGGAACGATAACGTTGCTCGTTCTCCTTCAATGCCTGGCGGTTACGTTCGCGCTCCACTGCCAGCGAAACCAGCTCGGCCGCCTCGATCACGCGCCGGCGGTCGCTTCGCGTAGGCTCGCCCGGCTGGGGATAATAGATGGCAAAGGTTCCCAGCACACGCGCATCGCTGCTCATCACTGGATAGGACCAACAAGCCGCGAGACCATGCTGAGCCGCAAGCTCGTGGTATCCGCTCCAGCGCGGGTCGCGTGCAATATCGACGCATATCACGAAATCGCGAAGGTAAGCCGCACTTCCACAGGACCCATTCTCGGGGCCAATCGCCACGCCTTTGATGGCATCGCAATAGGATGACGGCAGGTTGACGCTGTATATCCGCTCCAAGTGCAACTGGGCCTCATCGCTCAGCATGATGGAGGCAATGCCGCCCGGCACCTGAGCCTCGATAATCCGGCAGATCGCCTTGAGGGTCTCTTCCAGGGGTTGGTCACGCGCGATCAATGCCTGCACACGCTGCTGGGCACGCAAGTGACGCTGCGTACGTGCCAGCGCCAGCGAGCGGCGACGGCTCAAGCCAGCCATTCCCAAGCTGAAGGCGAGGAGATAGCTCATCAGCAAACCGCCGGCGGCCACCCCCAGCGGCAACAGGCCCGCCAGGCTGAGCGACAGCGGTCCATCGCCGTGGACTCGCATCTCCACGGCGGCCCCACCGGGCAATACCACCCAGCCACGCCGAAGCTCCACTCCCCTTAACGCATCCTGTCGATGGTTGGCCACCATCAGACTTGCATTACGCTGCAAGGAAAGCCGTAACGGAGTGATCAGCGAGCTCATTTCCTCGCGAAACAGTAGCGTCAGATCGAGAACTGCGACCAGCCTGCCATGCGCAGGCAGCAGCAACGGAACGGACACCAGGGCAAGTTCGTGGTGCTGTTCGTCCGGCAGCACCCAGCGCGGATAAGGGCCTCCCACCGCCAGCCAGTCCAGCAACCAGTCGTGCCCGTCGACCCACTCTGACAAACGGAAATCAGCGGTCCTTTCACGCCCCCATCGAAACTGCTCGCTGCCACCGGACTGCCAGTGCAGCGAGACCAGGCTCGGCATGTCGCGAAAGAGATCATCGACCTCCGCTTCTCGGTAGCTCAGCGGCGGCAAGCCGCCGAACTGCTCCCAACGCGCGGCCATGCGCTGTATCTCGCGCTGCTGGTCGTCCACGACACGCTCGGCATTGATTTTGAAGGTGTACATCAATTCTGCGGCATGGCGTAGCTTGGCATCGTGCTGCTGCCAGGTAAGGGCATACCAGGCCAAGCCGCTTGCGAGTACCCCGCCGATAACAGCCAGGATGATCGATTGGCTCAGGACCGGAGTAACGGTCGAGTGTCGCGCCATCATCACCATGGTCGTGCCACACAGCAGCGCAGGCAAGGCAGTGAAGGGCGTGGCGAAGGCGGTACCCCACGGGCTGGTGGCCAGCAGATCCGGCCATAACCCCGCCGCAACGCTCACCCCGCCGACCATGAAGAGCACGACACCACCGAGCCACCAGAACAGGCATGCACGCGCCGAACCATTACCCGCCATCAGGCACACCGAGGCAATCAATACGGCGATACTGGTGGCCGGCGTAAGGAGCTTTTGATTCGCAATGAACGCTTCGGGGACCATGAGCGGCCACCACGCCAGCACTGGCGAAAACAGCCCTATAGGCAACAGCAGTGCGCCACAGAACTGGGCCGCTGGCCTCCGTTTCAGCAGCATCGCCAGCAACCCGCTACCCACCAGCAACATGATGGGCAGGCTGATTCCGGCTGGCTTCCAGTCGCCAGGCAGTTGCCAGGCTGCCAGCCCGTTGATGCCCCCCATGACAAGCAGCAGCACAGGCACCAGCACCAGCCAGGTATGCAGCGCTACCTGCTGTAGATTATTGGGCATTCGGCCCCCGCTCGCTAAATTGCCTGAACAAGATATCGGCAGCGAGCCGCGGGACTTGAGGATTGCTAGCGGGTTCAGGCGTCCATGGATGCCAGCGCCGCTACCACTTGGTTGCGCCCCTCCCGCTTGGCCTGGTACAGCGCTTCGTCGGCACGCTTGAGTGCTTCCTGGGGTGGCTCGTCCTGTTGCAGGCGGGTCACGCCGATACTGGCCGTGACCGGGATCGACTGGTCGTCGCGGCCGGTGAAATGAGCCTTTTCTACGGCGTCTCGAATGCGTTCGGCGACTTCTATCGCCCGGGCCTGACCACTGCCAACCAGGATGATGACGAACTCCTCGCCGCCATAGCGTGCGACACAGTCATGCCGACGTGTCTGTCGCACCAGCAGTTCGGCGAACTGGCACAGCACGCTGTCGCCTACCGAGTGACCGTAGCTATCGTTGATGCGCTTGAAATGATCGAGATCGACCATCAGCAGTGAACAGGGGACGCTACCAAGACTGTCCTGCCCCTCGGTGTCACGCTGCCAAGCCTGGACCTTTTCCAGGTGCACCTCCAACGCACCGCGATTGAAGAGCCCGGTCAGAGCGTCGTGCGTCGCCTGACGATAAAGCCGCAGCAGCAGGCTGAGCTGAAAGTGGTTGGCTGCCAATGAGACGATCAGCAGACTTGCAAGCAGCCAGAGACTCTCCAGCCCGCGACCGGTAAGCCAACTGCCTTCGATCACCTGCGAAAACGCCAACAACCCAAGCATGGCGAGGCCGGCAACGAACGACTCCAGCAGAGTGAAAGGAAAGACGCTCAATGCCGCCACCAGCAGGAAGGGTATGAAGCCATAGCCCGCCAGGCTCCGCACCTGATCTGCGGGCAGGATGATCAGCACGAACAGATAAAAGCCCGCAGGCAATGCCAGCAGCATACCGGCACTGAAGCGAATGCGGCGTATCCGATCGCGGCTCAGGTAGGCCACCGCCAGCACGCCCACCAGTCCCAGCAGCAGTCCCACCCGTCCCGCCAGGGTGTACCACAGCAGTTCGCTCGGCAGTACCAGCGAATCCACCACGATCCACAGCGGCGACAACATCGCAAAGATGAGCCCCAGGGCCAGCACCCGGCTGCGTAGATAGCGGGCATGCGCGAATGCAAAGTCTCGCGAATGGTGATTGCTGCTCAAGGTATCGTGCAGGGCGCTCAAACCGACGAATAGATCATGCCCAACCTCAGGCGGCTCGGCCAGAGCATCCAGGCGACGGTTCTGGTATTCACGGGGTTCGCGCGACTTGCTGACGAGCATGACATGGCCTTGTAGAGTGGCCGCACTTCAAGATGGCCGGTAACGGAAACGCTGCTGCCTGAACGAAGGCTGACCGTGCAGGATCGTCGTTATATCAGAGCAAGCTCAACGTAACGAGAGTCCAGGGTTTGACATTCGACAAACATCGAGCAATTCCACCGCTATTTCTTCCATCTCACTCCAGGCGTGTGATCGACTGGAAGCGTCCCTCTGACGTAAAAGAGAGGCGAAAAGTGCCATGCACGCCATCACGACCCACCACTCGACGCAGCGCCTCTGCCGGAAACACCACGCGGCGGCCATCCAGGCTACGCGCCATCACCTGCCCTATCCTGCCCTCGTAATGGGCAAGGCAAGCCTCGCTGGAAAGCTCCAGCACGACATCGATACTCGGCATGCGTTTCGACCAATTCCTGTGCTTCTAGCCCTGTGGTTTCAGTTCTGTAATTCCAGGTCACTCTTCTCGGTCCGGCAATTTCCGTCCTGGGGAGGGGTGAATCAGCAGCTTCTCATCGACCACTCTCGGCATTATTCTACGACTGACCCAACACCAACGATAAGAGCCCAGCGCTCAACCACGCAGGAACATGACCTTGAAGACACACTCACGCTACCGCGCCAGCATGGTGGGCGGAGCCACCTTGGTACTCGGCATGGCTCTCGCACTCGATACGGCCAAGGCCCAGGAGCCGGACTGGACCGCCGAGCCCAGCTACGGCAGCCATCACCTTGCCGCCGGTTTCACGCCCGACCCTTGGGTACAGAGCCTGCAGGCGGGCGGTTCCACGGAAGTCAACGGCAAGCTGGGACCGAACTGTACCGGCTACATCATGGCCAGTGCACCGGACATCGACCTGCACTATAACGCCGGCAGCATGCCGCTCTATATCACCGTCGAGTCCAACGCCGACACCACCTTGATCGTCAATGCTCCGGATGGCCGCTGGTACTGCAATGACGATTTCATCGGACTGAATCCACTGATAATGTTTCAGAATCCGGTCAGCGGCATGTACAACGTCTGGGTAGGCGTACACGGAAGCAATCAGATGCAGCCGGCCACGCTCAAGATCACCGAGTTGAATCCAGCCCGCTGAGGGGCTTTGCCTGCCTGCGGTGGGGCGCCTTGGGCACGCCCACCGCAACACCCCGCCTCCTATAACCGAACCTATGCCGGAACCAGCCGATGGCCTGCCGTTTCCTCGATCTTGAAGCGCTGTACCAGCTTCGCCAGCTCACGGGCCTGGTCGCTGAGTGAGTGGCTGGCGGCGCTGGCTTCCTCAACCAGTGCGGCGTTCTGCTGGGTGACCTCATCGAGTTGGCTGATCGCCATGTTGATCTGCTCGATACCGGAAGACTGCTCGGTAGCTGCCGTGGCTATCTCGTTGATGAAACTCGACACCTGCCGGACCCCTTCGGCGATGGCGACCAGCTGCTGACTCGCCTGGCCGACCAGCTTCTCGCCCTCGCCCACGCTCGCCACGCTGGAATCCACCAGCGCGCGAATCTTGTTGGACTCTTCAGCACAGCGGCCGGCCAACTGGCGCACTTCGGAAGCCACCACGGCAAAGCCACGGCCGTGCTCACCGGCCCGCGCCGCCTCCACCGAGGCATTCAGCGCCAGCAGGTTGGTCTGGAAGGCAATACTGTCGATGGCGGCGACGATGCTCTCCACCCGCTGATTGGCCTGCTTGATGGTGCCCATGGATTGAGCCGCCTGCTGCCCTACGCCACTGGCATCGCGCGCCTGGGCATCCAGCTCATTCGTCAGCTCGCGGGCGTGGGTTGCGGATTCCGCGGTCTGCTTCACCGTAGCGGTCATCTGCTCGAGGCTGGAGGCGGTTTCCACCAGTGATGAGGACTGCTCCTCGGTGCGGCTGGAGAGATCCTCGTTGCCCTGAGCGATCTCACTGCTGGCTGTGCTTACCGACTCGGCCGTGCGCTTGATATCGCCCATCATGGCCTGCAGGTTCTGCTGCATTTCATGCATGTGGGCCAGCAGACTGGTGGTATCCCCAGGCTTCACCGGCACCCGCATGGTCAGGTCGCCCTGAACGACACGACGCACCACATCCGCCGCACGCTGAGGGTCACCACCCAGCGTCTTCACTACCGAGCGCACCACGCCAAGACTGACCAGCACGGCGACCGCCACGATCACCGTGGTGATGCCCACCAGTATCCAGAACAGCCGCGACACCTCGGCCAGCGCTTCTCGCTCCGGTATTTCCAGCACCAGCCCCCAATCGAGCAGCGGCAGGTAGGTGTAGCTGCCGATCACCGCGGTACCGGCGACATCCGCATAGCGTCCCACCCCGCTCTCGCCCGCGCCTATCGCCACGGCCGCCTGTGTGGTTACTTCACGGCTCTCCCCCGCCAACGCTGCAATCGGTGTGACCGGCGTGCCGTCGCCCCCCAACAGGTAGGTATCGGAACTACCGCCCAGCGACATCTCGGCCATACGCTCGAACAGCACATCGAGGCGTACCGCCGCTCTCACCACGCCCACCACATCGCCATTCTCGCCAAAAACCGGCGCCACCACATTGCTCACCTGGTTGCCGGTAGCGCGTGAGACCAGCGGTTGGGAGAAAACCGGCTGCCCCTGGATCGCCTCACGGAACCAGGCGCGGTCGGCGACGTTGAAATCGCGCGCGTCCTGCTCGCTGAGAACCGCAGCGTTGCCATCGAAGCTCACCCCGGCCACGCCGATCCCATCCGGGCCGACGAAGAAAAGCGTATCGTAGTAACCGCTCTGCTCGGCGATGCGTGCCAGCAGGTGCTGAATCGGCTCGATCTCGACCTGCCTGACCGGGTCGAGCCCGGCGACGTAGCGGATCTCGTCCTGACGGGCACCCAGCCATTGAGTGAACGACTCCGCCATCATCTCGCCCGTGCCCTGCAGCTGCTGAGTGGTGGCTTGGGTGAACGAGTTGCGGTACTGCACGTAGACCAGCCCCGCCACCAGCATCACCGCCACCAGTACCAGCGAAACGATCATCAGTGTCAGTCGACTACTGAAGCCCAGCCGCGGCCGACGCTGCGGCGATGAATCATAGAATTGCTCTGCAGGTGGCTCAGCACCGGCATCATCGGGAAAACGGCCCAGCGTGATGGAATTCATCCCTTGCACTCCTCGCAGCCCCTCGAGCGAACCCAGCAGCGGGATCAGGCTGTCGTTATGATTTGTTTACGGCGCAAGCAGGCGGCGCCTGCATACAACCTTTATCGGCCGAAGCAGGATGAGGTTGAGAAATGAACTAAAGAAGTTTGAAAGTACGAAGCTACTGCATTAGGAATTAAGCATTGAAAGCGTACAGGCGCGCTGCTCGCTGACCGCCTTGGCATAGATCTCGTGGAGCTTGGCGTAATCTTCCGGCATCTGCTCGTCCATGCCGGCGGCCTCGAAGCAAGCCATGGTGTCGCGGGTATCGCGAATCACGCGGTCGAGTTCGTCGATGACCCGTTGGTACTCGGCTTCGTTCATGACGCACCTCGCGCTGGTTCATAAGAAGCTAAAGAGCATCATAAAAGAACCGGCCCCGAGGGGCCGGTTCGAGGTTGCTCGCGGGAAGGAACCCCTTCCCGGGAACTTGACCGGAGCTAACCTTAGCCCAGCAGAGACAGCACGTTCTGCGGGATCTGGTTGGCCTGGGCCAGTACGGAAGTGCCGGCCTGCTGCAGGATCTGCGCGCGGGTCATGTTGGCGACTTCCACCGCGTAGTCGGCATCTTCGATGCGCGAACGAGCGGCTGACAGGTTGGTGGCGTTGGTGTTCAGGTTGGTGATGGCGTCCTCGAAGCGGTTCTGCACGGCACCCAGCTCGGAGCGCAGGCTGTCGACCATGTTCAGGGCGGCATCGATCGACTTCAGGGGATCCACAGGAGCCAGAGCGCCCAGAGTCACTTCACCAGTTGCCTGGTCAACGGTAGCGGTGTAGTAAGTTGCGTTTTCACCTTCACCGTTGCGGATGAAGTACGAGCCGTTCTCGCCTTGCATCAGGGTGTTGGTGCCTTCCAGCGCATCGTTGACACTGCTCAGATCGGCGGAGATTTCTTCCTGAGCGGCCAGGGTCAGGATGTTGCCGGTGGTAACCTCGGCATAGCCTGTAGTCACATCAACAGCAGTACCATCAGCCGTTCCGAGAACAACCTCACCAGTCTCGAAGTCCAGAGTCGTGCCGCCAGTCCCAACAGTCCAGGTATTGGTACCGTCAGAAATTACCAGGGCACCAGTTGCGTCTGCTTGATGCACAGAGAATTCCGCACCGCCTGCGGCATCATCACGAATGGCGCTGTCAAGCGTGCTCAGCTCAACCAGGTTGCCATCAGCATCAACAAAGCTCTCTGCGGCAGTTGCAGCAACACCAGCAGCGGCCGTGCCACTTGTGTCATAAGAGACGGTGTTGGTTGCTGAATCGAAGGTAGCGGCAAAGAGGTCGGTACCCACCTGGGCATACAGCGCACCATCATCACCAACAACCAGAGCAGCCTGCTCAGGCTCAGCGCCACTGAACGTCAGTGCAACGGTGGTCGCTTCCTGTGCCGGACGAAGGACGTTGCCTTCAACAGCTGACAGGGAAGCAGAGGCCACTTGGTTACGAAGATCCAGGTTAGCCAGGCCCAGGGTCTGGGAGTTGATTTGCTTCAAGTTGACCGTGATGGTTTCACCATCGTTGGCACCAACCTGGATCTTCAGGCCCTGGTCGCCGGCCAGCACTTTCACACCGTTGAAGTTGGTTTCTTCTGAGATACGGTTGATTTCAGAAAGACGCTGGCTGATTTCGTCCTGGATGGACTGCAGGTCGTCGGCTGAGTTAGTGCCGTTAGCGGCCTGAACGCTCAGCTCACGAATGCGCTGCAGGTTGTCGTTGACCTGGTTCAGCGAGCCTTCGGCGGTCTGGGCGATGGAGATACCGTCGTTGGCGTTACGCTGCGCCTGGTTCAGACCGGTGATCTGAGCGGTCATACGGTTGGCGATGGCCTGACCGGCGGCATCGTCTTTGGCGCTGTTGATACGCAGGCCGGAGGAGAGACGCTCCATGGAGGTCTGCAGGGCGTTCTGGCTCTTCTGCAGGTTAGCCTGGCCAATCATGGAAGTGATGTTGGTATTGATGACTGACATGGGTCATTTCCTTTTTTACGTTGAGGGCTCCATTGGCGGGCCCACTGAACCTTTAGTTTCTTGGCCCAGCATCTAGGGCCTACCTCAACGGCGCCGTTGGCCGTTACCCTGAATAACGGCACCTGAGGCCGGGACTTTAGGAAGATGAGAAAAAAATTTTGGATTTTGTGCCGACCCTGGCGGCAAGGGCCGAAATCAGCGCTGGCGCAGCAGCTCAAGGACCAGCTCTGGCAGGCGGTTCGCCTGGGCCAGGATGGCGATACCGGCCTGCTGCAGAATCTGCGCGCGTACCAGGTTGGAGACTTCCTGGGCGTAGTCGGCATCCATGATGCGCGAGCGCGCCGCGCTGAGGTTGACCACGGTACTCTGGATGTTGTCGATCACCGCTTCGAAGCGATTGTTCAGCGCACCTAGCTGGCTGCGCTGACGGTCAGTGCGGATGAGCGCTTCGTCGATGGCACGCAGCGGTGATTCGGTAGCATCGCCCTCTTCACCTGCCACGACCCGAAACCCTTCCAACCCCAGCGAGTGCCGATTGATGGCCTGGAGTTCGATGGCGATGGTCTCGCCATCATTGGCCCCCACCTGGATACGCAGGCTGCGGTTTTCGCCCAGCACGGAAACGCCGTTGAAGCCGGTCTGCAGCCCGATGCGATCGATCTCGTCCAGCCGCTGGTCGATCTCGGCCTGAATCGCGGCGAGATCGGTGGGACTGAGGGTGCCGTTGCCGGCCTGCACGGTGAGTTCACGAATGCGCTGCAGGTTGCCGTTGACCTGGCCTAGCGCCCCTTCGGCTGTCTGCACCAGCGAGATGCCATCGTTGGTATTGCGTGCCGCCTGGTTGAGCCCGCGGATCTGCGCCGTCATGCGGTTGGCAATGGCCTGCCCCGCCGGGTCGTCCTTGGCGCTGTTGATGCGCAGGCCGGACGAGAGCCGCTGCATGGCGCTTTGCATGGCCTGCTGGCTGCCACGCAGGTTGGCCTGCACGATCATCGAAAGAATGTTGGTGTTGATGCCTATCACACAAACGCCCTCACCCGGGCACGAAGGGCACCGGTGGAATGATTGTCGGCTTGGCTGGGAAAAGCTTTAGGTCGGTGGCGCCAGTTCGTTGACGTTTCATCAGCCGCGCTGATTTGGCTAGACACTATTCAAAAATAAAACCGCCCACTCTGGGGCGGTTGAGATGCCGGTAGCTCACATTCACTTGCGCCCAAGCTGGGCGTTCATGATTTCGAACTGCTGGAACAAGTAATCGCTGGTCTGGTTCATCTGGGCAATCATGCTATCGAGCTGGCCAAACTGGGTGCGGTAGCGGGCGATGGTAGCATCGATGCTCTGCTCCATGCGCACGTGGCGCTCGTTGAGACTCACGATACGGCTCTCGGCGCCGCTGATGGCTCCCCCCAGTGCTCCACTGTTGCCACTCAACTGGGTAATGGTTTCACTCAGTTGGCCGGCCAGACCGCCCGTAGCACTGTCGCCGGCGAAGAAGGCGCTCAAGGCATCCTGCTCGTTGAGGATGACCTCATCCAATCGCTGCTCGTCGATCTCCAGCGTACCGTCGAGCTTAAGCGAGATGCCGATGTCACCGAGCATGGCAAAGCCGCCCTCTTCAGCCGCCACGCCACCTGTCAGCACGCTGCGCAGCCGCCCCTCGATGGAACGCACCGTGCTGTCACCCAGCAGGTCACCGGCTGTGCCGCTATCGCCACTGAAAGCGGTCAGCTCACCGATGGTCTCCTTGAGCGCGTTGAAGGCCTCGACGAAGCCGGTGATGGCCTCGCGTACTGCCCGGGTATTCTGCTCGACCTTGACAGTGCTGCTGCCCTCTTCCGTCAGGCTCAGGGTGACACCCTGAATGGCGCCCTCCACCTGGTTGGAAGCACTGACGATGGGAATGCCATTGACGTTGAGCAGGGCGTTCTCCCCTGCCTGGGCAATGGCACCGGCTCCTTCGGCTTCGCTGAAGGCGATGCCATCGGCAAAGAAGCCGTCGCTGAAGGACATATCTGTAATGGAAGCCGCTTCGCCGGTCTCGCTGCTCATCAGTGCCAGCCGGTAGCCCGAGCCATCATTGACGATGGAAGCGGTAACCCCGGCTTCGGGATGGGCATTGATGGCATTGCGAATCTCTTCGAGGGTGCTACCCGCGGCGATGTCGATCTCGATCGCCTGGGGCGCCTCACCGGTAGCATTGGCGAAGTGCAGGGTCAGCGTCTGGTCGCTGTCGGTCAGCACCTGGTCGAGCTCCACTTCCAGGCGCGCAGAGGCCAGGCTACCGGCTGTGGCCAGCCGCTCGACCTCGATGGAGTACTGCCCCATCGCGGCGTCGCGACCCGCCGCCGCTTGCACGGAATTCCCCGTAACCGAAGTGGATAGACTCCGGTAGAGCGAAGCGTCGTTGAGCGCATTGGCGGCAGTCTGAAAAGCCGAGAGCGCTCCTTTCAATTCGCCGTAGGCGGAAATCTTTACCTGCTGGGTCTTGATTTGCTGTTCGATGGGCTGAAGCTTGCCGCGCTCCGCCTCGTTGAGCTGGTCGAGCAAGCCGTTGAGGTCGAGCCCGGAACCGATGCCGAGAGATGAAATACTGGCCATGAGAAACTGCCTTGTGTCGGTGTATTTGCCTCCTGCTTCCTATTACCTCGGCGGTGGTGAACAAAACTTTAGGCTTGAGGGGAAAAAAAGATATGGGTGACGGCAGGACCAAAAGTGCAGCCGTACCTGCGCAGGCGTTCCGTCAACGCGCGTGAATGATGACCTCGACGCGCCGATTCTGGGCTCGCCCCTCGCCAGTGTCATTGCTCGCCAAAGGGCGGGAGTCGGCCAGGCCCACCGCTCGCAGACGATGCGAGTCGACACCTGACCGCTCCAACGCATGAACGATGGCAATCGCCCTGGCACTGGAGAGTACCCAGTTGGAGGGAAACTCATTGGTCTGGATCGGCCGGCTGTCGGTGTGTCCCTCCACGGCGACTTCCCCCGCGTGGCGCTGAATCACCTCCACCAAGCGCTGCACGAGTGCTTCTCCATCTTCGGTAAGCTCGGCCGCGGCGGTGGGGAACAGCCATTGATCCTCCACTCGCAGCTTGATGCCTTCGGCAACTCGAGAGACTTCCACGCCTTCGAGATCGGCCAGATAGGGAGCATCCTCGAGCCGCTCGTCCAGCGCCTGCTGCAACGCCAGCGAGCCCTCAATGGCATCCAGGTCGAGCTCGCGAGCCCCTGAGGGTGGCCGGTCCGTCAGCACCAGCATGAAATCCGCAAGCGGCAACGGCGCCTCACCATTCGCCTGAACGAGCGGCTGCGGCAACGCCAGCGGGGGATGTATGCGCCGTTCGAGCAATGCCAGGGGCGTGGGCGGCGCCGTAAAGGCGATCTGTTCTCTCGGTGCAGGCATGGACATGATGCGCCGCGATGCCTCTGCCACGCCCAGAGCGGCGGAAACAGCCACCTGACTCAACCGGCCAGGAGCCGATCGTGGCTCTGCCGGTACTGGCAGCGCATTGGCCATTTCACTGGGCAGCGGTATTGCAAAGGGGATGAGCGTGGCGAGCGGTACGGCCTTGTCGTCGGGGCGGCCAAAGCTGGAAAGCGTGAAGATGAGTACCATCAGCGCCACCAGCAGGGTCATGATATCCAGGTAGCCGATCATCCAGGTGCTGTCCTGGTCATGATCGTGATGGGTCGGCATCAGCGACTCGTGGCGCATGGGGCCACGATGATCGCCACTACTGGCGTGCAGGGAACTCATCGAAACGGCAGCTGATCCGGAGCAGAAAAAGACGGATGAAGAGAGATGCCTAGACTACCGGGTCGCGGCCGCTGGCGAAACCACGAAAAGCGCACGCGGAAGGCGGCTCCTCGCTGCCAGGCCGCTGGCTTCAAGCGTCTTGTGGCGTCACCCCGCTTCGGGAGGCCAGATAGCGGCTGGCGAAGAGATCGGCCGGTACCGGCTGGCCGGTAAGGTAGCCCTGGATCAGCTCGACGCCATGCCGGGCCAGGGTTTCACGCTGAGCCACGGTTTCGACCCCGACAGCGGCAAGGCGCAACCCCATTTCACGGGCCAGCCCGACCACGGCGGCCACGATCGCTGCACTGCCCCGCTGGCCACTGTCCAGGCGTTGCACGAAACGCTGATCGATCTTGAGCATGCTGATCGGCAGTTCCTGCAGGTAGCCGAACGAGGCATAGCCGGTGCCGAAGTCATTGATCGCGACCTCACCACCGAGGCGCCGCAGGCGCTTGAGCACGACGGCCGCCTGGTGGGGCTTCTCCAGCAGGGTGCGTTCGGCGATCTCGAAGCCCAGCAAGCCCGGCTGCAGCTTGTGCTCCTTGAGTTTGGTAGCGACCCTCACGGGCAGATCGTGCTGCCAGAACTGGCGCGCCGACAAATTGATGCTGATGGGGATCGGCCCGGCCCCGATAGCGCTCCAGGCAGCCAGCTGCGTGCAGATTTGCTCGAGAATGTACTCATCCAGCTGTGGCAATATCCCCGCGCGCTCGGCCAAGGTGACGACACTGACCGGCGGCACGCTGCCCAGCAGCGGATGGTGCCAGCGCAACAACGCCTCGGCGCCATACAACCTGCCACCGTCACACTCGAAAACCGGTTGGTAGTGCACCTGCAGGCCTTCGCCGGTCGTGCAGGCCTCGCGCAGGGCGATTTCCAGCGCACGCTGGCGGTCGTCCTGCAGGTTCATCTCGTTGCGGTAGAGCCGGTAGCCATTGCGTCCTTCCTGCTTGGCCCGATACATCGCCACATCGGCACTGTGCACCAGCGACTCGGCGGTCGAAGCATCGTCGGGGTAAAGGCTGATGCCCAGGCTGCAGCCGAGGCGAAACTCCTGGCCCTCGATCACGCAAGGTTCACTGACGGCCTCCACCAGACGGCGGGCAACACGGGTGACTTCCTCCACCTCTTCCAGATCAGGAAGCAGCACCAGGAACTCATCGCCTCCAAGGCGAGCAAGGGTGTCGTCTTCACGCAGTCTCAACTGCAGCCTTTCGGCCATCATCACCAGCAGCTCGTCGCCGAAGGCATGGCCCAGCGCATCATTGACCTCCTTGAAGTGGTCCAGGTCGACGAAGATCACCGCCAGCCGGCTCTGGTTACGATGGGCGTGACGTATCGCCAGCTCCAGGCGGTCTTCCAGCAGGCGACGATTGGGCAGCCCGGTAAGGGCATCGTAGTAGGCCAGCTTGCGGATGCGCTCTTCATTGTCGCGCAGATGGGTGATGTCGCTGAACAGCGCGGCATAGTGCGTCGCCTCGCCGTTATCGTCGGTGATCGCCGTGATCGTCAGCATTTCCAGGTAGAGCTCGCCGCTCTTGCGCCGATTCCAGATCTCGCCACGCCAATGACCGCTGCGCTTCAGGGCATCCCACATCTGACGGTAGAAAGCGGTATCGTGGCGCCCGGAAGCGAGGATCGCCGGAGTCTTGCCCACCGCCTCCTCAGCGGTGTAGCCGGTCATGTGGGTAAAGGCGCGGTTGACGAATTCGATGCGATTGCCGGGGTCGGTGATGATGATGCCTTCCAGCGAGGAGTCGATCACCCGTTCGGCCAACTGCCGGTTTTCCCGCGATTGGGCGAGCGCGCGGTCACGCTGCTCCAGCGCGTTGCGCAGGTCCTGCATGTAGAGGTGTTCCGCGCCGGCCAGCATGTCGCGAAAGCCCAGCAGCCCCACCACCTCGTCGGCATCGTCCAGCACCGCCAGGTGGCGTACGCGATGATTCATCAGCAGATCCCGCGCGGCAATCAGGGTGTCGTCCTGATGCACCGTGAGCAAGGGGCGGCTGGCAAGCCCCTCGATGGGCGTATTGCCGGGATGGCGGGCCACGAAGCGCACCAGGTCGCGCTCGGTGAGAATACCCAGCTCGCCATCCGCACACTTGACCACCACTGCATCGCATTCTGAAAGCCGCATGGATCGCGCAGCCTGGGCCAGGCGCTGCTCACCTTCCAGCACCAGCACTCGCTGACGCATGGCCGCCTGGACTTCACGCAGTCGCAGATAAGGCTCGAGCCCCTGGTTCAGGGCTACGTCAGTCTGCGACAGGATCCCCACCGGAGCCCCGCCATCATCCACCACGAGAAAGTGCCGCCGCCGCTCGGCATTGAAGCGCAACGCCGCTTCGCTGATCGGCGTCTCCAAGTGCAGGCTCGCGACCGGCTGATTCATGGCCTGCGAGATCGGTATGCGAACCGCATCGGGGTCGGCGAAATTGACTGCAAGCGCATCGTGCTCGGTCCAGATGCCCAATGGCTGCCCCACCTTGACCACGATGATCGAACTGCACTGACGCGCCGCCATGCGTTCGGCCGCCATCCACAGCGGCGTTTCGGGCTCGCAGGTCAGAAGCCCCGTTTGCATGATGCGTTCGATAGATAGCTCTTGGCTCATGGCGCCTCACTGGCTGGACACTGTTGCGCTCACGTTTGCAACGAACTCCAGGGCAACCTGCATGCTTCCCTGCCTGTCCTGAATCTCTGCCTGCTCGAGATCGGCACATCCGAAATGTAGCCAATTCGTAACTGCATTTTATCCATTTGGCTTCAGTTTGCATCAACGAAAGAGAAAAAAGACAAACGGTGCGACTTTTTGCCCACAAAAAAAATGGTTTGAGCACACTAAAGTTACCGTCAATCCGGCCGATAGTACCTGCGGGAGAGGCTGTCCTTCAGGCGGCCTTGGGGAGGATGCTGAACAGTTTCAGCAAGGGCATATATAAGGAAAACACCACATGTCTTCGCCACTGACCGATGCTACCAACGCCTTGAGTATCTCGGCACTGCATGACCTGACACCGCGTCAGCGCAAGGAAACCGTTCTCGCTACGCTACCTTCCGCCGGCACGGTGCTGGCCCAGGCCAAGAGCCACGGACAGGCGCCCAGCAGCGCCGACCTGGTAGAGCCGATTCAGCGCATCAATGAAGTACTGCGCCAGTACGGCGTGGAGTTCGAGCTCAACGACACGTCGCGAATCATTACTCGAATCGTTGACCGTGAATCGGGCGATGTACTGCGTCAGATTCCCGGAGAGGAAGTGCTGGCCATAGCCGAGCGACTGGAGGAACTACAGGGAAACCTGATCAGCCTGAAGGTATAGAAGTACACCGCGCAGGGCCAAGCAGCCCATCGGTCACTGGAAATTGATGATTGAAAATCGGCTCAAGGAGTTCGTTTGCAATACGCAAACGTGCCTTTTTGCCGATTTTTGCGTTGCCACCCGGCAGAATTTGCAAGCCCAGCTTCAGACCTGCATGTTCATGACGTCGCGATAGGCGGATACCAGGCGGTTCCTCACCTGCAGCCCCATCTGGAAGGCCACGCTGGCCTTCTGCATGTCGACCATGACGTCATTGAGTTCGACGTTGGGGTCGCCTGCCTGGAACGCCATGGCCTTGGCGTTGGATGTCTGTTGCAAGCGGTTGATGCGCTGGATCGAGGCTTGCAGTTCGCCAGCGAAGCCGCCCTGCCCCACTTGGGTGGAAACCTGCTGCCCCTTGGCGACCTGGCCACCGGCCTGGGTTGCCAGGGTCTGCATCTGCGCCAGCGCCGACTGGATGGCAGGTGAACTCATGATTCGCGCCCCTTATCAACTCGTTCGTTATTCGATTCTTTTCGGCCTGTCGGAACCACTGTTTCCGCTCCCCGCCGAATGTAGAGCAAGGCTAGCAGGTTACGTAAATTCACCAAACGACCAAATGGCAGGTAAAAAAGGGGCTTTTCCCGCCTTTGGACTGGAAGGCGACTCGCATAATAGCTTCCATCACAGTTGCGCCCCCTTGCGGGGTAGCCAGAACGCGGTGAACGGATGCAGTCGATGCCATCTTCCAGCAATACCTTTCAAGCAGCCGGCGGCGCTCTCCCATGGGAGGGCGCATGAGCAACGGCGCCACGACGCAAGAGCGTCAGGACTCCCAGGGCAGCGTGTCTTCTGCTGCGCTGTTGGAGCGTCTTCAGCAGCAGCTTCGCGGCAACCCGCTGATCGCCGTTCTGATCGGTGGCGCCGCCATGATCGCGATCGTGGTCGCCCTGCTGATGTGGGCTCGTGAGCCAGAATACCGCGTTCTCTACAGCAACCTCACCGAAGCCGACGGCGGTCGCATCATCAGCGAGCTGGAGAGTCGCGGCGTACCCTATCGCTTCAGCGAAGGCGGTGCCGCACTGTTGGTACCGGGCGATGCCGTGCATGGCCTGCGCTTGCAGTTAGCCGAGCAAGGCCTGCCACGCGGCGGCAACGTCGGCTTCGAACTGATGGACAATCAAGCCTTCGGCGTCAGCCAGTTCGCCGAGCAGGTCAACTTCCAGCGTGGGCTCGAAGGCGAGCTTTCACGCTCCATCGAATCCCTCGGACCGGTTTCCCGAGCGCGCGTTCATCTTGCCATGGCCCGCTCTTCCGTGTTCGTGCGCGACCGTGAGCCTGCCAAGGCCTCTGTCATCGTGACGCTGGAATCAGGCCGGGTCATCGGCGAGGGTCAGGTCAGCGCCATCATCCACATGGTATCGAGCAGCGTACCGGACCTCGCCGCCGAGAACGTCACCGTGGTCGATCAGAACGGCCGCATGCTGTCGATGCCCAACAGCCAGGGCCGTGGGCTCGACGCGACCCAGCTCGACTACATTGCCGAGGTCGAGCGCTCCTTCCAACAGCGAATCGAAAACATTCTTGCGCCGATTCTTGGCCGTGATCGCATCAGTGCTCAGGTTGCCGCCCAGATCGACTTCTCGCGCCGCGAGGAAACCAACGAGCGCTTCGGCCCCAACCAGCCACCCAACGAAGCCGCGGTACGCAGCCGCCAGTCGAGCCTCTCCTATAACGGCGGCGATGGCGTGGCGCTGGGCATACCCGGCGCACTGAGCAATACGCCGCCGGGCGTGGCTCCCTCCCCCATTGAACTTGCCACCGACGAGGATGGTGAGCTGACCGAGGAGGCCCAGCAAGGCCTGCAGGCACTGAACAACCTGCGCCAGGACGACGTCGTCAACTTCGAAGTCGATCGCAGCATCTCGCATATCCAGCATCGCCAGGGCCAAGTGACACGCCTCACTGCCGCCGTGGTCGTCGACTATCGCGAAGAGCGTGACGAAGAGGGCGAATGGCGCCGCGTGGCGCTCAGCGAAGCCGAGATCGCCCAGATCGAACGCCTGGTGCGGCAGGCCATCGGTTTCTCCCCGGCCCGCGGTGATGAGATCGAAGTGGTCAACAGCCCGTTCACCCGCGATGTTGAAGAATTCGAAGAGCTCGAGTGGTGGCAGTCGCCCGAGGTTCATGCGCTGGCATTGACCATCGGCCGCTACCTGCTGGTGGCACTGGGTATCCTGCTGGGTTACCTGTTGGTCCTGCGTCCGCTGATCAAGCGTCATACCGAGCGGCCCATGCTGGCCACGGCACCCGGCACCGGCCTGCAGGTTCGCGTAGGTGACGATTCGGAAGCCAGCGAAGGAGAACTGCAAGCGGCGGGTGACGAAGACGACGACCTGCGCCCGTACCAGAAGCCGAAGCGCAAGCGTCGCTCCTCGGCCTATGAGGACCACCTGGCCGAACTGCGCGAACTCGCCCAGGAGGATCCACGCATGATCGCCATGATCGTACGCAGCTGGATGAATAGAGAATGAGCAGTGCCAAGCCCATGAGCGGCGTACGCCGCAGCGCGATTCTGATGCTGGCCCTCGACGAGGACAGTGCGGCAGAGGTGTTCAAGTACCTCGCGCCCAAGGAGATCCAGCAGCTCAGCATGGAGATGGCGGAGATGGATCAGGTCTCCCACGAGGACATGCAGCAGGTGATGCTGGAGTTCCACCGTGAGACCGAGGAGTTCATCGCACTGAACCTCAACTCCAGCGAGCATATCCGCTCGGTGCTGACCAAGGCACTGGGCAGCGAACGGGCCACCAGCCTGATCGAGGACATCCTGGAGTCCACCGGCACCAGCAGCGGTATCGATTCGCTGAACCTGATGGAAGCCTCCATGGTGTCCGAACTGATCCGCGACGAACATCCGCAGATCATCGCCACCATCCTGGTCCACCTGGAGCGTCACCAGGCTGCCGACGTGCTGGAGCTGTTCGACGACAAGCTGCGCAACGACGTGGTACTGCGCATTGCCACCTTCAGCGGCGTCCAGCCGGCCGCGCTGCAGGAGCTGACCGAAGTGCTCTCCGGCATGCTCGACGGCCAGAACCTCAAGCGCAGCAAGATGGGCGGCGTGAGAACCGCAGCCGAGATCCTCAACCTGATGAACTCTTCCCTGGAAGAGACCGCCATCGAAACGGTGCGCGCCCACAGCGAGGACCTGGCCCAGAAGATCATCGACGAGATGTTCCTGTTCGAGAACCTCATGGACCTGGACGACCGCAGCATCCAGCTGGTGCTCAAGGAGATCGACACCAACTCGCTGGTGGTGGCACTCAAGGGCGCGCCCGAAGGGCTCATGGAAAAGTTCCTGCGCAACATGTCGCGGCGTGCCGCCGACCTCATGCGCGAGGACATGGAAGCCCGCGGGCCGATTCGCGTCTCCCAGGTGGAAGCCGAGCAGAAGGCCGTCCTCCAGGTGGTGCGCCGCCTGGCGGATTCCGGCGAAATCGTGCTGAGCGGCGGGGACGACACCTATGTCTGAGCGGAGGCCCTCCTCTTCCGAGCGCCATGCGCCCTGGCAGCGCTGGCAGATGGGCGAGCTGCATGCCGAGAATTCGGACGAACGGAGCCTCGCCCAGGAGCTGGACCCTGCCGAGCAGGCGAAGCGTCGCGCTGCCTTTCAGCGCCAGGCGGAGCTGAAGGCGCTGCGCGACAAGGTGATGGAGGAGGCTCGCGAAGAGGGATATCGAGCCGGCTTCGAGGCCGGGCGCAGCGAAGGCCATGCCCAAGGCCTGAAGGAGGGCCGTGAGGAAGCCCAGCTCGAGTTGAAGCAGCAGCTGCGCGACACCGTGGCCCCCCTGAAGCCGCTGGCCGAGCAGTTCACCAATGCACTCGAACTGCTTGACGGCGAGGTTGCCACGGACTTGGTAGAGCTGGCCCTGGCAGCAGGTCATCAGTTGGCAGGTGAAGCGCTCAAGGCGCGCCCCAAGCAGGTGCTGGAACTGGTCAAAGCGTTGCTGCACACCGAACCACCGCTGGTCGGTCAGCAGCGCCTGTGGCTGAACCCCCAGGACCACAAGCTGGTCGAGGAACACCTGGGTCTCGAGCTGGCCGCCGCTGGCTGGAAACTGCAACCCGATGCCCAACTGACCCGCGGAGGCTGCCGCGTGACGAGTGCAAACGGCGAACTGGATGCCACCTGGGAGACCCGCTGGCAGGCAGTGAAGTCACAGGTCAGAAGGCGACACTCGGCGAGTTCCGCCGATGGCCAAGACGATTGACAGCGAGACGCAGACATGACTGAAGCGGCGGTATCGACATCCAATGTGCACCAGGCGCGCTGGCAGCAGTCGCTGCGGCATGTCCGTGAGCGCGTGGAGACGGTACCCGGCTATCGCACCAGCGGCCGTGTGCTGCGTGCGACCGGCATGGTGATCGAGGCCGTCGGCCTGCGTGTGGCCTTGGGCAATGCCTGCCGCATCGAACTGCTCTCCCCCGGTAGCAACGACTCGCCACAATTCGCCGATGCCGAAGTGGTCGGCTTCAACGGCGAACGTCTTCTGCTGATGCCGCTGACGGAAATTTCCGGCCTGATGCCTGGCGCCAGGGTCTACCCACTGGGCGACGGCCCGGATCATGCCGCGCGCCGCTTCCCGCTCGGCGAATCGTTGCTGGGGCGCGTGGTGGATGGCAACGGCGAACCACTCGATGGCCTGGGTCCGCTGGATGACGCACCGCGCGCTCCGCTCGCCACGCCACCGCTCAACCCGTTGAAGCGTGCCCCGATCGACGAACAGATAGACGTCGGTATTCGCGCCATCAATGCTCTGCTCAGCGTTGGTCGCGGGCAACGCATGGGGCTGTTCGCCGGCTCAGGCGTGGGCAAGTCGGTGCTGCTCGGCATGATGGCCCGCTATACCGGAGCCGACGTCATCGTGGTGGGCCTGATCGGCGAACGTGGTCGCGAAGTCCAGGACTTCATCGACAATATCCTGGGGTTGGAAGGGCGTCGCCGCGCCGTCGTGGTGGCAGCACCGGCCGATACCTCACCGCTGCAGCGCCTGCAGGGCGCCGCCTATGCCACTCGCCTGGCGGAGGGCTTCCGCGACCAGGGCAAGAATGTGCTGCTGATCATGGACTCGCTGACCCGCTACGCCATGGCTCAGCGCGAGATCGCCCTGGCCATCGGCGAACCCCCGGCGACCAAGGGCTATCCACCCTCGGTATTCGCCAAACTCCCCAGCCTGGTGGAACGCGCCGGCAATGCCGAACGCGGCCGGGGCTCGATCACCGCTTTCTATACCGTACTCACCGAAGGCGATGACCAGCAGGATCCGATCGCCGACTCGGCACGTGCCATTCTCGACGGCCATATCGTACTGTCACGCACCCTGGCCGAGGCCGGACATTATCCGGCCATCGACATCGAGGCATCGATCAGTCGCGTGATGACCCACATCATCGACGACCAGCAGTTGACCATGACCCAGGCATTCAAGCGGCTCTTCTCGCGCTACCAGCGCAACCGCGACCTGATCAGCGTCGGCGCTTACAGCCCGGGTCACGATCCTCAACTGGACGAAGCCGTACAGCGCTACCCGCAGCTGGAGTATTTCCTGCAGCAAAGCATCAATGAAAATGCCTCGATCGAGGCTTCCCGACAGGTTCTTGCTGAGACACTAGGAGTCAGGCAATGAGTGCATCGTCACAACTCGCCATGTTGAGTGATCTGGCACGCGATGCGCGCGATCAGGCCAGCCAGTTACTGGCAGGCGAGCGCCAGAGCGAACGTCAGGTGGCCTCGCAACTGGAGTCGCTCAATCGCTATCGGCTCGAATATGCCGAGCGCCTACAGCAGGCCATGCGTGAGGGCATCGACCCGGCCAGCATGCACAACTACCAGCAGTTTCTGGCTTCGCTGGACGCTGCCCTGCAGCGGGCCAGGCAGGCTCTCGATGCTCAGCAACAGCGGGTCCAGCAGAGCCAGCAGCAGTGGCAACAAGAACAGAAGAAACTTTCGGCTTTCGATACCCTGGTATCGCGCCGGGACGTCGAACGGCAGCGTCAGGAGACACGCCGCGAACAACGTATCAGTGACGAGATGGCAGCCGGACGGCTATTGCGCCAGCGCGCCGGATACACGTCGTGATTCGGTAGAGGAACCACCATGAATATCCAGATGATACTGTCCGCCCTGCCGACACAGCTCTCCGGCAAGCCGGAAGCCGGCGCCAACCAAGGCCAGTTCGCCCTGGCCCTCAGCCATGCTGCCAATGCATCCCATGGCGGCAGCGGAGCCCTGCCCGCGCAGTTGGACGTCACACTGAGCGAAGGCTTCCCGCAGACCATGGCAGCGCAGCAGGCGCTGCTTCAGGCGCTGGAGACCCATCCCACACAACTGCCCGATGGCGAGGCGACTCTTGCCCAGCCCGATGCACAGCTGAGCGAAATCATGGCACGGCTCGCCCTGATCGAAGGCAGCCACCTGTTGGCGGGCGAGACCGACTTGCCGGCGCTAGCCATCCAGGAATCCTCCGCCGCCGCTGACGGCAAAGTTTCCGAGCTAGCCGAGCAGCCCCAGGCCGCCACACTGGTGGCGGCTGCCATGGTAGAGACCTCACGCCTCAATGCCATCCCCTCGGGAGATAGCGCTACGCGCCCTGACCAGTCGGCAATGACTGCCTCGCTGACCACCGGCACTCCGCTGGCGGCGCAGCTGGCAACAGTCGGCCCTCCCACAACCCCGTCAGCCGATCGCAGCAGCTCAGGCACTGCGACACCCGCCGACTTCACTAGCGCCTTCGCCAAGGTCACTGCCGCCCAATCCGGCACTGCGGAGTTGCGTTCAATGGCAGCCGACGCGTCGCGTGGTGGCTTCGTGCCGGAGTCTGCCCCGATGACACAGTCTCCCGCCAGCGCGGCTGCACCGGCCAATGTGCCGGCTCAGCCCACTACGCTCACCCAGGCCAGCCTTGCCGCTCCGCTTCAGAGCCCGGCCTGGCCCGGCCAGTTGGGCCAGCAGTTGGTGCAGTTCGCCCGCCACGGTGGTGAACAGCAGATCGAGATGCGCTTGAACCCGGCAGAACTCGGGCCACTTTCCGTGACCCTGAAGATGACCGAACAGGGAGCTCAAGCTCAGTTTCTGTCTGCCCATGCCCAAGTACGCCAGGTACTCGAGCAGGCCATCCCGCAACTCCGCGAGGCGCTTGCAGAACAGGGCATCAGCCTGGGCGAAACCTCCGTGGGAGAGCAGCGGCAGCAGGACGCCCAAGCCTTCGCGGGCCATGACGGGCAGCGTGGCCAGGGAGCACAGTCGGGGGGCGAAGACGACTTGGCCATGTCTGGAACCGGTGACACTGGCACCGCCCTCTCCGACGGCACGCTCTCGCTGGATGGCCGCGTGAATCTCTACGCCTGAGACAATAAGCCAAGATAGGCCCTTTCGCGCGGCTTGTTCCTGTCATCAGGGGCCGCGCGACTTCGACATAATGCTCTCCAACAGCTGGTCAACACTCAATAGGCAAGGTAATGGCGAAATCGACGGGTGGCTCCTCCAAGCTCCTGTGGCTGATGATACTGCTGGTACTGCTCTCCACGGCAGCTGCCGGAGCAGCCATCTACATGGTCATGAATGATCGCGGCGGCGACGGTGAGGGCAGGCTTCAGACCCAGCAGATCCAGAGACAGGCGCCGATCTTCGTCAAGATCGACCCGTTCACGGTCAATCTCGCCGACGACAATTTCGGCTCGCGCCTGCTTTATACCGGGATTTCGCTGAAAGTGGGAAACAATGAGACTCGCGAGATTCTCACCGAGCACATGCCACAAGTCCGCAGCCGGCTGCTGATGCTGTTCTCCGGCAAGCAGGCAACCGAGCTGACCACACCGGACGGCAAGCGCCGCCTGAGCGACGAAGTCGTCGCCGTGCTCTCGGAACCACTGACCGAGCCGCAGCCGCCCCTGGTGATCCAGGACGTGCTGTTCACTGAGTTCATCGTGCAATAAACGGGTGCCCTGGCCACCATGTCCCAAGACGATTTGCTGTCACAGGATGAGATCGACGCCCTGCTCAAGGGCGTCAGCGGCGACGACGAGCCCGATACGCGTAGCGACGGCGACTCTCGTGTTCGTCCTTATGACCCGGCGACACAGCACCGCGTCATCCGCGAGCGCCTGCAGGCGCTGGATATCATCAACGAACGCTTCGCGCGGCATTTCCGCATGGGGCTGTTCAACCTGCTGCGCCGCAGCGCCGACATTACCGTGGACTCGGTGCGTTACCTGAGCTACAGCGAATTCTCGCGTAACGTACCGGTACCGACAAACATCAATATCATTGGTATGAAGCCGCTGCGCGGGTCTGCACTGATCGTGTTTCCGCCCAATCTGGTCTTCATGGTGGTTGACAACCTGTTCGGTGGTGACGGCCGCTTCCTGACCAAGTCGGAAGGCCGTGAATTCACCAACACCGAGCAGCGCATCATCCAGCGCCTGCTGAATCTGGCCATAGATGCCTACGAGGAGTCGTGGAAGTCTGTTTACCCGCTCCAGATCAGCTACCTGCGTTCGGAAATGCAGTCGAAGTTCGCCAACATCACCAACTCGCCCAACGAGATCGTGGTGAACACGAACTTCAACATCGAGGTCGGCAACCTCTCCAGCAGCTTTCAGATCTGCATCCCGTACCTGATGGTCGAGCCCCTGCGCGACCTGCTGGCCAATCCGCTCAACGATGGCCATCACGATCAGGATGGCTCCTGGAGCAAGCGCATGGCAGGAGAGTTGCGCCGCTCCGAGGTGGAACTGATCGCCAATTTTGCCGATGTACCCACTCGTATTGCCCATGTCATGGCGCTCAAGGTGGGGGACGTCCTTCCTCTCGAGCTACCCGAGACGGTCACCGCCAGCGTCGACGGCGTACCGGTGATGGAGTGCGACTACGGTAGCCAGCACGAGCAGCGCGCGCTGCGTGTCATCCGCATCATCGACCATGGTGCACAGAACCCGGTGTCGAAGGACGCCTTCATCAAGGGCGCAGCGCCTCAAGCCAAGGAATCCAAGCATGACTGATCCCAAGAAACCCGATCAGAACGTTTCCGACGACGATTGGGCCTCCGCCATGTCCGAGCAGCAGGACAACGAGCCGGCGTCCGACGACGACCCCTGGGCCGAAGCCATGGCCGAGCAGGAAGCGGCCGAGTCCACCACCAGCGCCAAGAGCGACGACGACCCGTGGGCGGAAGCCCTGGCGGAACAGGAAGCGGTCGAAGCCGCGGCCGATAACATGGCTGCCGCAGCCAGCGTGCCGGCCTCCGCTCCTCAGTCCGCCGGCGATCGCGTATTCCGCCCGCTCGACAAGGGCAAGGAAGGCGGAACTGCCCGCGATCTCGAAATGATCATGGACATCCCGGTCAAGCTGACCGTGGAGCTGGGCCGTACCAAATTGACCATCAAGCAGCTGTTGGAACTGGCCCAGGGCTCCGTCGTCGAACTCGACGGCCTGGCCGGCGAGCCGATGGACATTCTGATCAATGGCTACCTGATCGCCCAAGGCGAAGTCGTCGTGGTAGACGACAAGTACGGTATCCGCATCACCGAGATCATCACCCCCTCCGAGCGGGTGCAGAAACTGAACCGATGAGCAATACCCCTTCTACCGAAGCTTCCGCAGGGCTCGAGTCCCTTGCCGTAGGTGGCGATGCCCTGATGGGCATGGCCACCCTCGGCAAGACAGCCGCCGCCCTGGCGCTGGTCATCGCCATCATTCTGGTCTGTACGGCCCTGCTGCGCCGCTGGAATCCGCAGAGACGTGCGGCTGGCGGCCATTTGCAGGTCATCGGCAGTGCCGCCCTCGGCAGCCGCGAGCGGGTGGTAATCGTCGAAGTCGAGGGCACCTGGCTGGTGCTCGGCGTCGGCGGCGGCCAGGTCAACAAGCTGCACGAACTAGCGGCCCCTGCTCGGCCAGCCGGGGATGCCTCTCATTCGGTACCCGAGGGTGAGCGCTTCGCCGCTCGTTTCGCCCGGGCGCTCAAGCAGAATGCCGGCCTGGGCGGTACCGGGCGGAGAGATTGATGACTTCCCCCGCTCTCCAGATTCGCCCGTCTGTCCCGTTGAGGCAGCTCGTCCTGTTTGCCGCACTGGCTCTCGCCCTGTTGCCGCTGGGTGCGCATGCCCAGCAGATTCCCGGCATCATCAGCCAGCCGCTGGACGACGGTGGCCAACAGTGGTCGATTCAGCTCCAGACTCTGCTGCTGCTGAGTTCACTGGCCTTCCTGCCGGCAGCGCTGCTGATGATGACCAGCTTCACACGCATCATCATCGTACTCAGCCTGCTGCGTACTGCCATCGGCACCCAGGCCACGCCACCCAACCAAGTGCTGCTGGGTCTGGCGCTGTTCCTGACCTTCTTCGTGATGTCCCCGGTCATCGGCCTGGTCTATGAAACTGCCTGGGTACCGCTGACCGCGGACGAGATCAACTTCGATGAGTTCCTGATGCTGGCCCAGGAACCTTTCCGCGAATTCATGCTGGCCCAGACACGCGAGCCCGATCTGGCGCTCTTTGCACGTCTGGCAGAGGTTGGCCCCATGCAGGGTCCCGAGGACGTACCGCTGCGCATCCTGGTGCCGGCCTTCGTTACCAGTGAACTGAAGACGGCGTTCCAGATCGGCTTCACCATCTTCATTCCGTTTCTGATCATCGACCTGGTGGTCGCCAGTACACTGATGTCGCTGGGCATGATGATGGTACCCCCGGCGACGATCTCGCTGCCGTTCAAGCTGATGCTGTTCGTACTGGTGGATGGCTGGCAGCTGATCATTGGCTCGCTGGCGGAAAGCTTCTATATCTAGGCCGACGTAACAAGACCGAGCCATGCTCGGCGAGGAGTCGATATGACACCGGAAATGGTCATGAGCATTGCCTACCAGGGCATGCGCGTTACGCTGTTCCTGGCAGGCCCACTGCTGATCACTGCCCTGCTCACCGGCCTGATCGTGAGCCTGTTCCAGGCCGCCACGCAGATCAACGAGATGACGCTTTCGTTCATTCCCAAGATTCTGGGTGTGTTTACCGTGCTGGTGCTTGCCGGCCCCTGGCTGATCGGATTGATCGTCGACTTTACTCGTAACCTCTTCACCAGCATACCCAGTATGCTGATGTGAGCCACACTCTTGAGGTGAGCTACGCATGGTCGAGGTGACCTTCGATCAGCTGCATGGCTGGCTGGTGATCCTGCTGTGGCCCTTCGTGCGCATCCTGGCATTCTTCTCCGCCGCCCCGCTGTGGGGCCACTCCAGCGTGCCCAATCAGGCCAAGATCGGCCTGGCGTTCCTTGTCACACTGGTCGTCGCCCCGGTGCTGCCGCCCATGCCCGATGTGCCGATCATGTCCTGGGCGGGATTCGGCATCATGGTGGAACAGATGCTGATCGGCATTGCCATCGGCTTGGTCATGCACGTGGTCTTCGCCGTGGTTCAGGCTGCCGGCGAGTTCATCGGTTTACAGATGGGCCTGGCCTTCGCCACCTTCTTCGATGCCGGTAGCGGCACCAACTCCATGATCCTTTCGCGGATCTTCTTCATGATCACCCTGCTGTTGTTCCTCGCCCTGGGCGGTCACCTGATGGTGCTGGAGGCATTGGTCTCGAGTTTTCATGGCCTGCCCATCGGCATCGGCGCCTTCAACCCCGCCGCCTTCGAGATGTTGGTGCGCTACGGTGGCACCATCTTCATAGCCGGAATGTCGTTGGCCCTGCCGCTGGTCGGCTCGCTGCTGATCATCAACCTGGCCATGGGCATTCTCAACCGCTCCGCCCCGCAGTTGACGGTCTTCAACATAGGCTTCCCCACCTCCCTGACCGTTGGCCTCGTGCTGCTGATGGTATTGATGACCGACATGGCGCGCTTCCTGCAGCGCCTGTTCAGCAACGGCATCCAGTTCATCTACTCGCTCATCGAAGCGCTGGCCCCACTCGCCTGAGCAAAAAACGGAAGCAAAAAAACCGCCCCGGCATGACCGGAGCGGTGAAAAGAGACCCCATGGGCTTACGCCTGTGAGGTCTGCAGGGAAGCGGCGTACTATTACAGCGTGCCTCGGCATCCCTGCCGATGACTTCACAGGAAATTGAACAGTGACAGGCTCTTTACGTCGACGAAGGCCTTCTGGGCCGCCTGCAAGCCCACTTGGCGCAGGCTGTACTCGGCGATCGCCTTGGCATAATCGAGATCGACCAAGTCGGAGAGCGTCTTTTCATAGTTCATCATACGATTGCCGCCCACGGCATCGACCACGTCCAGCTCGTTGAGACGTGCGCCCATTGAGGCGCGCACGGTGAGTACGTTGTCGAGACTGTTGTCGAGTTCGCGCATCACCGTGTTGATGGTATTGCGAAAGTGCGCACGATTCTCGGCGGTACCTTCCTGATCCAGCTCAAGCAGGTCGATGGCATCCTTCAGCGACTTGAACAGATCCTGGTTGGCACTCTCGTGATTGGCCGGACGCAGTTGCAGTTGGTCACCATCTGCAGGCGTACCTTCCAGGGTAATACTGATACCACCGAAACTGACGGTCTTGCCCGATTCGTAGGCCTCGTCGGTGACAATGGGCGTACGAGTGCCATCTGCCTCGATGGCACTGACGGAGAAGACCGGCTCCCCATCCGCATTGGTGGAGAACTCCAGCTCGAACGGCTTGCCGAAATGCGCATTGTCTGCGTCGACGCGGTTCGGGCCACCGGTGAAGGCCACGGAACCTTCGTTGCGTACATAGCCCTGCTGGGTACCGATGCTGGTGTTGCCCGGCGACTCCCTTTCCGCCCGCACCACGTAGCCGGCACCGGAGGGTACGCTCTGGAAGATCGCCTTGCCGTTATCGGCCACCGGCATCAGCCGCGAGGCGTCGATGCGCTGTTCACGGGTATTCTCGTCGCCAATATAGCTGACGCCTGAGATGCCCTCGCCACTGGTACGAGCGAAGGGCGGCGAGTTGTCCTGATAGCCGCCGAACAGGTAACGGCCGTTGCCATCGGTGGCATTGGCCTGGCCGATCAGGGTCTCGTAGACGCCGCGTAGCTCGGCAGCCACGGATTGGCGGTCGACGTCACTCAGGGTGTCGCTTGCCGCCTGTACCAGCAAGGTCTTGGCGCGGGTGATGGCGTCAGCCGCACTGTTGAGCACGCTTTCCCCCTGGGCCAGGGTATTGCGCGCCGACACGCGAGCATCGGCGTACTGCTGGGTAACGGCCTTGGCCTGGGAAACGCCTACCGCCCGGGAAGCAGCCTGAGGATCGTCCGAGGGGTTGACCACACGGCGGCCGCTGGCGATCTGCTGCCCCACCTTGAGGAAGTCGCCCTGCTGGCGATTCATGGATGCCACGCTCTGGTCGAACATGGTCACGGTGCTGATACGCATCGTACTGGACTCCCTGGTGATCAGTTACGCAAGCCGAGGATGGTATCGAACAGCGTCGAGGCGGTATCGATGACCCGGGCATTGGCCATGTAGAACTGCTGGTAGCGAATCAGGTTGGCCGCCTCCTCGTCCAGGTTGACGCCGGATTCGGACTGCTGCACCGCCTTGAGCTGGTCGGTAAGCCCCTGGCGCGCATCAAGGTTGACCTTGACGATGTTGGTACGGTTGCCTACGTCGCTGACCATGCCGCCATAGGCCTGGCTGAACGATGCCCTGCCACCCACCAACGCCTTGCTCTGCAAATTCTGCAGCGCCAGGGCATTGCGGTTGTCACCGGTGCCGGAAGCGGCGACCGAGAGTGACAGGCTCGCTTCCTGCCCATCCGCCGGGACCTCACCTACCACGAATTCGATACCATCTATCTGGATACGATCTCCCGCCGCGATTCCAACGGTAGGGTCGTACGCTTCACCGTTGACCGTGAAGCCATTGGGATCTGCCGGTGCCGAGACGGTTGTAAGGCCTGCCGTGGTGGACAAGGTGAAGGTATGGGCGTTGGCGTTGGTGAAAGCACCCGCTTCGGCTCGCAGACCGGAAACGCTGAGGTTCCCGGACGTGGCAACGAAGCTACCCGCAGCGATCTTGTCCAGATCGCTGATCTGCGACTCGAAACTTGCCGCGGCACGGCGTACCGGCTGCACCTCGTAGCGATCGCCGTTGGCCGGTGTACCGCTGAACTCCAGCGTGATACCACCAAAGCTCAGCACGCTGCCGTCCCAGTTGACTTCGTCGGCGGGAACCGTCTGGCCATTGTCCTTGCGAATCACCTGAGGAGGATCGCCCGGGTCGCCAAAGCGCACCGTGTAATCGGTGGCGCGCAGCCTGTCGATATTCGCTGCATCGAAGCTGGCACTCACGACCTCCGCACCGCCGGTATTGCGCGGGAAGGAGTAGGCCTGAGGCTGCCCAATACCGAAGAAGTCGATGCCCTGGTTGCCGTCGAGGTCCTGCCCGAGGCGATGCTGTTCGTTGAAGCCCACCGCCAGTGATACGGCCAGTTGGCCGATCTGGTTCTGGGTTTTGTCCAGCGTTTCGGCACGGAAGGTCATCAGGCCACCTAGAGTGCCGCCCTTGATGGTGTTCTCCGCCAACGCCACCAAGTTACCGCCCGAGTCACGATAGCCCAGCACGGTGCGCTGAGGGTCGTTGGGGGCATCCATCGCCTCGAGGCGATAATGGTTGGTGCCGGATACCAGCGGCTGCCCGTTGGGCAAGCTGATGTTGTAGCTCTTGCCGTCCTGGATATCCAACCGGATGTCCATGCGTTCGCTGAGCTCGGCTACCAGCTGATCACGCTGGTTGAGCAGGCTGTTGGGTGCCTCGCCGCTGCGAGCACGTGCCAGGGCGATCTCGCGGTTGAGGGTCGCGAGTTGCTCGGTCATGTTGTTGATCTGGCTGACCTCGTCCTTGATCTGGCCGTTGATGCCAACCTGCATGTCCTGCAGGTAGCCATCGAAGGCACGGAACTGCGCGGTCAGGGTAGCGGCAGTGCCGAGCAGCCCCTGACGCGCGGCCGGGTCGGAAGGCGCTCCCGCAAGATCCTCAAGAGAAGAGAAGAATTTCTGCATCAGCGGCGCCAGGCCCGCATCCCGATCGGCCAACAGATTGTCGATCTGGCTGATCTGGTTCTCGTATGTCCTGAGCGCACTGGAGGCGCTGGTCGCTGCATTGAGCTGGTTGGCGACATACTGGTTGAACTGGCGCTGAATGGCATTGACCTGCACCCCGGCATCGGCGCGGCTCTGGCCAAGAATGGTCAGCTCCCGGTTATAGCCGGGCGTGTAGACATTGCTGATGTTGTTGCTGGTGGTGTTCAGCGCGTTCTGGGCGGCATTCAAACCGCTCAGGCCGACGGAAAAAATGATGCTCATGGTGTCGTTTCCTTTCGCCAATGCCCTTTATATCGGCCTGTAACCCCGAACCTTTAGGCGCAGAGAAGCTAAATCAGTAACTGAAGAAGACCAGCGAATCGCCGCGCTGCTGCATCGGCCCCATGCTGTTCATCACCGCTATGAGTTTGTCGGCATAGGCCGGGTCGGTGGCATAGCCGCCCGCCTGCAGCGCCCTGGCTGCCTGCTGGGCATTGCCCGCCGTGGTGACTGCTGCGTAGCGGGGGTTATTGCCGATCAACCGCGCATAGTCGGTAAAGGCTTCCTCGAAGGAGCCATAGACGCGGAAAGTATCGACGACCTGCGTACGCCTGCCGTTGATGTACTCATGAGTGACGATGTCGGTGGTACGTCCCTGCCAGCTGCTGCCGGCCTTGATGCCGAACAGGTTGTAGCTGTTACTGCCATTGGCGGTGGCGATCTCGTGGCGCCCCCAGCCGGTTTCCAGCGCCGCCTGGGCCAGTATCAGCTCGGCCGGCACGCCGGTCTTGCGGCTGGCGGCCTGGGCGGGCGCCGAGAGGCGCTCCATGAAGCGCTGCACGTGCTCGCCTGGCGCTGCATTTGTGCGAGTCCTCTGAGGAGCCGCCAGGTTGCCCGGGGCCGGGGCCGCTGCCTGAGCGGCAGGCACGGCACCGGGCAGCTCGGCATCGAGCGCCGCCATGAAGCCACCACGCACCGCCTCGAGTTCCTCGAGGAAGCTGGCCGGCATCGTTGCCGCTTCTGCCTCACGCGCTGACGCTTCACGCCCGTCGAGGTGCGCGCCCTCCTCTTCACTCGCCGGCTGCAGGGCGTCCTGGAGCACCCTGGGCGTACCACGCGGAATACCGGCGATCAGCTCACCCAGTTCACGGTCGGCCACGCCGGAGCGATTGGTCGATATACCCAGTTGGCCCTCCAGTTGGGCGACGAGATGATCGGCCAGGCCAATGCCACGCCCGGCCATGGTCTGGGCCCACTGCTGGTCGAGCATCGACTGGTAGAACTCGCCCTGCTGGCTGTCGAGCAAGCCCCCCGAAGGGATGGTGTCGCGCATGCTCTTCAGCATCATCTGCAGGAACAGCGCCTCGAACTGCTGGGCGGCACCACGCAGGCCGGCAGCTTCGTCGTTGCGCGCAGTATGCTTGAGCCGCTCGAGTCCCTGAACGTCGAGGGCGAACTGGCTGGTCACGTCCTGGATGCTCATCAGATGATCTCCAGGTCGGCACGCAGCGAGCCGGCCGCCTTGAGCGCTTCCAGAATCGACATGAGATCGCTTGGCGTGGCGCCGAGAGCGTTGAGCGCATTGACCACATCGACCAGATCGGCGCCTTCGACCACGCGCAGGTAGGCGTCCTGCTCCTGGATTTCGATCTCGGTATCGGGCACGACCACGGTTTCGCCCTGGCCGAAGGGCGCCGGCTGGCTGACCAGGAAGCGAGTGTCGATGACGATCGACAGGTTGCCGTGCGCCACAGCAGCACGCCGCAGGGTCACGGCACTGTTCATGACCACCGAGCCGGTGCGCGCATTGAAGATGACCTTGGCCGGCGCTTCCCTGGGCGTAATACGGATGTTCTCCACCTGAGCCATGAAGTTGACCCGGGAGTTGGGATTCATGGGCCCGTCCAGTGCGATGACGCGACCGTCCCGGGCCGCTGCGACCGGACGACCGAACTCGTTGTTGATGGCATTGACCACGAGCTGCGCCGTGCCGAAATCAGCCTGTTTGAGCTCCAGCTCGAGCAAACCCGCATTGGCACCGAGATCCAGCGGCACTTCCCTTTCCACCATGGCCCCGCCGGCAATACGCCCGCCCGCCAGTTGGTTGACCTGTACCGATGCGCCTCCCGCCGCCGCCCCTGCCCCACCCACCAGCAGGTTGCCTTGGGCAATGGCATAGGTATCGCCATCGGCGCCCTTGAGTGGAGTCATCAGCAGCGTGCCACCGCGCAGGCTACGGGCATTACCGATGGAGGAGACATTGATGTCCAGCCGTTGCCCGGGACGTGAGAACGGCGGCAAGTCGGCGGTGACCATGACCGCGGCCACGTTGCGCAGCTGCATGTTGGTGCCCGGCGGCACGGTAATGCCGAGCTGCGACAGCATGTTGGTCAGGCTCTGCCCGGTGAACGGCGCCTGCATGGTCTGGTCGCCTGTTCCATCGAGCCCGACCACCAGGCCATAGCCGACCAGCACGTTGTCGCGCACGCCAGCGAAATTGGCAATCTCGCGAATACGTTCGGCCTGGGCCGGCAGCGCTAGCAGGCACAACCATGCCAGGAGTAGAACTCTTGCTGCCATCGCGGGAAAACGGTTTGGCTTGGTCATCGTGAGAGTCGTCATGATCGCCTCGTTGTCAGAAAGGCGAAATGTTCAGGAAAAAGCGCTGCAGCCAACCCATATGCTGCGCTTCGCTGATATAGCCGTTGCCCACGTACTCGATTCGCGCATCGGCCACGGACGTGGAAGACACGGTATTCTGACCGGTGATGGTGCGCGGATTGACCACGCCGGAGAAGCGTATGAACTCCACCCCCTGGTTGATGGCGATCTGCTTCTCGCCACGCACCCTGAGATTACCGTTGTGCATCACCTCGAGCACCGACACGGTGATGGTACCGGTCATGCTGTTGCTGGCCTGAGAGCCGCCGCCACCGGCGAAGTCGCTGTTCCCGGACATGCTGCCGGATAGATCGATGCCTTGCGCGGCCAGGCGCTCCAGCACATCGGGCAGTGCGGAAAGATCGAGCCCCGCCGAGCCGTTGCGATTCATGTTGGACTGCGCGTTCTTGCTGGCACTGACCTGCTCGTCCAGCACGATGGTGAGAATGTCGCCCACCATGCGCGGACGGCGATCTTCGAACAGCGGCTGCGAGCCACGGTGTGCCTGGTAGATGGAACCATTGGCCATTCGCGGCGGCGGCTCGGCGATATTGATCTGTTCCTGCTCCCCCACCACCGAGGCGCGTGGCACCTGGGCGCAACCGCCCAGGGCCAGCATTGCGATGGCGAAGATCGCCATGGCCACTCGTGCAGCCGACAAAACCGTACCTTTCATTCTCACTCGCTTCCGGCCGAACCGTTCAGGCCAAGATGTTTCGTTGATTCGTCGATCAGAGCTGGCTGAGGCGCGCCAGCATTTCGTCGCTGGTCTGCACGGCACGGCTGTTGATCTCATAGGCCCGCTGGGTCTGGATCATGCTGACCATCTCCTCCACCACGTTGACGTTGGAGGTTTCCACATAGCCCTGGAACAGGCGCCCGGCACCGTTCATGCCCGGCATGGCCTCGTTACGCGGCCCCGAAGAGGTGGTTTCCCGATACAGGTTGCCACCGATGCTCTCGAGGCCCGTCGCGTTGACGAAGGTGGAAATGGTGATCTGGCCCACTTCCAGCGCCTGGTTGACGCCAGGCTGGGTGACGGAGACGATGCCGTCCTCACCGATGGAGATCGACAGGGCGTTGTCGGGGATGATGATGGCCGGCTCCAGCGGGTAGCCATTGGCGGTGACCATCTGGCCGTTCTCGTTGAGCTGGAAGCTGCCATCGCGAGTGTAGGCAGTGGAGCCATCCGGCATCAGCACCTGGAAGAAACCGTTGCCGTTGATCGCCAGGTCACGAGAGTTCTCGGTCTGCTCGAGACTACCCTGGGTGTGCAGGCGCTCGGTGGCAACCGGACGCACGCCGGAGCCGACCTGCATGCCCGACGGCAAGCGGTTCTGCACGTCGTTCTGGGCACCGGGCTGGCGCAGGTTCTGGTAAAGCAGGTCTTCGAACACGGCCCGCGAGCGCTTGAAGCCGTTGGTGCTGACGTTGGCCAGGTTGTTGGAGATGACGTCCAGCTTGACCTGCTGGGACTCCAGGCCGGTCTTGGCCGTCCACAGTGACTTGATCATGATGTTTTTTCCTTGACCCTACGGGCCTCAGCCCTGAAGAGAGAGCAGATTGTTGGCCCGCTGGGCATTTTCGTCGGCAGTGCTGATCACTTTCATCTGCATTTCGTAGCGCCGGGCCACGTCGATCATGGCCACCATGGCCTCCACCGCGCTCACGTTGCTGCCTTCCAGTGCACCGCTGAACACGCGAGCATCCTCGTCGGCCTCCAATGCCGCGACTTCACCCTCTGCATTTGGCGACATACGGAACAAACCGTCGCCGCCGCGCAGCAGGTGCTGATCCGCCGAGACGAGCTTCAGCCGGCCCACGTCGACCAGGGCCTCGGGCCCCTCACCTTCGCCGATGGCACTGAGGGTACCGTCGGCACCGATGGTCACGCTCGAGCCCAGCGGCACGATGATGGGGCCGCCTTCACCGATCACCGGGCGACCCATTACGGTCACCAGGCCATCGCCATCCACCGTGAGGTCGCCGCGGCGAGTGTAGGCCTCGGTACCGTCATCGGCCTGCACGGCGAGCCAGGCATTGCCCTGCAGGGCGACATCCAGTTCACGGCCGGTATGGGTAATGGGGCCGTGGCTGAAGTCGCTGCCCGGAGTGGTCGCGGCTACCGAGACACGGGTCGGCAACGCCCCGTCACCCTGCACCGGCACGGCGCGCATGGCATGCAGTTGGGCACGAAACCCGCTGGTAGAGACGTTGGCCAGGTTGTGGCTGACCACCGACTGCTGGTCCATGCTCTGCTTGGCCCCGCTCATGGCGGTATAGAGGATGCGGTCCATGACTCGGCTCCCTTAGCACTTGGGATAAGCGCTCGGTATCGGCGCTTAGCGCAGGTTGATGGCGGTTTGCAGGAGTTCGTCCTGGGTCTTGATCGTCTGCGAGTTGGCCTGATAGGCCCGCTGCGCCACGATCATGCTCACCAGCTCACGTGCCATGTCGACGTTGGAGGTTTCGATGGCACCCGAGACGATACCGCCCAGCAGGCCGGTACCCGGTGCACCGATCAGCTCCTGGCCCGACTCGTTGGAAGCACGCCAGACGTTGTCGCCGGCGGGCGTCAGACCCTCGGGATTACGGAAGGTAGCCAGGGCAATCTGACCGGCGGGGCGCGACTGCTCGTTGGAGTAGTTGCGCATGATGGTGCCGTCTTCGTTGATGGTGATCCCCACCAGGGTACCGGAGGTGTAGCCGTTCTGGGTCAGGCTGCTGACGGTAGAGGTATTGCCGAACTGGGTGGAGCCGGCCAGGTTGAGGTCGAATTCCAGATCGTTCGTACCACCCCCAAGATAAGTGGCCGAATCGAACGTGATGCCAAAGGTGCCGTTCGCAGGCGTGACCAATTGACCGTTGGCATTGAATACAAGATTGAACTCTTGAGGGTTGGCACCATCCATCAGTGCCTGCCCATCCAGGGTCATCTTGGCAGTCCACTGGTTGGCACCGACTTTTTCGTAGTAGACAGTGACATTGCGCGGGTTACCCAGCGAGTCGTAAACGGTGAAGTTATTGGAGTAGTGGTAGTCGATTTCCTGGCCGTTATTGGTTTCGACGCTGCTCATGTCCTCACCCAAAACCTTGCGCGCATCCAGGTTGATGGTGGTGCCGACACGAGTAGTAGCACTGGCAGCCAGTTCCTCGGCTGAGACGTTCAGCGGTACCGGCTGGCCACCCACCTGCACCTGGCCGGCGGCATTGAGGCCGTAGCCCATGATCCGGAAGCCCTGAGCGTTGATCAGGTTGCCGTCCGAGGTCATGGTCAACTGGCCGTTGCGCGAATAGACCACTTCACCGCTGCTGTCCATGAATCGGAAGAAGCCGTTCCCGGCGACCGCCAAGTCCAGGCCGCGGTTGGTTGATTCGATATTGCCTTCATTGAAGTTCTGCAGTACGGACGAGACTCGCGTGCCCAGGCCCACTTTCGAGTTGGCAAAGACATCGGAGAATTGGACGCTGGAGCCCTTGAAGCCCACGGTCTGGGAGTTGGCGATGTTGTTACCGATCGCCCCCAGCTTCTGCGCCTGGGAGTTCAGGCCGCTCAATGCTTGTGAAAAACTCATTTTTCGTTCCTCTGCCTACCGGCTGAATGTGCCGCTATGCGCGGTTCTTTTAGTGTCAGTGAATGAAATTCAAAGGATCTGCTTGACCTGGTCGAGAGTGACCTGGCCATAGACGGCGCCCAGGTCCAGCCTCACGCCCCCATTCTTGTCGGGTGGCGTCACTCCGCCTACCACGGCGTAGTTGAGCGTGGTGGCATTCACCGTCTTGTCACCGCTGGTGGCCTCGATGCGCACGCGATAGGAGCCCGAGACGGCGGCTTCACCCTCGCTGGTGCGGCCGTCCCAGGTGAAGGATTCCACCCCGGCCTTGACCGACCCGATATCGTAGCGGTTGATCACCTGACCGCTGGCGTTGGTGATCACGATGCTCACGTTGTCGGCCGACTGGGGCAGCTCGATGCCGAACGGAGTGGTATGCAGTTCACCATCCTCACCGTGCTCGAGCAGCAGACGATCGCCCGGTATCAGCACGCCCTGCCCGATCAGGGCGGTCGCCTGCAGGGTCTGACCGGCGTTCATCTGCTCGGTGATCTCCTTCATGGTCTTGTTGAGATCCTCGATGCCGCTGACGGTGTTGATCTGTGCCAGCTGCGTGGTCATCTCATGGTTGTCCATGGGATTGAGCGGATCCTGATGCTGCATCTGCGCGATCAACAGCGTCATGAAGTTGTTGCGCAGCTCGGCGGACTGGCTGGCATCACGATGGGAGTTGCCCGCGTTCATGCGCGAAATGACGTTGGTATCGATGGTATTGGACATTGCGATCAACCCTCGCCCAGCGTGAGTGTCTTGAGCATCATCTGTTTGCTGGTGTTCATGACCTCGACGTTGGCCTGATAGGAGCGCGATGCCGAGATCATGTTGACCATCTCATGCACTGGCTCGACGTTGGGCATGGCAACATACCCATCCTCATTGGCCAGCGGGTGCTCCGGCCGATACTCCATACGCAAGGGCGAGGGATCCTCGACTACCTCGCGAACGCCGACACCACCAATGCCGTGGCCACCCTGCAGGCGCGCCTCGAACAGCACCTGCTTGGCCCGATAGGGTTGGCCATCCGGACCGGCCACGCTATCGGCGTTGGCCAGGTTGCTGGCAGTGACGTTCATACGCTGCGACTGGGCGCTCATGGCCGAGCCGGCGATATCGAACACGGAAAACATCGACATGGTATGATCTCTCTCCGTCTATTCCGGTCTGTTATTCCGGCTGCATGGCGTTCTTCAGCCCCTGGATGCGGCTGTTCATGATGGTCAGCGCCGCCTGGTAGCGCACGGCGTTGTCGGCGAACTGGGTACGCTCGCGATCCATGTCCACGGTGTTGCCATCCAGACTCGGCTGGTCGGGAACGCGATAGAGCAGATCGTTGCGGGGCGTCGCCATGGCCTGGCCCGACAGGTGCCGTTCGGAGGTACGGGCAAGCGACAGCCCGCCACCGGCGGAACGCCCGTGCTCGACTGCCTTCTTGAGCTCACTGGCAAAATCGATGTCGCGCGCCTTGTAGTTCGGCGTATCGGCGTTGGCAATATTGCTCGCCAGGACCTGGTGGCGCTGCTGGCGCAGGCCCAGCGCCTGCTGGTGGTAATTAAAGGCGGCCTCGAGCTGGTCGATCATGCCGGCACTCCCCGTGCGAACCAGATGGATGACATGCGGAACTTCTTGAGGTTGAAGAATAGCGATGCCCCTGTCATTTCAATGGCAGGAACAGGCCGGTTTTCCTCGTTCATTTCCACTATTTCAGCCAGGTGCGGCCAGCTAGAATCCTGCCATTACCCCACGCTGGACGGCCTTGCCTCATGCGCTTGACTCACCTCGCCCCGCTGTTGCTGTCGCCGCTGTCGTTGGCCGGCCTGCTGGCGGTTCCTGCAGCCTCGGCCGACGACATCGAGCTGCTGCAAGCCGTACACGGCTTCCTGCACGAAGAAGCCAGTGCGCTGGGCGACGAGTTCATCATCGAATTGCGCCCTCCTTCCGCCAGGCTACCCGTCTGTGAATCCCCCCAACCTTTCCTCACGCGCCCGGGCGAAGCTCCTCTTGGCCGTGTCTCCGTCGGTGTACGCTGTGGCAGCGATGGACGACAGGTACGCTACCTGCAGGCAGAAGTCGGTGTGATGGGTGAGTATCCGGTACTCGGCGCTCCGCTCACCGCGGGAGAGGCTGTGCGCCGCGACCATCTGATCATGCACTCGGGCAATCTCGCCGAGCTGCCAAACCGGACCTTGCTGGACGTCGACCAGATCGTCGGCCAGGTGGCGACGCGCGCGCTCAGTCCCGGGCAGCCCTTGCAGGCCCACCAATTCCGCAGCCTGCCGCTGGTGGAGAGAAATCAACGTGTCGTGGTCGAGGCCAGGGGCGCAGCATTTCGCATTTCACGAGAGGGACAGGCGCTGGAACCGGGCGGACTCGGCGACCGAATCCGGGTTCGTTTCGATAGCCGGGAAGTCGTGACGGCAGAGGTGGTCGGAGAGGGTGTCCTTGTCGTAGACTTCTGACACTGACCGCTGCGCGCCGACGAATGCACACGAGAATGACACGCGCATGTCCACCTGGGAAACTTGGGCCGCAAAAAAAGGCCTAAAGTTATCCAGCACGCTGCCGATAGCAGGTGAAAGCATCCGGTCATGAGGCCTTTATCGTGAAGATCAACAGCCAGAACCCCCTGACTCGCCCGACGCAGACGACTCCGCGCGAGGAGACTCAGCCAGTCAAGGGCGCCACTCCCGCTGGGCGGCAGGAACCCGGCCCGTCAGCGGCCACCCACCTCAGCCAGAAGGCTGCCGATAGCTCGCGTGACATCGACATGGCGCGGGTCGAGGAAATTCGTGAGGCCATTCGCGACGGACGGCTGGAAATCCGTGCCGACCGTATTGCCGATGCGCTGATCGAATCGCTGGCAGCGGAGAGCCGCGGGGAATGAGCCTGGCAAAACTTCTTCAGGAACAGCAGCAACGCCTCGACGGCGTCATCGAACTGCTCCGGCACGAACGCACCCTGCTGGCCGATGCGGAGATCGATGGCAATGGGCTCAGCGAGCTCGCCTCACGCAAGCAGGCGCTACTCGCGAAACTGGAAGCCAGCGAAACACTGCGCCAAGGCGTACAGCAACGTCTGGGCTATGCCAGCGGGGCGGATGGTGCACGCCAGGCAGCGGCCGACGCCGGCTGCGAACCTGCCTGGAGCCACACCTTGGAACTGACCCGCGAAGCCCAGCGCCTCAATGCACTGAACGGCAAGCTGGTTGAACTGCGCATGGAGCAGAACACACGGCTGCTGACATTCATTCACCAGGCCGCGGAGAAGACCGTCTATCGCTCCAGCGGACGAGTTGCCGCTCAATCGGGGCGCATCAACGCCTCGGTCTGACGTTACTGGCGACCTCAAGCCATACCGCACTACTTCTCGCAAAATCCCCTTTTTCCAACTCTCGCGAGAGCCCTCACCATGCTCTCGCAAGACCAACCAACGATTCAGTCTATCGCGGCCAGCCAGCGGTCGCGCTGCGTGTCCAAAGGCCGGTACAGCGACAATAATCCCTGCGTAACCTCAGCAGACCTCACCCGCTTCAAGCCCATTCCAACCTGCTCAAGCCCAACCTCGCCTACCCGCTACCACAGGCTGTCGATCAGGTCGTCATCGAAGGTGGTGATCACCACGTTATTGCGCCCATTGGCCTTGGCCTTGTAGCTTGCCTCATCGGCACGAGCCAGCACGGTTTCGGCCAATTCGTCGCCCTCCTGCAGCGCCGTGACCCCCATGCTGAGCGTGATGTTGTAGACCCTGCCCTCATTGGTCACAGTGACCTCGGACACCGCGCGACGCAGGGATTCAGCGATCTCACCTGCCTGCTTGAGCGTACAGCTGGGCAACAGGACGGCGAACTCATCCCCGCCCTGGCGGGCAACGTGATCGCTGCGTCGCACTTCCCAGGCGACCACCTGAGCGACTCGCCGCAGCATCTCGTCACCCAGGGCGTGACCACCTTCATCGTTGATCGGTTTGAAATGATCGAGATCGAACAGGACCAGCACCGAGGGAGTGCCGGTCTTGGCATATTCAGCCAGCGCCTCCTCCAGGCGTCGCTCGAAGCCTCGCCGGTTGAGCAGCCCGGTCAAGGGGTCGTGCTCGGCCTCCCAGCGTTGCAGCGCTTCCTGCTGCCGCCGCTCGGTAATGTCCTTGACCATGCCCACGAAGCCCAGCGACTCTCCATTGCCCAGTACCTGACTGGCATGCATTTCGACCCAGAGCGTCACCCCATCCTGGTGGAGGAAGCGCAGTTGACGCACGAAGTCGCTGCCGGTCGCCAGAGTATGGCGCCACATGTCCTCGGTGCCCTGCTTGTCGGCGGGATGAATACGCTCCCACCACTCCATTGCGCCACGTACCGCATCGAGCCCCAGCAGCTCGAGCAGCGCAGGATTCAAGTAGTTGAGGCGACCCTTCAGGTCCGCCACGAACATGCCGATGGGCGTCGAACCCAATACCGCATCGAGGAATGCCTGGCGATCGCGCATATGTTCAAGCGCTGCCAGTCGCTCGTGCTCGAGCCTATTGAAGCTGCTGGCCACCTGACTCAACTCATGCATGCTGGTTGAGAGTTCGAGGTAGCGCCTCTCACCCGCTCCCACCTGGGCGATCTGCCGCTCGAGCCGATGCAAGGGGCGCAGCAAGCGCCTGACCAGCAAACGCATGGTGATCAGCAACATTACGGCCAGAACCGCCCAGGCCCACCACAGCCGAGCAAGGAAATCAGCTAGCGGCACCCGGACTTGAGCCTGGGGCACCGCCACCTTGACGATCCAGCTCGCCGGCCAGATCTGGCGATACGCCATGAGGGTTGGGGTACCGCCACTTCCTTGGGCGATCGTCTCACCTTGCCAGCCGTCCAGGGCGAGCTGCAGCATCGCAGCATCAGTGAAAGTTTCCTCTTGAGTGGCCAACAGCTGGCGCCGCGGGTGGAAGAGCTGTTCGCCGCTTGCGGTAAGCACCGACACGTAGCCATCCTCACCCAAGCGGATTCTCTCCAACCGGCGGAACAGGCCACCGTGAGTGAGATTGATCATGCCTCCCACCACACCGGCAAAGTCCCCTTGCTCATCGAAGCGAGGCACCAGCATGAGCACCAGAGAATCGCCACTCGCCCTGCCGATGAAGGGCTGGCTCACATACGGCCATGGCGAATGACGAATCAGGCGAAAATATTCCGTGTCGCCGGTTTCGAGCCCTACCCGCCCGGGTACGATGGGCCAGTCCGCAACGACACGACCATCGGCGTCGGTTATCATGAGGCCCTCGAACCACTCCAGCAGCACCTGGCTGTTCGCCAACCGGGACGGCAGCTCCTCCGCCTCCGCACCTCGCATGCTCTGCTCAAGCCGTTTCAACACGCTCAGCCTACCCTCGACCTGCTCGGTCAGGTCATCGGCGATCAGTTGGGATTCGTAGCGCAGATGGGCGAGATTGACGTCATCGACGAGCCCTTTGCCGAACAGCCAGGCCAGCGCCAGTACGATGCCGACAATCACAAGCCAGGTCATGGCCAGCCCGGCAAGCAGGCGTCCTTGCAACGAGCAGAGCGAGCGAGCCAGGGACGCGATAGATGCCATCACGTGCAAGAAGATTCCCCTTGGTCGAGGTAAACGGCCTGTCAGTTCAGCTTACAGTGTGCGCCGCCTTCCCCTGGCAGGCCCGCAAGGAAGCAGGAAAGTTACTTCGTTATCGGCATGCCCGAAGCGAACTTGAGACCTGGAAACGCATCAAAGCATGTTAACCAACATGGCAAGTGCGCCCCTCAACGCAAGAAGGCGCCGAGCTCAAGTCCCGATCAAAAGGGCCGATAAAGAGCGAATTGACGTAAATTTGAATCTACCGAAGCCATCCAGATGACCCATAAAGGTAACCGCCCCCCGGGCAAGCACGTGCACCTCCTTGCCCAGCATCCGGCCCGGCTGATTCAGCATGCCTTCGAGCAGAGCCAGACCGGCATGGCCATCACCGATGGTGATGGGCTTATCCTGCGGGTCAATGACGCCTTCTGCCGCATCGCCGGCAGCGATAGAAGCGAAACGACCGGCTGGCCGATCGAGCACTTTTACGTTTCTGTACGCTCTCCTTCGCATCTGCCGATTACTGTGGATGCCACACCGGACCTGGCGCGCTCCTGGCAGCAGGAGGTGCTCTGCCGTCGAGCCGATGGCGAGTCGGTACCGGTACTGATGACGGTCGATTCCCTACTCGACGAGGAGCAGCAGCCACGCCACCTTCTCCATACCTTCATCCAGCTCACCACCTCCAACGGTGAAGTACTCGACGATCGTCACTGGATACACATCGACCCCATGACCGGGCTGCCCAACTGGCTGTTGTTGCGGGATCGCCTGAATCATGCCCTGGCCCAGGCCGAGCGCGCCGATACCACGCTTGCGCTGCTGTTCATCGATATCGATCGGTTCAAAGCCATCAACGATGCGGTAGGCCATATCGAAGGCGATCGCATACTGGGCGAACTGGCCCAACGCCTGCAGCGTGAGGTGCGCAGCAAGGATACCCTGGCAAGGCTCGGCAGTGACCAGTTCGTGGTGCTACTGGAAAAGGATGGAGCCGCCGAGTCGGCACAGTTGGTAGCGGAACGCTTGCAGGAAGCGCTGGAACCGCCTTTCACCTCGGGGGATCGCTACCTGCTGATGACGACATCGATCGGTATAGCGCTTTATCCCACCGATGCGCAGGATGTCGAGACATTGATATCGGCAGCACGCAGCGCCATGTTCATCGCACGCAAGAAGGGACCCGGTCACCTGGCTTTCGTCGACCGTCGGCTGACGGCTCAGCTCAAGGAGAAGTACCAGCTCGAGAGCCTGCTCAGCGAAGCCATTCATCTACCGGATCAGCACTTCATCCTGCACTACCAACCGGAGTTCGATCGCAGTGAGCTGCGCTGCACGGGTATAGAAGTCGTGCTGCGCTGGAAACATCCCAAGCGCTGGCAGCATTCTCCCGGGCGTTATCTCGACATGATCGCTCGCCTGGGGCTCGGGGTGCGGCTCAACCGCTGGATGATTCAGACGGCGGTCGCCGATCATCGTCAATGGCATGACACCGGCTCCCCCCTGGGCAAGCTATCGGTTTCCATTCACCTGTGCGAAGCGCACCTGGCACACGATACGTTCGACCGCCGACCGCTGGACCACTTCCTGCGTCATCAGAAAGTGAACTCCTTCGAGTGGCTGACGCTGAAGGTCCCCGTCCAGGGACTTGGCAACGACCTGGACAAGGCAACCCATCTGCTCAAACGGCTCGAACAGCTCGGCATCCGTCTCGCGGTGGAAGGACTCGGCAATGGTCCTATCGATCTCGTCTGGCTGTCTCGCCTGCCCTTCCACAAGGCCACCATCGATGCCCGACTGGCCGGTATCCACCATGAAGGGCGACGCCTGGTGGAGGCGTCGTGCCGCATGCTGAACGCCCTCGACATCGAACCCGTGCTGGTCGGCATTGACGATGAAAATCTGGCGTCCGGCGTGGAGACCGTCTCTGCACGTCTCGTGCAGGGCCGCCTGTATTGTTCACCCATGGCCGCAGAGGTGTTGGCGCAATGGCTAGAGGAGCATGGGCCCGCCGACAAATGATGCAGACACCGCTTCGGCCACGACGTTACGCCGAGCTGTCGCGAGCCAGATCTAGCTCATCGGGGAACACTGGTGGAAAGGCTGATAGATACGCATGGCTGGCCCGCAATACCCGTGCATCGTCGTGCTTGCCTCCCGCCAACTGGAACCCCACGGGCAGACCATCCGGCGTGAAACCGCAGGGAACGGAGGCGGCCGGTTGCTGGCTGAGATTGAAGGGATAAGAGAACGGCGCCCACTCCTCCCAGTCACGCATGCCACTCCCCGGAGGGACATCCTGATAGAGGGGAAAGGGACGTACTGCCACCGAAGGCGTCATTATCAGGTGGTAGCGCTGGTTGAAGTGTTCGAGCCTCTCAGTCAAACGCGCTCTTTCCTGGAGGGCATAGAACATGTCCAGGGCGCTCAACTGCTCCGCCCGCTTCGCATCCGCCACCATGCCAGGGTCGAGCAGCCGCCGCTGGCGCTCGTTATGCTCCCGATACACCGCAAGCGAGGCAGTAAACCAGAGTGTGTTGAAGGTGCGAATCGGCGACTCGAAGCCCGGATCCACTTCTTCCACAACGGCGCCGAGTTCCTCCAGGCGATGCGCGGCTTGACGTACGCACTCGGCAACCGCGGGCTCTACCCGGGCATAGCCCAACGTGGGCGAGAAGGCGATCCGCATGCCCGCTATCCCATGCCCGATCCCCTCTCCCCAATCGACGGGCTGCCCACGCAAGGCATAGGGATCACGATAGTCGTAGCGGCCGATTACATTGAGCATGCGCGCCGCATCGGAAACGGTTCGCGTCAGCGGCCCCAAGTGGGAGAGCGAAGCTTCCTTGGATCGCGGCCACTCCGGCACCCAACCGAAGGTGGGCTTGAAACCGAACACGCCGCAGAATGCAGCGGGTATGCGGATCGAGCCGCCGGAATCTCCGCCCTGATGCAGCACGCCCATGTTGAGGGCCGCTGCCACCGCCGCGCCTCCCGACGATCCCCCCGGCGTCAACCCTGTATCCCATGGGTTGGCCGTGGCACCGAAGATACGATTGTCGGTAATGGCCTTCCAGCCGAATTCCGGCGTATTGGTCTTGCCCAGGATCACAGCACCAGCCTCGCGCAGCAGGCGTGCTGGCGGAGAGTCCCATTCACAGGGGGCATTCGATTCCGTCAGCGATCCCTTACGAGCCGGCAGTCCGACAGATTCAGTCAAATCCTTCAACGAGACGGGAATACCATCGATGCGGCTCAGCGGATACCCTTGACGCCAGCGCTCAGCCGAAGCCTCGGCGGCAGCTTCCGCGCCCTCCCCGTCGACGACCACGTAAGCATTGACGCTATCGTTGAAGCGATCGATACGCTCGAGTGCGGCTCTCGTTGCTTCCACGGGCGAGGCCGCACCGCTTTCGAAAAGCCGGCGCAGCTGGCCCGCATCCATGGTGCCCAGATCGGTATCGCTCACAAGAACCTCCGTTTTTCCAGTGAGACCTCTTACGATTGTGGGTAAAACCCGCCAGGAAGGGCAAATGGGCCGAACGCCTGCAAGGCCCAGGTCAAATCGTCAACCCAACCACATGCGCAGCGAGCGAAAGCATCCGCCGATGCCCCGTTACCACCCAAGTGACCATGATGATCAGCCCCCATCGATGGGGTATGGGGTGAGGGCTATGGGAAGGAGGGTACGGAAAGAATGCGGTAGGAAAAGCTACCGCGGCATCGACGATGCACACGAAAAAGCCGCTTGGCGCGATGCACCAAGCGGCTGATTCTTCAAAGCTTGTTGGTGGAGCCTAGCGGGATCGAACCGCTGACCTCAACACTGCCAGTGTTGCGCTCTCCCAGCTGAGCTAAGGCCCCAAGTGTTCCCGCCCTGCGAGAACGAGGCATATCGTACCTACCGCACCAAGGCCCGTCAATAGCACCACGCAAGATCTCTCCCTGCGTTGATGAGAAGCGGAAATTGAGATGCTCGTTCAATTTCCCTGGCTCGATGACTGTGGCAAGCTTGCTCCTGAAAGCTAAGGGTTCTATGCCATCAAGAGCCGGACCCGAGTTCAAGCTCCGCTGCGACTGCTTGTTCGTCGTCGCCAGCTATCCGTAATGACGAGGAATGTCAGCCTTGATCAAGGTGCTCATTGTCGATGACCATCATCTGGTTCGCACCAGTCTTGCTCGCCTGCTCGAGAACGAAGAGGACTTGGATGTCGTGGGCGAAGCCGCCAGCGGTGAGGAAGCTATTACCCTATGCCGGCAGCTCGAACCGGATGTAATACTGATGGACCTGCGCATGCCGGGCATCGGCGGCCTTGAAGCAACGCGCAAGATCATGCGCAACAACACCGACGTGCGCATCCTGGCACTGACCGGTTTCATGGAAGACAACTTTGCCCAGCGCATGCTCGATGCCGGCGCTGGCGGCTTCATCAGCAAGGATACCCAGGTACCAGACATGGTCGACGCTATCCGCAGCGTATTCGCCGGCCACCGCTACATCAGTCCTGACATCGCCCAGCGCCTGGTGCTTTCCCGCTTCGACTCGGAAGAGAATCCGTTCGACAAGCTCTCGCAGCGCGAGTTGCAGGTCGCCATGATGATCGTCAACTGCCAACGGGTTTCGGAAATTTCCGACCGGTTGTTCCTCAGCCCCAAGACCGTGAACACCTATCGCTACCGGATCTTCGAGAAGCTCGGTGTCGAGACGGACGTGGAGCTGACACACCTGGGACTGAAGCACGGACTGGTCGAAGGGTTCGACACCACCCCCAACTGAACCGGCTTCTGGTAAGCTATGGCAGCACGTCATTTCGCAGGACGCCATGAGCTTCGATTCACGCCAGTTCCTCGCCAATCTCACCCAGTCTCCGGGCATCTACCGCATGCTGGACGAGCGCGGCGACACGCTCTACGTGGGCAAGGCCAAACGCTTGAAGGCCCGCCTGGCCAGCTATTTTCGCGGTGCGCTCAACACCAAGACCCAGGCCATGGTATCCAGGATCACGGATGTCCAGGTCACGGTGACGCGCAGCGAGATCGAGGCTCTGTTGCTCGAGCAGACCCTGATCAAGGAGCTGCGGCCGCCCTACAACATTCTGCTGCGCGACGACAAGTCGTACCCCTTCGTGTTCGTCAGTGATCGCCACCCCTACCCCGCGCTCGAATACAAGCGTGCCCGCAGGCGCCACGACGATGGGCGCTATCTGGGCCCCTATCCGAGCAGTGGCGCGGTACGGGAAAGCCTCTCGCTGATGCAGAAGATCTTTCGCATACGCAACTGTGAGGACAGCGTCTTCTCGCACCGCACGCGCCCGTGCCTGCAGTATCAGATCCAGCGCTGCAGTGCACCCTGTGTCGGCTATATCGGCGAAGCCGACTATCGACGCGACCTGGAGCATGCGGTGATGTGCCTTCAAGGCCGCAGTGAGCAAGTCACCCAAGAGCTGACCGAGGCCATGGAGGCAGCCAGCCGCAACCTGGCATTCGAGGATGCCGCCCGGCTGCGCGACCAGATACAGCATCTGCGCCAGTTGCAACAGCGCCAGTTCGTCGACACAGAAGGCGGCGATGCGGATGCCTTTGCCCTGGCCGAGCGCGAGGGCGCACTGTGCATTTCGGTTCTGGCGGTGCGTCAGGGGCGGTTACTGGGCGCCCGTCACCACTCACCGGACAATGGCCTGGGACTCGAACCCTCGGAGCTGCTGGGCGAATTCGTCAGCCAGTATTATCTTGGCCAGGAACGCGAGATCCCTCGTGAGGTGATCACCAGCCTGTCACTCCCCGACAGCGACATCCTTGAAAGCGCACTGAGCAGCCGTGCCGAGCGGCGCGTACGCGTGACCCACAGCGTTCGCGGCCACCGCAGCCAATGGCTCGAGCTGGCGCGCACCAACGCCGAGCAGCAGCTGACCAGCCGCCTGGCCAGCCAGAGCGAGCTCGACCGGCGCTTCGACTCCCTGCAGAAGGCCCTGGCACTGGAGACCTCCCCGGCGCGGCTCGAGTGCTTCGACATCAGTCACAGTCACGGCGAGGCGACCGTGGCGTCCTGCGTGGTATTCGACCGCAACGGCCCGCGCAAATCAGATTATCGTCGCTTCAATATCGAAGGGGTCACTGCCGGTGACGATTACGCCGCCATGCGCCAGGCGCTGAGCCGACGCTTTCGTCGCCTCTCAGAGGGCGAAGGAGTCGCCCCGGACATCCTGCTGCTGGATGGCGGCAAGGGCCAACTCAACCTTGCGCGCGAGGTTCTCGGTGAACTGGGGCTCGATACGATACGACTGCTCGGTGTGGCCAAGGGCACCACGCGCAAGGCCGGTCTCGAGACGCTGTTCCTCGAAACCATCGATTGCACCCTCGACCTGCCCGCAGCATCACCGGCCCTGCACCTGATCCAGCACGTGCGCGACGAGGCCCATCGCTTTGCCATCACCGGGCACCGTAACCGGCGCGACAAGGCCCGCCGTAGCTCCGCCCTCGAAGACATCGAAGGCATCGGTCCCAAGCGCCGCCGGGAACTGCTGCGTTTCTTCGGCGGGCTTCAGGGCGTCAAGCAGGCCAGCCGTGAGGAACTGGCCCGCGTCCCCGGCATCAGCGCCACTCTGGCGGAGACGATTCATCGCTCCCTGCATGGATGATGGCGCCCGGTGCAGATAGAATGGGCCCACTTCGGCTTTCCTGATCCCAAGGCAAGGACTCCCCGTCACATGAACATCCCCAACATCCTGACGCTGGCACGAATCGCCTTCATCCCGCTGCTGGTGGTGTTCTTCTATCTCCCTTATTCCTGGAGCATGCCGGTTGCGGCAGGCCTGTTCGCTCTGGCCTCAGTCACCGACTGGCTTGATGGCTACCTGGCACGACGCTGGGATCAGTCCACACCCTTCGGTGCCTTCCTCGACCCTGTGGCGGACAAGTTGATGGTGGCCGTAGCCCTGGCCCTGCTCATCGAGCGCTTCGACAGCATCTGGCTGACTCTGCCGGCGCTGGTGATCATCGGGCGTGAAATAGTGATCTCGGCGCTGCGCGAATGGATGGCAGAGATGGGCAAACGCGGCAGCGTGGCCGTTTCCTGGTTGGGCAAAGTCAAGACCACCCTGCAGATGATCGCCCTGCTGCTGCTACTGGCCTTTGCACCCGGCACCCAACTCTCCCTGCTCGGGGTCGCCACCTTGCACATCGCCGCCATCATGACGCTCTGGTCCATGTTGATGTACCTTCGCGCGGCCTGGCCCCACCTGTCTCGCGCGATGTAGACGGGCATCATCCAACGCCAACAAGTGATTGACAGTAACGAGCTTATCCGTATAATTTGCACTCGAGTCGAGCGGGAATAGCTCAGTGGTAGAGCATCGCCTTGCCAAGGCGAGGGTCGGGAGTTCGAATCTCCTTTCCCGCTCCAAACGACTCTTTGAGGCTGGATGGCAGAGTGGTCATGCAGCGGACTGCAACTCCGTGTACGCCGGTTCGATTCCGACTCCAGCCTCCATTTCTTGGCCCCTTTCAGCTCTGCCTGCTCGAAACCGTGCCGCCCGGATGGCGAAATTGGTAGACGCAAGAGACTTAAAATCTCTCGGTGGTAACACCGTGCCGGTTCGAGCCCGGCTCCGGGCACCAAGCTCTTCGCTATCTCGCTCCTATCCAGTTGGACACCTTTGCGGCATGCTGGCTGATGCAACAGGCTTCAGCGAGAATGCGCATGGCCCCTAGCACCCCGACTCGTAGCGAACACGACGTTCTGGTCATCGGCGGAGGCGTTGCCGGCTTGACCCTGGCCCTGCATGCCGCCGAGACGCGCCATGTCACCTTGGTACGCCCGGCCAGCGACGATCAGGGTGCCAGCCGCTGGGCTCAGGGCGGCATCGCTGCGGTACTCTCCCCCCAGGACGACTTCGATGCCCACGTGGCCGACACATTAGTAGCTGGCGATGGCCTGTGTGACGAACGTGCTGTCCGTTTCACCGTCGAGCAGGGTCCCAGCGCCATAGAGTGGTTGCTCTCGCTCGGCGTCCCGTTCACTCGCGACGACAGCCCGACAGCCAGCTACCCCTATCACCTGACCCGCGAAGGCGGACACGGCGCCCGTCGCATCATTCATGCCGAGGATGCCACCGGGCGTGCCGTACTCGACACCCTGAAGGCCCACGCTCAGGCACATCCAGCAATCGCCATCCGCGACGACCTCGTTGCCATCGGCCTGCTGGCCGATGCAAAGGGGCAGTGTCGCGGCGCCCTCTGTCTGGACGAGCGAGGCTTGCCGCTGGAGCTGCTGGCCGGCGATACGGTACTTGCCACAGGCGGTGCCAGCGGACTCTATCGGCACACCACGAGCCCACACCCAGCCAGCGGCGAGGGCATGATGATGGCCGCCGAGCTGGGCGCCGAGCTGATGAACCTGGAGTTCCAGCAGTTCCACCCCACCTGCCTCCATGACCCGGACGGCCCCCCCTTCCTGATCAGCGAGGCAGTCCGCGGTGAAGGTGGTCGACTTTACAGCACCGACGGCCACCGCTTCATGCTCGAACTCGATGAGCGGGCCGAGCTGGCTCCGCGGGATATCGTCGCCCGCGCCATCGATGCCGAGATGCAACGCACCGGCTCACCTCATGTGTGGCTCGACGTGACCCACCTCGGTGAAGCGGCCATTCGCCACCACTTCCCCACCATCCATGCCCACTGCCTTACCCGCGGATTGGATATCACCCGCCAGCCGATTCCGGTCGTGCCCGCCGCTCATTACAGCTGCGGAGGCATTGCCACCGACCTCGAAGGCAGCTCCAACGTGCCGCACCTGCACGCCATCGGCGAAGTCGCCTGCACAGGGCTGCACGGCGCCAACCGCATGGCCAGCAACTCACTGCTGGAGTGTCTGGTCTACGCACGCAGCTGCGCCGCCAAGCTGGCCTCCAGCAAAGCGCCCGCCACGCCTCCGCTGACGTCGTACGGCTCAGGCGGCAGCCAGGTGGAAGCCCAGCGTATTCGGCACTGGCGCACGGCCATGCGCAACATCATGAGCCGCCACGTAGCAATCGTTCGCCGCGATGCGGGACTCGATGCCGCGGCGAGCGAACTGGCCGAGCTGAGTCGTGAGATAGAAGCCGCGCTCGAGCACGCCGCACCCAATGCGGCATTGGCGAGTCTGTGGCATGCCATTCGGCTGGCTCGTCTGACCGTGCTGGCAGCCCGCCACCGCCGTGAGTCGCGTGGCCTGCACTTCAACCCCGATTGCTCGCATCACGCCGTGACCGACCTGGCCCCCCGCCCTTCCAGGCTTTATCTGAACGACCTGATCTGAACGACCTGAGCTGAACGACCTGGCGCGCCCCGCCTGAACGCCACTCCCAGCCTGTCTCAGCGAGCCAAGGCGCGCCGCAGCTCACGAAGCGCTGCAGGCGAAGTACTATCAGGCCATAACCATGTCCGTCGACCGTCGATGTCCAGTCCGATCAGCCAAGGGCCAAGGTAGGCGCAGCGCAGCTCGACGGGAAATGCTTCGGCGGCCGCCGCCGGCCGCCATGACCAGCGCCAGCCGCCCCCAACCTCCGACAGCATCTCCAGTTCGCCTTGGACCTGTCCACGCCAGAGCCCCCAACTCAGGGGCAATAGCCACATCAAGGCCAGTAGCCCCAGCCAGCCAGGCGCCTGGACCAGCACGGTACCGGCGACCACCAGCGCCAGCAGCCCCTGACAGATCCAGGCCAGCCTAGACGGGACGACGCGGATCGTTATCGGCGTTCTCGGCATATTCCTGGATCAGCGTCACGATGCGACGAAACTCCGGAGCGGGCTCCTCGCGCTGCATCAGCCAGGCGAAAAGATCCTGGTCCTCGCCTTCGATGAAGGCACGATAAGCCGCCTGGTCATCGGCCCCAAGCTGGTCGTAGCAGTGCTCAAGGAAAGGGATCAGCAGCAGGTCGAGTTCCCACATCCCGCGCCGGGAGTGCCAGTAGAGCCGCTTGCGCAAGGCAATGGCATCGGGGGTATTCGCTTCGCTCAACGTCAGCCTCGGAGGTAAGAGAAATGAGCCAATCAGTATACCGGAGCCAGGAAAATGGGGCAGTGCTTCAGCACACTTTGCCATTCTTCCTTGACCATGGTCGTAGTGCGTTGTTTTATCTCGGTTTGGGCAGTATGCTGACGAAAGAATAAGAATGCCACCCAGGTCCCACCGGACCGGGAAACGCCTGGAGATGACCCGATGACCAAATCCGAATTGATCGAGCAGATCGCCATGCGCCAGCCTGAGCTTTCGATCAAGGAAGTCGAATCTGCAGTTCGCCTGATTCTCGACGACATCACCGATACGCTGGCCGAAGGAGGCCGGGTCGAGATTCGGGGATTCGGCAGCTTTTCCTTGCATTACCGTGAACCTCGGGTAGGCCGCAATCCCAAGACCGGCGAACCGGTCGCGCTGGAGGGCAAGTTCGTGCCACACTTCAAGCCTGGCAAGGAACTTCGCGAGCAGGTCAATGCCAGCCGCGCCCTCGGCTATTAACACTTTCGTCATTCACAAGGGATAGACTCATGCGTTGGCTCAAAGGCCTGATCCTGGCCATCATCCTGCTGGCGGTGCTGCTTGTCGGCATTCTCTTCGCCGTCAACAACCAGCAGACGGTACCGCTCAACCTGATCTGGGCGGAGCTACCGGCCGTATCGCTCTCGGTCTGGCTATTGGCCGCGCTGGTATGCGGCGTGGTGCTGGGCATGCTGGCGATGACAGGGGTCTGGTTGAGGCTGCGCACTGCGCTCTCCCGAGCCCAGCGCTTGAACCGACAGCAGCGTAAGGAACTCGACCGCCTTCGCGTCCAGGAGCTCAAGGAACTCCCCTAAATGCCTGATGCCCTGCTGCTTGTCATGCTGGTGGCCGCCGTTGCCATTGGCTGGTGGCTAGGCCGCCGTGAGCGTCAGGGTAGCCACGATCCCGCGCCACCGAACACGCTGTCACGTGATTACTTCGTCGGCCTGAACTACCTGCTCAACGAACAGCCCGATCGCGCCATTGAAACCTTCGTCAATGCGCTGGAAGTAAACAGCGAGACCATAGACACCCATATTACCCTGGGCAACCTGTTCCGCACCCGCGGCGAGGCCGACCGCGCCGTCAAGATCCACCAGAACCTGCTGGCTCGCCCTACCCTGACGGCCTTGCAGAGCGAGCGGGTACAGCTCGAGCTGGCGCGAGACTTCCTCCACCTGGGGCTGTTCGATCGCAGCGAGCGACTGCTCCAACAACTGATACACGACTCCAGCCACGACGACATTCGCCATGCTGCCAAGCGCCTACTGGCAGACCTGTTCGATCGCGAAGGTGAATGGCAGGCTGCCTTCGACGTGGCCTATCCCAGCCTGATTCGACAGCACGAGGACATCCGCCGCTCGGCGGCCCACTGGCTTTGCGAACAGGCCGACCAGGAGCGTCGTTCGGCCAGCCCCGGCCTCGCCCGCAAGCACTTGCGCCAGGCGCTGTCCATCGACCCTCGCTGCGTGCGCGCCAACCTGCTGTTGGCGGCATTGTCCCAGGATACCGGACATTATCGCGAGGCCATCCGGATTCTCATGCGCATCCCTGACCAGGACCTGGACATGATGCCAATCGTGCTGGAGCCGCTACATCATGCCTATGTGATGCTGGATGACGAAGCGGGGCTGGTGAATTGTCTGGAGCAGTTGCTCGAGCGTGCCCATGTCACTAGCCTGATCATCCTGCTGGCGGAAACCCAACGCAAGCGCCATGGGTTACGGATGGCCATCGAACTGGTCAGCGAGCAGCTCAACCGTGCGCCGAGCCTGGGGGCACTCGACTACCTGCTGGATCTTTACCAGCACCAGCAGCAGGAGCAAGGCGCCCCTGACAACCGGTTGCAACTGCTCAAGCAGCATACCCATACCCTGCTGACGGTACGTCCCAAGCATCGTTGCCAGCGCTGTGGCTTCGCCGGACAACCCCTCCACTGGCAGTGCCCCAGCTGTCGCAGTTGGGGCACCACCCGTCCCATCACAGGCATTGAAGGGGAATAAGCAGGCTCAACCTGAAACCAGTTCCTGCTCGATGGCGGTCAGGGCCGCCATGGGATCGTCCGCCTGGCTCACCGGCCGGCCGATCACCAGATGCGTACTCCCCGCCGCCATCGCCTCGGCCGGCGTCATTACGCGGCGCTGGTCACCGTGCTCGGTGCTACGCGGCCTGATCCCCGGCGTCACCTTCAGGAAGCCGTCGCCACATAGCTCACCTAGCCGCGCCGCCTCCTGCGCCGAACACACCACCCCGTCCATACCGCATTGACGCGCCAGCACGGCAAGTCGCTCGACATGCATTGCCGGGGAGGCATCGATACCCACGTCGGCAAGATCGCTCTCCGTCATGCTGGTCAGCACCGTCACGGCGATGAGATGAGTGGCCAGTCCGTGACGATCGAGTCGCTCACGTGCCGCTTCCATCATGCGTCTGCCACCGCTGGCATGCACGTTGACCATCCACACACCCTGCTCGGCGGCTGCCTGCACAGCCCCCGCCACGGTATTGGGAATGTCGTGGAACTTGAGGTCGAGGAAGATCTCGAAGCCGCGCCCATGCAACGCATCGATCACCTCCGGACCGCTGCGGGTGAACAACTCCTTGCCCACCTTGACCCGGCAGCGCATAGGGTCGAGGCGGTCGGCCAGGCACAGGGCAGCATCGAGCGAGGGGTGGTCAAGGGCGATGATCAGTGGTGAATCACTAGACACGTTGAAGGGCTCCGGCTGCGTGATAGATAGCTCGATTATACCAGTCACGGACCATTAACCGTTCTCCGCAGCCTGAACTATGCTCTTACCTAATATGAGCAAGCCATTGCGCCCGAACGACGTTACACGGTTTCCAAGGCGACAAAGACAATGACAACGGCTACCGCCAAGCCTTGAACCGATGGACCGGGAGGACTCCATGACAAGCGAACAACGCATTGGCCCCATCGCCCTGACTGACAGTCGAGCCCAGCGAGTGCTGAACTCCTTGCTGGAGGGCTCCGGTATCACCCTCAACGGCGAGGCCCCATGGGACCCGCAGATCTATCATCCCGACTTCTGTTCGCGGATCCTGCGCCAGGGCTCCCTGGGGCTGGGTGAATCCTACATGGACGGCTGGTGGGAGTGCGAGCAGATCGACGAGATGGCCTGCCGCCTACTCCAGCACGGCCTAGGAGAGCGTGCCCGCCCCCCTTCGGATCGCATCATGTATCGCCTCCAGGCGGGACTCCTCAACCTGCAGAGCAAGGCCCGCGCCTATATCGTCGGCGAAGCGCACTACGACCTGGGCAACGATCTGTTCGAGCGCATGCTCGACCCTACCATGTGCTACTCCTGCGGCTACTGGAAAGAAGCGGAAACCCTTCACGAAGCCCAGCTCGCCAAACTCGAACTGGCCTGTCGCAAGCTCGAGTTGCGCCCCGGCATGCACGTGCTGGACATCGGCTGTGGCTGGGGCAGCTTTGCCGAGTATGCCAGCCGTCATCACGGCGTCTCGGTCACTGGAATCACCATCTCCCGCGAGCAGGCGGCACTGGCCAGCGAACGCTGTGCCGGACTGCCCGTTACGATCGAACTCAAGGACTATCGCGAACTGACCGGTTGCTACGATCGCATCGTCTCCATCGGTATGTTCGAGCACGTAGGACATCGCAACTACCTTGTCTACTTCCAGACCGTCGAGCGCCTGTTGGCCGAGAACGGCCTGTTCCTGCTCCATACCATTGGCTCGAACAATTCAGAGATCAGCGTCGACCCTTGGATCGACCGCTACATCTTTCCCAATGGGGTCCTGCCGTCGGCATGCCACATCGCCGACGCCAGCGAGGGCCTGCTGCTATTGGAGGACTGGCACAACTTCGGCCCCGACTACGACAGGACGCTGATGGCTTGGCGCGACAATTTCGATGCCCATTGGGACGAGATCGCCGACCGCTACAGTCAGCGCATCGAGCGCATGTTCCGCTATTACCTGTCGGTGTGCGCCGGCGCCTTCCGCGCCCGTGACCTCCAGCTCTGGCAGGTCGTTTTCACCCGGGGCAGAAGAGCACGATACGACGCAGCGCGTTGAGCCCTCTCCCGGATGAGGCTTATTCTTACAAGCGATGTAGCCAATCTCTTACAACCTCTACCAGATGATTTACTCACTGTTACATCGTATATTAGGCATTCTCTCAACGGCTCCCTCCTGAAGGCAGGTGGCTTCTCGCGGAAGCTGCGCCTTCGCCATCAGGCGCTGGGCCGTTAACATAACAACATCAGGATATATGCCTGTACGCAGCAGGCCACAAGGGACACCCGCATGCCTGAAAAGAATGCCATGACGGGAGGGGGGCTGAATGAGCCGATCAGCATGCGTGACTTCACGGAACGCCTGCCCGGCGTCGTCTTTCAGTTTCATCGTGACCATCATGGCCACATGCATTTCCCCTACCTGGCCGGAAGCGGCACCAGCCTGCCGGGGATAGACCGCGACGCCTTGAACCAGGACGCTCGCCATATGCTCGACCGCCTGGATGAGGAAGACTACCCACGTGTGATGGCCGCCATCGAGCGTTCGGCTCGCTGGCGCATACCCATCGCCACCAAGTTCCGCTTGCGCCTGTCGAGCCTGCGCTGCCGCTGGGTCGCACTTCGCGCCCAACCCGAGGACTCGACGAACGGCGTGCTCTGGCATGGCCTGATGATCGACATTACCGAGCAGATGGCTGAGGAAGCCAGGTTGCGCCGGTTATCGGACACGGACGACCTGACCGGACTGGCCAATCGCCGCAGGCTGATGGCCCGGCTGGACGAGGAAATCGCCAAGAGCAATCGACACGGGAGCCCGCTCTCCCTGATGTTGATCGACCTGGACCACTTCAAGCGCATCAACGATACCTGGGGGCACCTGCAAGGCGATCAGGTGCTTGCCGAATTCGCCAATCAATGCCATCAATTGCTGCGTGAGGAGGATGTCGTGGGCCGACTCGGAGGCGAAGAGTTCGCCGTAGTGCTGCCCTTGACTCCCCTGGTCGCCAGCCTTCCCCTGGCCGAACGGCTGCGCCGCGCCATCGCCGAACATGATTTCGGTATCGAGCCCGGCCAGGTCACGGCCAGCATCGGCCTGGCCGAATACCGCCTGGGTGAACCGCGAGACACCCTGATCGACAGAGCCGACCGCAGCCTGTATGCGGCAAAGCGCCGGGGACGCAACCGGGTCGTTACCTGCAGCAAGGGCTCAGCGTAGTAGACGGCGCCCCTGAAGCCAGCACATCGCCCCATGCACTGGCAGGTAAAGTACGAACGGCCAGGCCACAGTCAACATGGCCAGGTAAGTCAGCGGGTCTAGCAGCGTCTGTTCGCTCCCGAAGGGGCCATGCACCCAGTTGATGTTGCGCTCGGGCTCGGTGAACAGATACGTCAGCGGCAGCAGCAACCAGGTCAGGCCTGCTTGCCACCACAGGGCACGCCGGTCGTAACCCAGTCTCACCATGGCAAAGCCCGCCACCAGGGGCAGAACGAGGTGATAGAACGACAAAACCCGTGCCAACCAGGGGTGCTCCGGGTCGAACATGTATTCCGTGCCGCCGATGGGATGCACTCCGCTCACCCAGGCCGTACCGACATCCAGGGTCCAGAAGATACCTACCACTGCCACGGACAGCCACTGCATCGAGAGCAGCACACGACTCTCAAGCCACAGGCCGGCCAGGATCAGAAAACTCGCCACGTTGCATAGCCAGAAATAGTTCTGCGTCCCAAGCATCAAGGCAAAGGAGGGTGCCCAGAACAGGATCCATCCTGTGAACAGCAACTTGAGCCAGAGTGGCAAGGCGCTATCCTGATGAAGCATCGGACTCCCCCATGCATAGCACGCATCTTGAAGCGCCAGCGCGGTTCGGGATTCGAAAGACATCTGTCGTCAGCGTAGCCATATTCGTGCCACACGTACCAGGAAGCCCTATGTCACCACTCTCACGCCAGCCCTGCGAAGCCTGTCAGCGGGAGTCTCCCACCGTCACGGAAGCCGAGATCAGGCTGTTCAAGCCCGAAGTCCCCGAGTGGCAGATTGTCGAGCGCGATGGCATCATGCAGCTTGAGCGGGTCTTTACCTTTCCTGATTTTCGGCAGGCCCTGGCCTTTACCAATCGCGTAGGTGAAATCGCCGAGGCCGCTGGCCACCACCCGGCGCTACTGACCGAATGGGGCAGGGTCACCGTGAACTGGTGGACACACAAGATCAAGGGCCTGCATCGCAACGACTTCATTCTTGCCGCTAGAACCGACGAGGTAGCGAAATAAATGTTCGAACATATTGAGCGGGTTCCCGGGGATGCCATCCTCGGCCTGATCGAGGCCTTCAAAAAGGATACCAATCCCGAGAAGGTCGATCTCGGCGTTGGCGTTTACAAGGACGCCCATGGCAACACCCCGGTGATGCGCGCCGTCAAGGAAGCCGAGGCCCTGCTGCTCAAGAACGAAACCACCAAGACCTACATTGGCTCCCATGGGGCGCCCGAGTACGGCCAGGTGGTCCTGCCGATGGTACTGGGCGAAGGTTCCCCGGTGCTCGAAGCCGGCCGCGCCAGCGCGACCCAGTCACCGGGTGGCACCGGCGCACTGCGTCTGGCTGCCGACTTCATCAGTAGCCAGCTCCCCGGCAAGGGCATCTGGGTCAGTAACCCCACCTGGCCGAACCACCACGGCATCTTCACTGCCGCCGGCATCGAGCTGCACAAGTATCCCTATGTCGACGCCGAAAATCGCCTCGACTTCGACGGCATGCTGGCAGCGGTCAAACAGATCCCCGCCGGCGACGTCATCGTCCTGCATGCATGCTGCCACAACCCTACCGGCTTCGATCTCTCCCGCGAGCAATGGCAACAGATTCTGGAAGTGGTCCGTGAGCGCGGCCTACTGCCCCTGATCGACTTTGCCTACCAGGGCTTCGGCGAAGGTCTCGACGAGGACGCCTATGGCGTACGCCTGCTGGCCGAGAACCTCGACGAAGTGATCATCACCAGTTCCTGCTCGAAGAACTTTGGCATTTATTGCGAGCGTACCGGCTGTCTGATCATGGTGGCTAAGAACAAGGAGCAGATGGAGAACATTCGCTCACAGGTAGCCATCGTGGCGCGTGAGAATTACTCCAATCCGCCGGCGCATGGCGGTGCCATCGTCAGCGAGATCCTCCGCTCCGCCGAGCTGGCCGCCCTCTGGCGCGAGGAACTCACCGAAATGCGCGACCGCATCAACACCCTGCGTCGTGATTTCGTAGAGGCCTTGAAACCCTACGGCCTCGATCAGAAGTATGCCTGCGTGGCCGAGCAGCGCGGCATGTTCTCCTATACCGGCCTGCAGCCGGAGCAGGTCGATCGCCTGCGCGACGAGTTCGGTATCTACATGGTGCGTTCTGGCCGGGCCAATGTGGCCGGCTTCTCCCATGAGAACCTGCCCTACCTGGCCAAGGCCATTGCCGCGGTCAACTGATCTCGCTGGTCGTCAACAGTACAATGCCCCGGCCATGGCCGGGGCATTGCATATATGGCCAGCTCGCCGGCTCTTCGTTCGTCTCAAGCTTTCGCGCCATTGAAAAGCGGACGCATGTTCTCGATGAGATAGCGATCATCGAATCCAGCCTCCTGCTTCAGGGCTTCCAGGTCCGGTATCGTCACGTTGTAGCGATCACGGAAGACCAACCCGTCATCGCTCAGAGCAGTGAAGGTTCGGCTGATATGCACCGTGCTGAGCCCGAGCAGGTCTGCGAGTATCTCCTGGGATAGCGGAAGGCGGAAGCGTTCGCAGCCATCGCTGTTGGTCTGCTTGATACGCTGACACATCTCTAGCAGAAAATGGGCCAGTTTCTGGCGCGCGTTGCGTCGCGCCAGGTTGACCAGACGCTCGGTCAACAGTACCTGCTGTCGGCTGGCGACGGCGAACAGGATCGAGGTAAGGGTGAACGAACGCCGGAAGATATCGACGAGATTGCGATGGGGAAAGAAGCAGATCTCACCATCCTCGACCATCTGCACCCCGGCCAGGCGCTGCGAGAAGGCGAACTCCCGCAGGCCAATGATGTCGCCAGGCAGATAGATTTCCAGAATCTGGCGAGTGCCGTTTTCCAGTTCGCGATACGAAAATGCCCAGCCGTGCCTGAGGGTACAGAACTCATCAGCTTCATCCTGCTCTTCCCACAGGATGGTGCCCGCCCGTGCCCGCGTGGCGCTGTCCTCCAGTCGCGCCAACAGCTCCTTGTCCTCATTCGATACCGAATGAAAATAGTTGAAGTGACGGACAATACAGCTCTCCTCTGAGCTCATCGATGCTCTCCTCTCGCGGAATGCAATCCCCATGTACACGGCGACACTTAAATTGACAGTGCCAGTATACGACAAAGGCAGACTTGACCAATCAGTCAGGAGATGGCCACACTGAGCCTGCCTTGACTACAACCCCAACACACAAGAGGCTCATCATGGCGGCTTCCCCTGTGCACTATCCCTGGTACAAGAAGGAGGACACCGATGCCTTCTTCGCTCTCTTTCAAAACAATATCGCGAACTTCGTCATCATTGCCATCAGCATGCTGGGCATGGGCTTCCCCGCTTCCATCGTATTCGGCCAGGTACTGCCGGGGGCAGCGGTGGCGGTCATGGTGGGCAACTTCTATTACGCATGGACGGCAGCCCGCCTGGCACGCAAGGAGAACCGCGCCGACGTCACCGCCCTTTCTTACGGCATTTCCACCCCGGTCATGTTCGTCTTCCTGTTCGGCGTTTTGCTACCCGCGAAGCAACTTACCGGGGATGCCGAGCTGGCCTGGAAGGTGGCCGTTGCCGCCTGTTTCATCAGCGGCGCCATCGAGGCCGCCGTCAGCCTCATCGGCCGCTGGGTCCAGTATCATCTGCCACGTGCCGCCATGCTCGGTGCCGTAGCCGGAGTCGCACTGACCTTCATTGCCGGCGAGATGCTGTTCAAGACCCTTGAGATGCCGGTCATCGGCCTGCTGGTGCTAGCGATCATCATCGTCGGTCTGGTGGCACGGGTCAGCATGCCTTTCCGCCTGCCCACCTCGCTGTTCGCCATCGTCATCGGCACGGCCATGGCATATCTGATCGGCGATGCCAGTGGCGAGCGTTTCAGCGATGCCTTCACCCACCTCGGCTTCTACCCGCTGTTGCCCAACCTCGCCTGGTTCGAAGGCCTGGGACTGCTGTTCACCGGCATGCTGGCAGTGCTCACCGTGGTGCTGCCCATTACGCTGTACAACGCCATCGAAACCATGAACAACGTCGAAGCAATGGAAGCTGCTGGAGACAAGTACGACGTGCGCGAATGCCAGGCCGTGGATGGCGCCGGCACCATGATCGGCGCCTTGTTCGGCGGCGTCTTCCCCACCACCGTATACATCGCCACCGTGGGCGCGAAATGGATGGGCGCGGGCCGTGGTTACAGCATCCTCAACGGTGCGGTCTATGCCTTGGCCACCATGTTTGGCCTGATCGCCGCCCTGGCAGCCATCATCCCGGTCTCGGTGGTTGCCCCCATACTGGTCTTCGTCGGCATGTCGATGATTGCCACTGCCTTCCAGAGCAACGACACGCGCTACTACCCCGCCGTGGCGCTGGCCATGCTGCCCTACTTCGCCAACTACGTGATGACCCGTTTCAATCGGGGCGCCGGCGAGGTGGTGGCCGACATCTCGAGCGGCATCGTCGCCATGGGTCAGGGCGCCATGTTCATGGCCATCTTCATCGGTGCCATGACCGTCTCGGTCATCGATCACCAGTTCCGCCGAGCAGCCATCTTTGCCGCGGTAGCGGCCGCCTTCTCATTCGTCGGCCTGATGCACGCCCCAGAACTGGCCTTGAACGCCGCCTGGGACTTCACCCTCGGCTACCTGGTGATGGGCGCCCTGTTTCTCTATTTTGCCTGGCAGCAGGAGAAGCTGGCGGCACCGCACGTACCGTCATCGAGAGCCACTACGGCTACACCACCGCCCACTGTCGACTGATGCGAACAAGCACCGGGGGGCGCAGCGGCGCCCCCCGGGTTCCCTTGATCTCTCCAGCATGATACGGATTGCTGGTGGCTCAGTTGGCGTCGATGGCGCTTTCGGCCTCAGCCTCACTCTCGGCAGTTCCCCTGATACGATCGCGATTCGCTTCGATCCGATCCTGGGCAGGCTCGGCGGCCCGTTCCATTGCGCGATCCAGCCCCGGGGCTTTCGTACGATCGTCGGCGTCGACCTCGGTCTCCGCCTCGGCGTCGGCCTCTGATTCCACGCCGATGTCCTCCGTGGACTCCGCTTCCACATCGCTCTCGACATCGACATTCCCATCGACATCGCCTTCGGCATCGGCGTCGAGGCCGCCTTCGGCATCCCCATCGAGGCCACCTTCAGCGTCGGCATCTCCGTCGAGGCCACCTTCAGCGTTGGCATCGCCATCGACTCCGCCATCAAGGCCTCCATCAACTCCGCCTTCGACGCCGCCCTCGGCATCGCCACCGACTCCGCCATCAACGCCACCATCAACTCCGCCTTCGGCGCCGCCCTCGGCATCGCCGGCCTGTGCCAACAGTACGGTAGACCCACTGGTCATCGTCGACATGGTGGCAAGATTGCCGTTCTGCCACTCTTCCGTCTCGGCATGTACGGTTGTTCCGGCCAGACCGGCAAGAATCAAGGCCATACTGGCAGTCAATGTCTTGAGCTTCATAGTGCCTCCTCGCCCCGTTTCCTTGGGGCTATTTCTGTGAGAGTCCTCGCGAGCGGCTCATTGTTTCAGCCGCTCATACCACACCTAGCGAGAGGCATGCCATGATGCAAAAATAGGTTTAAAAAACAATAAATTATAGTAGAACACCGTTCTATTAAAAGCCCACATAGCGCATCAAAGCACCATGATCTGTCGCAGCGAAGCAACAGTGGAGGAAGGGAAAGCGGAAAGAATGCTGGCCTGGCGAGGTGTTAACTACTGTCCTCATTTCGCTACAGGAGCACCGCAGAAGATCATCAGGTTGAGTTCTCGACGTTCGAAGACAGCGAGGGAGAGAGAAATACAGCGGCTTCCCGAAAGGAAGCCGCTGACGGGACCGAACTTACTGTACGGGCTGGGCCGGCTGGCCCTCCTGCTGCATCTGGTTCTGCATGTCTTGCATCTGCTGCTGCTGCTGGGCAATCGCCTCATCCAACTGCTGACGTTGCTCTTCCGTGAACACCGCCTCGATACGAGACTGCAGCAATACCGACTCGGCGGTGATCTCACCAGTCAGGTCGCCAAGCCGTGCGGCATCCTCACGAATGAGGTTTTCATCGAAATCGGGCCCGACATAATCGCCGAGGCGTGCTTGGAGAGCCTGGGCTTCCTGCTCCTTGGGCGCCAGCTGACTCTCGGCCTCTTCCAGCAGGCCACGAATCTCCTGCTGCTGGTTCTCGTCCAGGTCGAGCAACTGATTGAGCTGATCCACCTGATCCCCCTGAGACGGGGCCTCCATCTGCTGTGCTGCCGCTACGCCGGCAATACCCAGGGTGAGCGCGATCGTTGCCAGAAACTTGGTGAGCTTCATTACTTACTCCATTCCATCAGAGTTGCTTTCATGACCCGAGCCGGTCGAGCCACTACGTCCTAACCCTGACAGCAGAATAAGCCTCAGGTTCGCCCGCGAGGAAAAAGTTTCGACGCGTAGCGGTCACTGGCCTCTCTTCGTGCCAACATGACGCGCATCAGTTGCCAGGCTGCCGCCCCCGCCAGCACGTTGCCGAACGCCGCTCCCATGGCAAGCCCCTGCAGGCCACCAAGCGCAGTCCCCAGCCAGAGGAAAGGGAGATAGCACACGAACAGCCGCGCAGTGGACATCAACATGGCACGCAGCGGCCAACCCAGCGCGTTGCCAGCGGAAACCACCAGCATACAAGCACCAAGGGCGGCATAACTCGGCAGTAGAAAACGGATCAGTAGCGTCAGATCGTCACGCACGTCAGGACTGCCCGCCAACAACTGGGCGGCCCACGGTGCGAGTAGAGCCAACCCAACTCCCAAAGCGAGTTGCCATGCCACCACAATCTTCAGCGCCAGACGCACCAGTTGCCTGACCTGTACCCAGTCGCCAGCGCCGTAGCAGCGACCCAGCCAGGGGGGGAGCGACATGGTCATGGCCAGCACCACGACCAGCGCCAGTGTCTCGAGCCGACTCGCAAGGCCCCATGCGGCCACCGACGACTCGCCCAGGCTCGCGACTACGGAAACGGCAAGCATCGCCGCCAATGGCGGCATCAGCTGACTGACCATCGCCGGCCCGGCAATGCTGGCAAAGGGTCCTGCCGAGCCAACCAGCTCTCGCCTGAGGCCGCGACGTGCCAGCCAGTCGTTCTGCCGCAGCCGCTTGACTACCAGAAACAGGCCGCTGGCAAAGGCAATCGCCGTGGCCCAGGCTGCCCCGGGGAGCCCCAGCCCCGACCAGGGGCCCAAACCGAAAATCAATAGAGGATCGAGGACCAGGTTGACGAGGCTGGTCATCACCATCATCTTGCCGGGCAACCGCGTATCGCCGTGGGCGCGGAACAGGCTATAGATGAAGTAGAGAACCGCTCCTAGCCAGGCCGCGAACAGCTGCGGTGCCCAGTAGTCACGGATCAGTACTCGCGTTGCTGCGTCGGCCCCCAGGCGCGAGAAAATAGGTGCCTGGACCCACCACAACACGAACGCGAGCAGAGCGATGGTCACGCTGCCCACCATCAGCACCAGCGAACCGAGCCGCCTTGCCCTGGCGGTCTCGCCGGCACCCAGTGCGCGCGAGATCAGCGCCGCGATCGCGATGCCGAGCCCCACCTGCATACCGATGATGAGGAAGGTCAACGGAAAGGTGAACGACTGGGCCGCTAGCGGCGCAGTGCCCAGACGAGCGACGAAGGCACTGTCTACCAGTTGGAAGCCGAGCAGTGCCAATACCCCGATGGCCATCGGCCAGGTCTGCCGCCAGAGCGTCGAACCCAGGGAGGCATCGGTTGAGAGAGGCGGCATGGGGAACTCCATCGACATGCGGGGGAGGCGCATTCTACGCGAAAGTACGCCCCCAGGTTCAGCCCCGCAAATCTTCGGGGCTGCTCACCAGCCCCAGAAGGATGCGCTCGATAGCCGCTGCAGGCATCGGACGGTAGAAGTAATAACCTTGTACGAGATCGCACTTCATTTCGCGGATCAGCTCCAACTGCTGCTGATCTTCGACTCCCTCGGCCACGACCTCGAGCCCGAGGCGGTGGCCGATGAACACCGCCGCCTCCATGATGGCTCGGTCCTTGGGCTCCCCCGGGGCATCACGTACGAAGCTGCGATCGATCTTCAATGCCGTTACCGGGAATCGCTTCAGGTAGCTCAGCGAGGAGTAGCCGGTACCGAAATCGTCGATGGCGATACGAAAGCCGCGATGGTAGAGCTCCCAAAGACCCTCCAGGATCCGGCCATCGGCTTCGATCAGCACGTTCTCGGTCAATTCGATACCGATTTCCCGCGGACCGAGCCCGTGACGGGCCAGACACTGGTACAGGCGCTCGAACACATCCGGGCTCGACAGTTGCCGCCCCGAGACATTGATGTCGATTCGCTCCAGCGACACACCGGCGTCACGCCACTGCGCCCGCTGCCGGCAGGCCTCTTCCATGACCCAATCGCCCAGGCGATGGATCAGTCCAGAGCGCTCGGCCACGCTAATGAACTCATGTGGGGATATCGCTGGCCCCTCGCGTGGCTCCCAGCGCAGCAGAGCCTCCAGGTTCTCGATTCGCCCGCTGATCGCCGCTACTTGAGGCTGGTAATGTAGCGTGAGTTCATGGGCGTCGAGAGCACGCTCCAGGTTCTCGGCCATGCGGTGCTCGCGTACCAGCTCGTCGTGCAGGTGCTGGTGGAAGAAGCGCACGCTTCCGCGACCCTCCAGCTTGGCACGGTTCTTGGCCACGTCGGCATTGCGAATCAACTCACGTGCTCCACTGCCATTATCGGGAAAGAGGCAGACACCGATGCTGGCCGTGATGCGACGCTCACGCCCCTCCAGACCGAAAGGATGCTTGAACAGCCCCTGGATCTTGTTCACGACCTGCAGCACATCCTCCTCGCAACGCAGGCCGGGAAAGGCCAACACGAACTCATCGCTCGATACACGGGACAACAGATCGGTAGAGCGCAGCTCATCGCGCAGGCGGCGCGTCAACTCCACCAGCAACTGATCACCCTGTTCATAACCCAGGGCGTCATTGATCTCGACGAAGCGATCGATATCGAGATAGACCAAGGCCAGGCCGATACCGCGGTGGCGAATCCCATTGAGAACATGGTCGAGATCGGTCTCGAAGGTCTGCCGGTTGGGTAGCTTGGTCAAGCTGTCATAGCGTGTGGCGAATTCGAGGTCGCGATGAGCCTGCTTCTGGTCGGACAAATCGACATCGACACAGAACATGAGCGGATCGTCGGTATGCTCCTTGAGCATCACGTGATGCGAGAAGACCGGTACCAGTTCGCCGCTCTTGTGCCTTAGCTCCAGCTCCTCCGCCGGAATCTCGATCCCCTGCCGAATCCAGGCCCGGTGCGCCTGTATCACCCCCTCCCGCATGAAATCGGGAATGATCAGATCCTCGAGCAGGCCACCATAGGCTTCTTCCGGTTGGTAACCATAGAGCCGCGTACTGGCCTCGTTCCAGTAGATGACACGGCGATCGCGGTCATAACCCTGCACCGCCACCTTGGGCAGGCTCTCGAGCAAGGCGCGGAAGCGTTGCTCGCTCTCAAGGTACTGGCGGCGTACGCGCTCGACGGCATCGTCGCTTTCCACGGGACCTGCAGCCACCGCGGCCGATAGTCTTGTCAGCCATCGGCGCAACCACCGCCTGAAGCGCTGTTCGCGGAACATACGACATCCTCGCAAGGGGTATGACGGCGTTCATGTTCGCATAATGGAACAGTTTCACCGTTTTTCGTTACATCCTACACAGCATTGTAAGAATTCTCCTACGTCCTTTGTCTTGCATCCTCTTTTTTTCCTTCTCCCGACCTTCCGCCTTCAGCCGAACGGTCTAACATTTCCAGATACAATATTTGACATATGATTGCATTTCTTTTCATTTTTCATTGTTGAGCGGGGCATCCCCGACAACAGCGGGCAATCCCGCCCGCCCCACCTGGAGATAGCGACATGAAACTCGACACACTCAAGCATGGCTACGATTACACCGGCATGCCAATCGATCCGCTGGTGCACTATTGGTCACCAAGTGTCAGCCGTGACCTGGCCAGCCGTCATTGGGCCTTGACCGACATTCGCTCACGCGTGGATCTCTCGGCCTGGCAATCCTTCACCGCCGACCTGCCCCGCGATCCCTACGTCAACAGACGCTGGAAACGCATGTCCTGGCTGGCACTGGACGAAACCGGCGAGGTCAGGGACATGGGACACTGCCCCATGGCCCAGGGCGGAGCCTTCAATGCCGCGGAAAGCATGGCAGATCGGCTGCGGTACTATGAGCCCCTCACACCCGAGTTCCTGGCCCGCGCCGACGTCAAGGCTTTCGTACGCGCCTGGGCGATGCTGTGGGACCTGGGGCCCAACGAACCGATCCTGATGCAGATTACCGGTGTGCGCGGCAAAGGCCATGTCGACCCCTTGCAGGGTCAGGGCATCCATGCCGACGGCTGCAAGGCCTTGAGCATCATGGTACTCCAGCGTGAGAACGTCAGCGGTGGCAACAACCACCTGTACGCCGATCAGGCCGGTACGCAGCCGCTGATGGAAGCCACGCTACAGGAAGGAGACATCCTCCACCTGCACGACGACCGCCTGTATCACAGTATCGACGGTATCGCCCAGCAGGTACCGGATGCCGCTTTCGAACGCTTCATCATCATCATCAACAGCCGGTTCGTGGATGAGTTCCAGAACCGTATTCTCAGGCGGCATTTCCCCGATGCCGTGCTCAACGAAACCCGCTGAGACCGTCCCGCCTCCCGCCTGCGTCCCAATAAACGAACACCCCCGGCCCATGGCCGGGGGTGCCGTACGTGCCGCCTGGGCGAGTCGTTCGCCAGTTGGTCCTACTGGCGGATACCCTCGAAGGTGACGTAGAGCTCGAGCTCGTGCATCACTTCGGGGAAATCGCTCATGTCGATGCCGAAGTCGGCAAGCGTCAGCGTCGTCGAACCCTCGAACCCGGCGCGGTAGTTGCCCCAGGGATCTTCCCCTTCACCCATCAGGGTCACCGGCATCTCGATCTCGCGAGTCTCGCCCTTAAGGGTGAAATCACCGGTGAGCACGCCTTCATCGTCTCCGGTCGGCTCGAAGCCGGTGGAAACGAAGGTCGCGGTGGGGTAGTCGTCGGCGCTGAGGAAGTCGTCGCTCAGGAAGTGACGGTCGCGCTCCGCGTGGTTGGAGTTGAGGCTGCCCACCTGGACTTCCATCTCGACACTGGAGGCTTCGAGATCGTCCGGATCATAGTGGAAGCGACCCTCGAACTCCTCGAAGTTACCCAGAATATAAGAGTAGCCGAGATGATTGATCTTGAACTGAATGAAGGCGTGCTGCCCCTCGGTATCCACCACGTAGTCGTCGGCCAGGGCCTGACCGACAGTGGCCAGGGAAACGGCGCCAAGGGCAGTAGCGAGTGCGGCTTTCTTGAACATGAGTCTCTCCTTGATTGAAGCGCACGGAGGCGCTGGCGTTCAACGGCGACGCGTACGTGCCGGGTTCAACATGCGAGTGAAGGTATCGTGACGATCGAAGAAATGATGCTTGAGAGCCGCCAGGGCGTGCCCTGCCGCCAGCAGCAGCAAAGCCAGGGCGCTGTACCAGTGGATCTCACCGGCTATGCTCGCCTGGTTGGGCAAATGGCTGACCAATGCCGGTACTTCGAACCAGTTGAAAACGCTGATGCCACGCCCGCGAGCGGTGGAAATCAGGTAGCCGCTGATCATTACCGTCAGCATGAGGACGTAGAGGGCGATGTGGCCGAGGTGGGCCGCAACACGTTCGATGCGGCTCCCCTGAGCCACCGGGGTGGGCTGGAAAAATCGCCAGAGGATACGCAGCAGCGTGGCGAAGAGCAGCAGCATGCCAATGGAACGGTGCCACCATGGGGCACGGTTGTACCAAGGATCGAAATATCCCAAGTCCGTCATCCACCAGCCAAGCAGGAATAGCCCCACGATCGCCAGGGCACTGACCCAATGGAAGGTGATGCTGACCAGGCCCCAGCCTGATCGGGTGTTGCGCCACATCTCGTCGCTCCCGTTGAGCTTCGTCGTCGATGGAGGGCAGCATACCGCAACGCATTATCAGGATGCGCTGAAAAAACCGAACGTTACATTCGTAAAAATTCCCTGTTCAACCCGGGAGGCGCGCCACCCGGGTTGAAATCAGCTCAGCGCATCGAGCCCGCGCGCCAGGTCGGCACGAATGTCATCGAGCGCCTCGAGCCCTACCGCTACACGGACCAGCCCCTCACCGATACCCGCCGCTTCCTTCTGCGGCTGCGAGAGCCGCCCGTGAGTGGTGGTGGCAGGGTGAGTGATGGTGGTCTTGACGTCCCCCAGGTTGCCGGTGATCGACAGCATACGAGTGGCATCGATGACCGACCAGGCAGCCTCGCGCCCCCCTTTCACCTCGAAGCCTAATACCGCGCCGAAACCGCCCTGCTGACGGCTGGCCAGTTCATGCTGCGGATGATCCGACAGGCCACTATAGTGGACCCGCGCCACCGCCGGGTGCACCTGCAGCCATTCGGCCAAGGCCTGGGCATTCTCGCAGTGCGCGCGCATGCGCAGGCTGAGTGTTTCCAACCCCTTGGTGAAGATCCAGGCGTTGAACGGGCTCAGACACGGCCCACAAGTGCGGACAACACCGAACACCTCCTCGAGCTCCCGGCTGCGACCGACCACAGCGCCGCCGACCGCACGCCCCTGCCCATCCAGGTACTTGGTGGCGGAATGGATGACCAGATCCGCCCCCAGAGCGAGAGGCTTCTGCAGCGCCGGGGTCAGGAAACAGTTGTCGATGGCGAGCAGCGCGCCATGGCGCTGGGCAATTTCGGCAAGCGCCGCGATATCGACCACTTCGGAAAGCGGGTTGGAGGGGGTCTCGGCGAACAATAGGCGCGTACGGGGCGTGATTGCCGCCTCCCAGGCCACCAGATCAGAGAGTTCCACATAGCGCGTGGTGATTCCCAGCTTGCCGAAGTACTTGTCGAACAGGCTGACGGTCGAGCCGAACAGCGAGCGAGAAGCGACGATCTCGTCACCGGCCTGTAGCAGGGCGAGCACCGTCGAGAGGATGGCTGCCATTCCGGAACTCGTCGCCACGCAACGCTCCCCGCCTTCGAGCGCCGCCAAGCGACGCTCGAACGTATGCACTGTAGGATTGGTGAAGCGCGAGTAGACGTTGCCGGCCTCTTCGCCGCCGAACTTGCGCGCCGCTTCGGCGGCGCTGCCATAGACGAAGCTCGAGGTGGGAAAGATCGGCTCGCCATGCTCCTGTTCATGGGTACGCTGGTGGCCACAGCGAATCGCCAGGGTTTCCAATGCCCAACTGTCGTCGGGAGTCATTTCGTCATGCATGCTTGGCCACCTCAGTCGTCGATGTCGTCTTCCTGATTATGCATACCCACCAGGGCGTGGGCTCCGGAACTCAGCTGCTGCTTGGCGGCATCGTTGCGTGAAGCTTCCAACGCTGACAGGTAGCCGGCATCGATGTCGCCGGTCACGTAGCGACCGTCGAACACCGAACAATCGAACTGCTCGAGCCCGGGATTGACTTCGCGACAAGCGTCCTTCAGATCGTCCAGATCCTGGTAGAAGATGCGGTCGGCGCCGATCAGCTCGCCTACTTCGGCTTCGCTGCGGCCATGAGCGATCAACTCCGCTGCCGCCGGCATGTCGATACCATAGACGTTAGGATAGCGCACCGGCGGCGCAGCCGAGGCAAAGTAGACCTTGTTGGCGCCAGCCTCGCGAGCCATCTGGATGATCTGCTTGCAGGTGGTGCCACGCACGATGGAGTCGTCCACCAGCAGCACGTTCTTGCCCTTGAACTCGACACCGATGGCATTGAGTTTCTGGCGTACCGACTTCTTGCGCTGGGTCTGGCCCGGCATGATGAAGGTCCGCCCGATATAGCGATTCTTCATGAAGCCTTCGCGATAGGTCACGCCCAGATGCTGGGCGAGTTCCAGCGCCGAAGTACGCGAGGTATCGGGGATCGGAATCACCACGTCGATATCGTGTTCCGGCCACTCGCTGCGGATACGGTCGCCGAGCTTGCGTCCCATCTGCATGCGCGTGCCGTAGACATAGGCGCCATCGAGAATGGAATCGGGCCGCGCCAGGTAGACGTGCTCGAAGATGCAGGGCGACAGAGTCGGCATGTCGGCACACTGCTGGGTATGGAACTCCCCCTCCATGTCGATGAAGATCGCCTCGCCCGGCGCCAGGTCGCGATGCAACTCGAAACCACCCACGTCAAGTGCCACGGACTCCGAGGCGATCATCACCTCCTGCCCATTGCCCTCGTCGCGGGTGCCGAACACCACCGGGCGGATGCCGTTGGGATCGCGGAACGCGACCAGGCCGACGCCGTTGATGATCGCGACCGCAGCATAGCCGCCGCGGCAACGACGGTGCACCCGCCGCACCGCATCGAAGATGTCGCCAGGAGAGAGGTGCAGCCCCTGCTTGCCCAGTTCATGGGCAAACACGTTGAGCAGCACTTCGGAATCCGAACTGGTATTGATATGGCGCAGATCAGAAGAGAACAGCTCCTGCTTGAGCTGGTCCGAGTTGGTCAGGTTGCCGTTGTGCGCCAGCGCAATACCATAGGGGGAGTTGACGTAGAACGGTTGCGACTCCGCTTCGCTGGACGAGCCCGCGGTCGGGTAGCGCACATGGCCGATACCCAAATTGCCCTGCAGGCGCGCCATGTGGCGAGTGTGGAACACATCGCGTACCAGGCCGTTGCTCTTGCGCAGCAGAAAGCGCCCTTCGCTCCATGTCATCATGCCAGCGGCATCCTGGCCGCGATGCTGAAGCACTGTCAGGGCGTCATAGATCGCCTGGTTCACGGTCTGCTTGGCCACAAGGCCGACGATACCGCACATTCCACCTTACCTCGCTTGCAGGGGTGCCGACCGCGGTCGGCTTGATAATGGCAATTAGGGACTACAACGCACCGGGCTCCGGAGAACCACCGTCACGACGCTCGGGCAATGGGAGATTCCGCCATGCCTCGGGTGCCTCGGGCACTCGGCCCTCCCAGGCTTCGAGTTGATTCACGGCCCAGTCGCGTAGATGCTCGAAGGTGGGCCTGAGCTCCGCATCCTGCCACGCCTGCAGCTGGGCCAGCGGCGTCAGGCTGATCAGGATAGTCGCCACCACCAGCACCACTGCACCGCGCGCGACGCCGAAGCAGGCACCGGCCACGCGGTTGAAAAAACCCATGCCGACCCACTCCACGGCGGCATGCACCATGCGAATGATGATGCCGCAGAGCAGTACGACACCTAGGATCACCAGCACGAAGGCCAGCACCAGCCGGCCGTCGGGACTGTCGATCAGCCCGGAAAGCAGATCGGCTACCGGTTCGGCGAGGAGCCGCGCCGCCAGCAGCGCGATGATCCAGGCCGCCAATCCCAGCCCTTCGCGGACCAGTCCACGCATGAACCCCGCCAGGGTCGAGATGGCCAGCACGGCGAGAAAGCCCCAGTCAAGCCAGGTCAATGTCATACCGTCATTCTCTCACCCGAACCAGCAGGCCCTGCAGGTTGGCCCGCTCTTTTACGGTACTCATGGCGCGCTCGCCGGCCTCCGAGGAATCGAAGGGCCCAACGTAGACCGTCGTCATGTTGTTGTCGCGCCTCCGGCTATAGACGGGAAAACCATGCTCCCGGAGCTGTGCCTGGAGCCGTTCGGCATTGCCCGGCTCGCCAAAGCTGCCCACTTGTACGGCCCACTCGCCCCCCGGCGAAGCGTTCACCGAAGCGGCCGGGCGCTCGGGCTCGGGGCTCGGCGTCGTGGGCGGGCTGCTCTCGGTCCGCTCGGAAGCCGCCTGGGCCAGATCCGCAATGGGGTCCTGCCGGGGCGCGGCGCTACCTGTCTCGCCCTGTTGCACTGCCACGGCTGGCGCGGCTTCCACTCGGGCCGTCTCATCGGGTGAGGGCTCGACATCTTCCAACGGCGGCTGCGGTTCCACCAGCGCGGGGCTCGTCTCGGGCGAGCGAATCTGGCCCAGGCTTTCGGGTGGCTGCGGATCGGGCACGCTGCGGCGCTCGACGGGCACCGGCTGCTCGATGGTCAGCATCGGCTGGGGGCGCTCGTCGCGAGGTGCCGGTTCATCGAACAGCATCGGCACAAAAATCACCGCCAAGGCGATCAAAATGACCGCTCCGCTGATTCGTTCGCGCATTCCGTACTTCATCATGCCCTCCTGCCCCCGCTAGGCTGCCTGCGCCTGCTTCCATGCCAGTATGGCCGCCACCGTGAAGAAGGAGCCACATACCAGCACGCGATCGTCGGGCGCCAAGCGCCCGGAAAGCCATTCCGCACCCGCCTCGGGCGACTGGGCCTGGTAAGCGACATGTCCCCCGCGGGCCTCGATGCGCCCTGCCAGATCCGCGGCTGTGCGTGCCCGCTCACCGTCCAGGGTCACGCTCACCCAGCCATCCGCTGCGGCAGACAAGGCGTCGATGACACCATCGGCATCCTTGTCGCCCAGCATACCGAGCAGCACCCAGGTACGCCCACGGCATGGCTGTACCGACAGTCTACCCGCCAGGTAAGTCGCGGCATGTGGGTTGTGGCCCACATCCAGACACCATTGCCCCAGCCACTGCATGCGCCCAGGCACCTGCAGCCCGCGCAGGGCCAGCCGGCAACTCACTCCATCGAGCACGATACCGGCCGCCGTCAGGGCTTGCAGCGCCGTAGCGGCATTGTCCAGCGGCAGCCCCGGATCGGGCAAGTCTTCGAGGCTTGGAAAAGTCCCGTCGGTGTCGGTTCCCTGCCAGTTGAAGCGACCGGCAGCACTGGGTTGCCAACGAAACTCCTGCCCCAGGGTCAGGGCCGGAGCCCCCCGTTCATCGGCGCACTGACGCACGCTCGCGGGTAACTCGCTGCTGCCCAGTATGGCGGGACGGCCGTCACGCATGATACCGGCCTTCTCACGACCGATTCCCGCGAGGTCGGTGCCGAGGAAGGCGGCATGATCAAGCGCGATGGTGGTGATGACGGCGACATCGGCATCGATGACGTTGACGGCATCGAGCCTTCCTCCCAACCCGACCTCGAGCACGGCGAGGTCCGGCCGGCGACGGGCGATGGCCCAAAGTGCCGCCAGAGTACCGGCCTCGAAGTAGGTCAGACTCACGGGCTCGTCGGCCAGTCGCGCTGCTTCCACGGCTTCGAAGCCGGCGATGAGCGTGGCATCATCCGCTTCGTTGCCGTCGAAACGCAGTCTTTCGTTGTAGCGCAGCAGATGGGGCGAGGTGTAGGCCGCGGTGGCGAGACCATGCGCGCGTGCCAGCGCGTCGATCATGGCCACCGTCGAGCCCTTGCCGTTGGTGCCAGCCACTGTGATGACACACGGTGCCAGCTGATGCTCCATTAACCCCATGCGGCGAGCGACCTCGGCCACTCGCTCGAGGCCGAGGTCGATGCCCACCGGGTGGACCTGCTCCAGGTAGCTGAGCCAGCCGTCCAGCGTTCGTGATGACGTCGAAGGCATCACGAGAGATCAGCGCGTCGGGTCAAAGCGGTCGGTGTCCTCGGGCGGCACCGAGTCTTCCACTGCCTCAGACTCGGCGGCATCGATGAACTCGCCCTCCTCCGCTGCCGCACGCTCGGCCTCGTCGACCAGGTCCGGCTCGTGGATCATGCCCTCACCGAGGCCGATAGGCGGCTGATGGGTCAGCTTGCGCAGCACGGCACCCAGGCGGTCACGCATTTCGCCACGGGGCAGGATCATGTCAACCGTGCCATGCTCGAGCAGGAACTCGCTACGCTGGAATCCTTCCGGCAATTTCTCGCGTACGGTCTGCTCGATGACCCGCGGGCCGGCGAAGCCAATCAGTGCATTGGGCTCGGCCACGTTGAGATCGCCCAGCATGGCCAGCGACGCCGACACGCCACCGAACACAGGATCGGTGAGCACCGAGATGTAGGGCACACCGGCTACGCGCAGACGCTCCAGCGCAGCTGAGGTCTTGGCCATCTGCATCAACGAGAACAGTGCCTCCTGCATGCGTGCCCCACCCGAAGCGGAGAAGCAGATGAAGGGGATACGCTCTTCGAGAGCAAGGCTGGCCGCGCGCACGAACTTCTCACCTACCACGGCGCCCATGGAGCCACCCATGAAGGTGAACTCGAAGGCAACCACGACCACAGGCAGACCCTCAAGGGTACCACGCATGGCCACCAGGGCATCTTTCTCGCCGGTCTCCTTCTGGGCCGCGTTGAGGCGGTCCTTGTACTTCTTGGAGTCGCGGAACTTGAGGCGGTCCTGCGGCTCGAGGTCGGCCGAGATCTCCTCCCGACCCTCCTTGTCGAGGAACCAGTCGAGCCGCTTGCGTGCGGTCAGGCGCAGATGATGGTCGCACTTGGGGCAAACGTTGTGATGCTTTTCCAGTTCGGGCAGATAGAGTACCGCCTCGCACTTCGGGCACTTGCGCCACAGGCCGTCGGGCACGCTGGCCCGCCGATCCTTGCGCTGAATCCGCCCCATGGAGGGAACAATCTTGTCGAGCCAGCTCATGTCAGAAAGGCTTCCGTATGCTGTTGCGCCCGGCTGTACCGGGCGTCATGAGTCGAATCTTGAGCAAGGGCGAGCTCAGCGTGCGGGCAGTGCATCCAGAGCCTGGCGCATCTCCCCGAGAACCGTCTTGAGCTCACCGGCAATCACTTCGGGCCGCTCGGCGTTGTCGGCGATACGACTGACCAGCGCACTACCGACGATGACACCATCGGCGACCTTGCCGACCTCGGCTGCCGAGGCGCCGTCACGGATGCCGAAGCCAACGCATAGCGGCAGATCGGTCAGGCCGCGCAGCGGTGCCAGATGTTCGGCCACGTCGTCGGCATTGAGCGTGGCAGCCCCGGTCACGCCCTTGAGCGCGACATAGTAGAGATAGCCCTCGCCATGGGCGCATATTGTAGCGGCCCGCTCCCGCGAAGTGGTAGGGGCGACGAGAAAGATCGAGGCCAGGCCATGCTGCTTGAGCAACGGGCCGAACTCATCGGCTTCCTCGGGAGGCATGTCGACGGTCAAGACGCCATCGACTCCGGCCGCCGCGGCCTGCTCGGCGAACGCGACAAGACCGATGCGCTCGACGGGATTGAGGTAGCCCATCAGCACCACCGGAGTGTCGTTGTCCGCCTGACGAAACTCGCGCACCATCTCGAACAGGTGGGCCAGTCGAACGTTGTGCTTGAGCGCGCGCTCGCAGGCTTTCTGGATGACCGGCCCGTCGGCCATGGGGTCGGAGAACGGCACTCCCAGCTCGATCACGTCGGCGCCCGCTTCCACCAGGGCATGCATGAACCCGACGGTATAGCGCGGGTCCGGATCGCCAGCGGTGATGAAGGGAATCAGCGCCCGACGGCCCTGAGCCTTCAGGTCTGCGAAGCGTTGGTCGATTCGGTTCATCGTCAGAACTCCAGGCCGTCGATCTTGGCGACCGTCATGATGTCCTTGTCGCCGCGGCCGGAAAGGTTGACCACGATGTTCTGGTCGGGCCGCATGGTCGGCGCCAGCACCTTGGCGTGGGCCAGGGCATGGGCAGATTCAAGCGCAGGCATGATGCCTTCGATACGCGTCAGCTCGCGGAATGCTTCGAGTACCTCATGGTCGTTGGCGGCGACGTACTGCACCCGCCCCACGTCCTTCCACAGCGCATGCTCGGGACCCACGCCAGGGTAATCGAGACCCGCAGAGATCGAATGGGTATCCGAAACCTGGCCACCCTCATCGGACATCAGGTAGGTGCGGTTGCCATGCAATACGCCGCGGGGCGCGTTGGACGTCAGCGGTGCCGCATGACGTCCGGTATCTACACCGTCGCCACCGGCCTCGACGCCGTACATGGCAACCTCGTCGTCCTCGACGAAGGGATAAAACAGCCCCATGGCATTGGAGCCGCCACCGACACAGGCAATCAGCGCATCGGGCAGCTTGCCGAACTCTTCCAGCGACTGGCGTCGCGCCTCGCGGCCGACCACGGCGTTGAAGTCGCGCACCAGCATGGGGTACGGATGCGGACCGGCCACGGTACCGATGATGTAGAAGGTATCGTCGACGTTGGTCACCCAGTCGCGCAGTGCCTCGTTCATGGCGTCCTTGAGGGTACGCGTCCCCGACTCCACCGGAATGACGTTGGCCCCGAGCAGACGCATACGATAGACGTTGAGCTTCTGGCGCTGGACGTCCTCGGCACCCATGTAGACCTCGCACTTGAGGCCCAGACGCGCCGCCACGGTGGCCGTGGCCACGCCGTGCTGACCCGCGCCGGTCTCGGCGATCACCCGCGGCTTGCCGCTCATCTTGGCCAGCAGCGCCTGGCCGATGGTGTTGTTCACCTTGTGCGCGCCGGTATGGTTGAGATCTTCGCGCTTGAGCCAGATCCGTGCCCCGCCGAGCTTGTTCGACCATCGTTCCGCATGGTAGAGCGGAGAAGGACGACCCACGTAATGGGCCAGGTCATAGTCGAATTCGGCCTGAAAGTCCGGATCATCGCGAAGACGCATGTACGTCTTCTCCAGATCGTCCAGGGCGAAGCTCAGGGTCTCCGAGACGAACCGACCGCCATAGGGGCCGAAGTGGCCACGGGCGTCCGGCAGTCGGGTCAGGTCACTGAACTTGCTCACTAAAGACACCTCATAGGGTCGCCATAAGGGAGAATTGAATAGGGGCTTGTGCAGAAGCAATCAGCCAAGGCGCTTGCGATCGGCCTGGGCCACCGCCGCGGCGAAAGCCGACAGCAGGCGGGGATCCTTGCAACCGGGCTCGGCTTCCACGCCACCGGAGACGTCCACCGCAAAGGGGCGCACACGCTCGATGGCATCGGCCACGTTGTCCGCGCTCAGCCCACCCGCGAGAATAACAGGTTTTTCCAGGCTTGCGGGGATTCGCGACCAGTCGAAAGTCTCGCCGGTACCGCCTGGTACACCCGGGCGATAGGCATCCAGCAGCAGCGCCTGGGCGCCGGCGTAGACCTCTGCCGCAGCGTGCAGGTCGAGGTCGTCACGCATGCGCAGCGCCTTGATCCATGGACGGTCGAACTGTGCGCAGAAGGTCGGCGTCTCATCGCCATGGAACTGCAACAGATCGAGATGCTCGGCGCAGCGCGCAATCAGGTCAGGCACCTGATCGACGAAGAGTCCTACCCGGGTAACGAAGGCCGGCACCCGAGCGGCGAGTTCCACCAAGCGCTCCTCGTCAATGGCCCGCTTGCTGCCGGGCCAGAGCACGAAGCCGAGCGCGTCGGCCCCGGCGGCCACGGCAACGGCCACGTCCTGTTCACGCGCAAGGCCACAGAACTTGATCCGGGTACGTCTTCTCACCGCTTGTACATCAGTCATGCCCATTCTTGCCTAACCTGCCTGCTGTCAGTCAGCGACCGTCGCACCACCAAGATCGGCGAGCACCGCACGGTGCACCTCGGGAAGATATTGGTAGCCGCTAGGATAACACAGGCGCTTGACCACGACGGCACGTGCGATGGCCGCGAGGCGATTGAAGCGCATCCGAATCACCTCCTCCTGCTCGCCGCCATTTCCTCCAGCCGCCGCCTTGCACTCCCCCAGCACCTCGGCAAGGAATGAATGCCGCACGAGCTGAATCAGCGACTCTCCCGCTCCGAGCGGTTCCATGCGGATAGTGACATCGGAGTCTTCAGGCGCACGGCGCTCCAGCAGGTAGATCCTCGCCACCTGCAGCGACTCCCTGGCGATACTCCCGACCCTGTCCGCCGGCACGCTGAGCTTGGGGAAGTCGGGATGCACCAGATCGAAGCCCTCGTCGGCACCGACGAAGCGCCGGGCCTGCTGCGGCGTCAGCTTGAGCTGGGGGAAGGCGTGCCGACAAAGCACCCCCGCCTCACAAGGCTCGAGTGCTGCAATGTCATCGGCGAGGAGGGGGAAGCCCGCCGCGACCAGGGAGGCCACCAGAGTACTCTTGCCACCTTGGCGATCTGCGGCGAACAGCACTGCCTGTCCATCGTGCGCCACGACCCCGGCATGCAGGGCACTCACGCCGGTCATCTCGAGGTAATAGGACAGCACGTGTCCCAGCAGACAGAGATCGACCATGAAGCCCAGCTCGGCGTCATGCAGCCGACAGACGATACGCCCTGGGCTCACCAGGAAATCCGCCACGCCGGGAAAGCGCATCAGGCTGCCTTCGGCCGTGACGTAGATCTCCAGGACATGCTCCCCACACCAGTTTTTTTCCCGGCTCAGGTAGAGAACATCATCAGCCGACGGAACAGTGTCGTCACCAGCCTGCACACAAAGGAAATAGAGGTCGCACGCCGCCGTGGCGGGCGCCACGGTCAAGGGAGCGCGGAAGCGAAAAGTGGTTTCCAGGCAGAGGCCGTAAACCCAGTATCGATTTGCCACAAATGCCCCCTGTACGGCTTTCAGTGGTGGGTCATGATGCCGTTCTCCTCGAGATCCGCCACCAGCAAGGCCAGGTCACGACGCAATATATCCGGAGCGACGGCGTAGCTATCCAGCAGCATCGACAAGGCTCCTTTCAGGCTGCCGGTAGTCAACAGGGCACGCCACATGTCGGCCGCCGTTGGATCCAGCTGGAAGCAGGTTGCTCGCTCGGCGCCTTCTGTCGGGAAGCGCGCCACCGCAAGCGAGGCGTCATACGATGTCCACAGCACACGGTCATCGATCTTGAGGGAACCAAGCCCCATCGCCTGCCGCTCGATCACTTCCGACGCCTTCCCTCTCGCCCGCCCGTTCCGCCTGCGACGCTGCGACAAGGCCAACATGCGACGCTTCAGGCACAGCGCTGGCGGCAGGATATTCCAGCCGGCTTCAAAGCGCCCCGCCTCGGCATTCCAGTACTTCGTCTCGGGCTCGCACCAAGCGAAGGCAATGTACTCGGCTATTCCGCTCCAGTAGCCATCGCCACCCATTTGCCGCTCTCTCTCGTCTAGCCATTGGGGGTAGGCCTCACCGAATCGCTGCGGGGCGACGTCCTTGAGATCCTCGGCGTTGATACAGGCCTCAACCCTCGGCTCGATTCGCTCGATGGCTCGACACAGCTCCCGGGGGGCGAACAGCGGACAGAAGATGACGGCAGGTACATCCCAGTACTGCAGGAACTGCTGGAAACGCACCCCGGAAAGGGCACAGTCGTCCACCACCACCCATGACGCGGAACCTTCGAGCCCCGATTCACCTGGTATACCGATCTGGTCAGGGCGCAGATTCAGCAGATAGGAAAGCATGCCGAGTACGATCCACCCACCCCGGGGGATCGCGGTATAGCGAAAGCGCGCCAGGGCCTCCTGGCCGAAACGCAGCCTGAGAGCTGTCGCCAGCCGCTCCGCCGCCTGCTCGGCAGCAGGATAATCGACATAGCGGTGATGCGCGAGTACCTCATTGAGCTGTGCCGCCAGATCGGCAAGGCGAGCATGCTGCTCCGGGGAGAATTGGCCGAAAACGACGACGAGAGGATCGGGCCAGGCTCGTGTCACGAGCCTGGCCCCATGCAGCTGGTACCACAGGGGGTTGGCCTGGATGCCCTCGGCAAGCGCTTTGAGGGCAGCCTCCCGGTCGGTCTGCCGGGTAAAGGCAAGAAGCTGCTCGACGAGCCGACGGCCGTCGAACAACAGGACGGCATCGACTCCGGTACTCATAGGCTAGCCAGCGCCAAGCCGGTCCGATACCCGGCCGCTCACCACCACCTACGCCTTCTGGGCCGATTGACGCTTCCACCCTGACGGCCCTGGGCCTGACCGGGCAGCACGTCACCGCCAGGCCTGGTCTGCCCCACCAGCGTGAGGTCGGCAACCGTTCCCCATCTTGTCAGCTGGGGGCGGCTGTACTCACGTCGAACATTGCGCTTCACTTCTTGACTGTTGTTCATTACCTGATCCTCCGATCAGTTCCATTGTTGGGTGCCGGGTAGCGAATGCACCCCGCCACCCAGATCCATGACTTGCTAACATTTTCTAACTTTTCCTTACGCTGACAAACTACTTTTGCTCAGTAAGGCTAGGCCAGTCCATATTGAACAACCATGCAAAAAAAGCGTGGTTTACAAACTGTTAATGTCTGGCTTTCATCGCTCGGTAAGTAGTGGCTTCGTCATGCACCGTCTTGCCAAACGGCTGGCACCACTACCAAAATCGCCTCAGCCAGATTTCAAGCGACAGGGTCGGCCAGAGGTCGAAGCTAGGTGCCTCCCCACGCACGAAACGCTCGAAGCGCTCGCGCAGCATCGCTTCATCGACGAATCCCAGCTCGGCACAGCGGCTATGGGTCATCAGGTCGATGACCTTGTGGTAGGCCTTGTTGCGTAGCGCACCGAGATACAGAGGTTCAGGGGAAACCTTGCCAATTGACCGGATGGCATCTGCCGGCATGACACCCTCCATGGCCCGCCTCGCCAGCCGCTTTCCCTCGATGGCGGTATCGACGCAGTACTGGGGACAGGCAAGAATGAACTCGGCGATGCGCCTGTCGCTCCAGGGGTCAGCCAACCCCACGCCATGCATGGCCGCGACGCGCTCTGCATAGGTTATCCCCCGAGTGACCAGCGGCGAAAAAATATGGATGTAGCGGTCCCGTGGTGCGCTGCGCTGCCACGTTGCTGCCGCCGCACGCACGGGTTCGATCGGCGGCAGGCCGACCTGCTGCAGGAATGCCGGTGAGATATGCTCGGCCGCTCGCCTCACTGGCCCGCGTGGCAACGGGTACGCGACCGCCCCTCCCTTCCCCCTGCCCGATCGGTAGCCGCGTCGCGCGGTGCGCCAGCCTTGGGCAAGGGCTCCGTTTCCCAGGGCATCTGCCAGTATGGGGCGCATCAGGTAGCGCGACAGGGTCGAGGGCCAGGACAAGGAGAACACCTCCGACAGTGCCGACAGCTCGCGGCATCCTTCGCGAAGATGGCCAGCAAGCAGCATGCCGGGCACATCGTTGACGTTGCCACCGCACATCACGTCGCCGCGAAAGCCATAGAACATGACGCTGACTCGGTCAGCTGCAGCCGCTGACAGGGACTTATCCAAGAATGGCAGGAACATCGAGAAGAAGGGATCGTCCTCGTGGGGCTGGTTGAGGGAATCCTCGACCAGGGGATAGGTCTCCTCCGCTGGCACCTCGTGAACCGGCATGCCGAAATGGTCCGCGATGCGGTAGATGTTCTCGCGTTCGTCGCATTCAGTCAGCTCAGAGAAAACCCAGCTGTAGGCTCGCATCGAGGGAACAGCCTCCCCTTGCTGGCGAAGCCAGCCCGCCACCGACGCCACGCTGGTGGAATCGACGCCTCCACTCAGGCTCACGCCCACCGGATCACGGGCGCGCAAGCGACAGCGCACCGCCTCCGTCAACAGCTCACGCAACTGATCGGCGTAGTCCCTCTCGTCGGGATAACGCAGGCGGCGCTCGGGATCGGGAGTCCAGAAGCATCGACTGCGCTTTCGCCCCGCCAGGTCTATTACTACCTCCTCGGCGGGCTTGAGCTCTTCGATTCCCTCATAGAAAACCTGCCCCGGCGGCGTCTGCATGCCACAAAGGTGCCAGCCGACGGCCTCGCTGTTCAAGCGACGCGGGACGTCTTTCAGCGCCAGGATCTGCCGTGCCTCGCTGGCGAACAGCAGCCGACCTGGCTCGAGGCGGTAGTACAGGGTACGCATCCCCATGGCGTCCCTGGCCAAGTGCAGCTTTGAACGGCTGGCATCCCAAAGTACATAGGAGAAGTCCCCGAGCAGTCGCCCAGGTCCCTCTTCACCAGCATGGAGCAACATGCCCAGCATAAGCTCGGCATCCGTCGCTGTTGCGGCATGCAAGTGCGGGCTTACGCCGGCGCAGGCGCAGGCGTCACGATTATCGAGACGAGCATCGGCGGCGAACACCAAGCCATACCGCGGCTCGACCACCGGGCGACAGGCCCCGGTTCCGTCAGGAGTGGTGTCCAGCGACAGGCAAGCAATTCCAACCGGCCCGTCGCAGTGATAGGCGATACCATCGAGGCCTCGGCAGGCGGCCTTGTTGGCCATGAGCTCCAGCTCGGCACGCCTGACCAAAACACCATCGAGATTGATGATCCCGCAAATGCCGCTCACCGGACTGGATCCCCCAAGCCTTGAGTGCCAAGGCACCGTGGTTGATGGGCGTGCCGGGTAAAAGAAGCTGCCCGACGAGCCAATGGCCGTCGAGCAGCAGGACGGCATCGATCACCTTTCTTCATAGCTTGGCGATCCGATGCCGACTACCTCACTAGCGCCTGCGAGACCATGGTTTGCGGAAACCAGGCTTGCTGACACTACCACCATCACGCCCCCGTCCCCTTCCCATCAGCGTGAGATCGGCGACAGTTCCCCACTTTATCAGTTGGGGGCTGTTATATTCACGCCGGACATCACCCTTCACTTCCTGTGTATTTTCCATAATTTGATTCTCCGATCATTCATTGCTGAAGGGCGAATGCCACTCAGCTATCAGCTTCCATCTAACTCCAACATTTTCTTACACAGACAAGCTAGGCGAGCCCTGACGGGCCAACCATGCGAAAAAAGACTGGTTTACAAGGAACTAATGGGTGACTTTCTTCACTCGTGAGCGGTTCGGTCACGCCACCGCTCTCGGGTCGGAACGCAGGGCTTGGTGCCTCTTCCTTACGACACGGAATCGTCACCGACAGCGCCCAGGGAGCGGCCTCGCCGAAACTCGACCATCGGGCAGTCAGGCAGTTCGCGTTCGCCGGTCCATTCGCCCAGGAAGGCAAGCAGATTCGGGCCCAGCGGCTCCTTGGGTAGCCCCCAGGCATCATCATAGAGCGAATCAACGAAGTGCAGGCCACAAGCCGGCGCGGTGACGTCGGAGAGTTTGCGATCCTTGAACTCCAGCAGCTCGGCCAGGTAGCCGTCACCCTGCTCGCCGCGCCCCACGCTGACCAACGCACCGACAATGTTGCGGATCATATGGTGTAGGAAGGCATTGCCCTGCACGTCGACCACCACCAGCGGCCCGTGCCGATGCACTTCGATGAAATGCAGATGGCGCCAAGGGGTCTTCGATTGACAGCCCGCCGCCCGGAAGCTGGAAAAGTCGTGCTCGCCCACCAGCGCCTGGGCAGCGCGATGCATGGCATCGGCATCCAGCGGATCGCGACACCAGGTCACATTTGCACGCTCCAGCACCGGGCGGCTCGACTGGTTGAGAATGATATAGCGATAGCGGCGCGCCAGAGCCTTGAAGCGTGCATGGAATTCATCAGGCACTTCACGCACCCAGCGCACCGCGACATCGCGCGCCAGGTTGGCGTTGACGCCAAACACCCAGGCCTTGTTCGAGCGGGGCACAGGCGCGTCGAAGTGCACGATCTGGCGCGTGGCGTGCACACCAGAATCGGTTCGGCCGCTGGCGTGCACCGTTATCGGCTGGCTCGCCACTTTGGCGAGCGCCCGCTCCAGCTCAGCCTGAACCGAAGGCGAGTGCTTGAGCCGCTGCCAGCCGCAGTAGGCGCTGCCGTCATATTCCACCCCCAGGGCCAGGCGGCCACTCAGGGGGCGACGATCATCGAGAAGTCGAAACAGGGTCATGCAGCCATCAGAGTCGGTAGTGAGTGATCAAGTCCCGGGTCTTGTCGCGCAGCTGCGGATCGTCCGAACCGAGCAGGCGCTGCAATAGCGGACGCGCCCGCTCCACCTCGCCGTCTTCAAGCAGACGGCGGGCTTCTTCCAGGTCGTCGCGCTGATCGGAATCACCCAAGGTAACGGCATTATCGCGGTCAAGCGGCGGGAAGGCTACTTCCTCCACCTCCCATTCGACGTCTTCCGCATGGGGAAGAGTCGAGCGCTCCAACGGCACATCGCGCTTCTCCGCATCGTGGCCGTCGTTCGTCACCGGAAACTCGACGCTGGGCTGCATGGGGGTTTCCTCTCGAGACGGCGGCTCGGGGTCGAGTACCGGAGGCTGGTAGTCGATCACTCCCCACTCCACTGTCTCGTTGCGCTCAGATGACGCCTGCTCCGACGTGTTGGCTGCTGGCTTCTCCTCGTCCATCTCGACATGAGCTGCATCCGGCTCCTCGGCACGTAACGACTCCTTGTGCAGGGGCTCCTCCGTAAGCGGCGACTCATCCTGTTCTGCCGCGTTTTCTTCCGGCTCGACTGCCTCGCTTTCCTCAGGCTCGACACCTGCCAGGGTCGGCTCATCGTCGCTCGGGAAGGAGTCCATACCGGGCGACGTGGGGCGATGCTTGGCCAGAAGCTGCCCCGCCTCTGCCACCAGCGCGGAATCGCCAGTCTCGGCCAATCGCTGTGCCTCCTGCTCGGCAGCCTGTCGGTTGCCCTGTTCCACGTAGATGCCGAGCAGCTTGAGACGCAGGTCATGCCGCCCCGGATCGCGGGCCAGCCCCGCCTCCAGCAGCTCCCTGGCCTGATCATAGCGCCCATAGGCGATGAAGATATCCGCCTCACTGATGGCCTCGGCCTGCGGCATGACGGCGCGGGGCATCTCCTTGTCGCGAGGACTTCCCTCAGCGACACTCATGCCCGCCACCATGAGCGGTGCCGGAGCAGCCGGCGGGTTCGAGGGCTTCGCCACATCACTTGAGGGCGGCCTGCCATGGACCATGCCGGGCATGCCGCGTCCTGGGACCGCCGTATCGCGGTGCTGCCGGCGGCGAATCCACAACCAGAGACCCAGTAAGGCCGCCAGGCCGGCACCACCCAGAATCAGATTGCGATCGATGGACGCAGGGTAGGCAGCACCCCACCAGGGCGCATCTTCCTGGGTATCAGCCTCGGTCTGCACCACCGCCCGGCCTGGCCCGACACCTTCTTCGCCTCCCCCTGCCAGCAATACGGCCAGTTGCTCACGCATCGCGTCGACCTCATCGCGCAGGCCACCAAGCTCCTGTTGCAGCACATCGCGCTCGGCCCGCACCTCTCCCAGCGCTGCCTGACTCTCCAGCCAGCGCCGCTCAAGCAAGGCAAAACGCGGATCGCTCTCCCCCAGTGCCAGCTCACCGCCACCAAGCGCTGCCAGCACATCGGCATCGAGCGCTGCGCCAGCGGGGCCGGTTTCGTCCCCAGCCGAGGCGACCGCCCGGCTACTCGCCTCGGCAACGTCCAATGCGGCTTCGGCGGCGAGTTCGTCGTCGCTGAGCAGCGTGAGCCTTGGTATCGCATCGACATCATCGGCCGACGGCACCTCAGGCCGGGGCTCAGCTTGATCAGCCGGCTCTGCCCCGGACGGTGCTGGCTGGATCGCCTCGCCAGCGACGGATAGCGCAGCCACCTCGATAGTCTCGCCGACAGAGGTGGAAGGTCCCAGCGGAACGCGGGCGGGAGCGCCTCTGCCACGACTGGCCCAGGCCTGGTTCATCTCCTGGACGATGCGGTCGGCCTCGGCCCCCGAACGGGCACCGATGGCCGCTCGCGATGGCACGGCCAAGGCATGCCCGGCACGCATGGCATTGATGTTGCCCGAGGGGAAAACGTCCGGGTTGGCTTCTACCAGCGCGACCATCATCTGGTTCATGCTGATACTGCTGTCGGGCCGGAGCCGTCCGGCTACCGACCACAGGGTATCGCCGTTGCCTACCCAGGCGCGGTCATCCGCTGACGCCTCGCTCAAGCGCGTGACGGCTGGCCGGGAGGCGGCCTGGGATGCAGGTGCGCCAGACGCTGCCGAGGACCGTGCAGTGGACTCGGTTTGGCGACTCGAGCCGCTGACCAGCACCGGCATGCTGTCGTAGTCGGGCGGGTCGAGCAGCAATGTCACTTCCCGCAGTTGACGGCCGGATGGCCAGTCGAATCGCAACAGCAGGTCCATCCAGGGTTCACGCACTGGCCGCTCGCTGGCAAGCGTCACCACCCACCGGCCCTGCAGCACCTCTACATCGGCTCTGACACTGGCCGCCAGCGGCGTACGTACCAGCCCCGCCGAATCGAATTCACGGGATTCGGCCACACTGACACGCAGCAGCTCAGGGTCGAGCCCAGTGGTATCGGTAAGCGGGATGACGGCACGCAACGGTGCATTGAGAGAAGAGCGCACATCGACCTCTCCTACCCCCAGAGCCAGCGCTTGCGGGCTCGCGGCCGACAGTGCCAGCAGCATGGCTGATGTCAACTTGCGTCTCATTGAGCTCCCTTGTTCTGCTCGCTTGCCATAAAGCGTTCGGTTCTTATGATGCTAAAATTCAGATCATGCAGGAATATGTAGCATATACCCGTACTGCCTGCTCCCTTGTCAACGCGCGGCGGGACTTCATCAAATCAACGAACTCTCATGCAAAACGGGGCATCTCCCGCAGGAGATGCCCCGTTATCGGCACTGCGAGACGATCACTGCTCGCGCAGGATCTTCAACATACGCTTGAGCGGTTCGGCCGCGCCCCACAGCAACTGGTCGCCCGCAGTAAAGGCAGAAAGATATTCACCGCCCATGTTCAACTTGCGCAGACGACCCACCGGGATGCTCAAGGTGCCCGTCACGACCGAAGGCGTCAGGCCGGCAACGGTGGCCTCCTTGTCGTTGGGAATCACCTTGACCCACTCGTTGTGCTTGGCGATGCGCTCCTCGATCTCATCTATCGGCACATCTTTCTTCAACTTGATGGTGAAGGCTTGGCTGTGTGAGCGCATGGCGCCGATACGCACGCAGAGACCATCGATGGGAACCGGGTTGTTCTGGATCCCCAGGATCTTGTTGGTCTCTACGCTGCCCTTCCACTCCTCGCGACTCTGACCATTGTCGAGCTTGGTATCGATCCAGGGCAGCAGGCTGCCGGCCAGCGGCGCGGTGAAATTCTCGGTCGGGAAGTCACCGCTGCGCATGGCCTGGGTGACCTTGCGATCAATGTCGAGGATGGCGCTGGCCGGGTCGCTCAGCTCATCGGCGACGCTATCGCGCAGCGCGCCCATCTGCAGCAGCAGCTCGCGCATGTGCTTGGCACCGGAACCGGAAGCCGCCTGATAGGTCATGGAGGTCATCCACTCGATCAGGTCGGCCTCGAACAGGCCGCCCAGGCCCATCAGCATCAGGCTGACGGTGCAGTTGCCGCCGACGAAGGTCTTGGCCCCGCGAGCGAGCTGCTCGTCGATCACCTTGCGGTTGACCGGGTCGAGGATGATGGTCGCCTCGTCTTCCATGCGCAGGGTGCTGGCGGCATCGATCCAGTAACCCTTCCAGCCGCTGCCGCGCAGGTCGCCGTAAACCTGCTTGGTGTAGTCACCGCCCTGACAGGTGATCACGACATCCAGCGCCTTGAGCTCGTCGATGTCGGTGGCATCCTTGAGCGGAGGTACGTCCACGCCGATGTCGGGGCCGGGTTTGCCGACCTGGGAGGTGGTGAAGAAGATCGGCTCGATGCCGTCGAAATCTCCATCCTCCTGCATGCGCTGCATGAGTACCGAGCCCACCATGCCGCGCCAACCGACGAAACCGACTTTCAACATGTGAAGTCCTCCTGAAGAGAATGAGGCCAATAGTATACATGACCCGGGCCCACCTCACAGGCGGGCCCGGGCGCAAGAGTCACAGCAAATGTAGCGTCAACACCTGATCGCTTCATTTCATGGGCGAAAGCGGTATGCACCCCCTCGAAGGCAATATCCGCGGTCCACGGCCACCCGTCCAGCATTTTGAAAGGCACCAGGGCTACTCGAGCGCCAAGCCGGGGTGCGACCTCGATCACCAATTCGGCGCTACCTACGCAGGCACCTGGCGAAGTTCTCGAAAGTGTAATATTAAGTAACAAGACATCTCCTAGGCGGCCGGCATCGCAATACCCTTGGTCCGTACCGTCTTGCATAGCCAAGGTCCACTATCCGGAGGATCGCAGCGATGCTTCACGACAGTTCCTGCTCCAGCAGCACCGGGCATGACATGGCGGTCGGGCCCAGCTCTCCATCGCCGATGCTACGCCTACTGTTTCTCCTCGCCAGGCTTGAGCTCTCGGAGGCTCAAGAGCGGCAGATACTCGTCCTCAGCTCGTCCATCGACGACTGGTCCGAACTGATGCGCCTGGCCCGAGAAACTTATGTGCTGCCTCTCGTTTATCGCCACCTGAGCCGGCTCGCACCAGCGTCCCTGTCCCCGAAGCACATGACCCAGTTGCGTGACCAATGCCTGCTGACCGTGGCGCACAACCTGAGGGTCGCTGCCGAGCAGAAACGGCTCGTGCACGACCTTCTCGACCCCCTGAAAATTCCTTACCTCTTCTTCAAGGGTCCCGCACTCGCCGCCCGCTACTACGATGACCCTGGTTTGCGATACTGCGCCGACATCGACCTGTTGATTCCCCGCAGTCGAATTTGCGACCTGCTGGCCAAAGCTCTCGAGAGCAGTTACCAGCCCAGCGATCCGCCATGGCTGACCCCGGACAGGACCGCGCTGGATTTTGCCATCGGTCGACAGCCGGTCATCAACATCCTCACTCCGGCGGATATCGAAGTCGAAGTACATTGCCAGCTCGACAAGCAGGCAGGGCTCTACGATACCGAGGCGCTGCTGGCCACTCGAGAGCCATTGCAGGTGGGCGATACGACCCTATGGGTGATGCCAATCCACGAACTGTTCGTCTATCTCTGCCTGCATAACACACGCCACTATTGGTCACATCTGCACTGGCTGGTCGATCTGGATGCGCTGCAACGCCACCCCGACTTTGATTTGGCGGCTGCCTACGCGTGCGCAAGGCAGCGCGGCCTGACCGCTACCGTCGACGCGAGCCTGGAACTGAGCAGGCTGTTGGCCACCCCCGACCTGGATGGCGCTGCTGGCGAGCTCAGTCCACGGGGTCGCGCTCTGTATCAGGCCTGCCTGGCCACGCTCCAGGGCGGGCTCGAGGCCGAGTTGGCACTACGACGCAAGCGGCCCGCACCGGAGTTTGCCTTCGACTGGCAAACCACCCTGGGCTATCGGATCACGAGTCGTTTACGGCGCTGGGCACAGCCTTTTCGGCCCAGCTACTTCGACTATGCCAGCCGCCCTCTCCCGCCAAGCTGGCAATGGCTCTATTACGTCACGCACCCCTGCCGGAAACTGCGCAGCCTGATCACATCGAAGAGGTCGCACCCATGACTCACGCCGTGGCCAGACACTGATGCTGAACCTGCGCAAGCTGTTGGCTCCCGTAGATACGCTGAGAGCCATCCTCCCCCTGCTGTGGGTGAGCAGCCGGAAATGGACGCTGCTGAGCACGCTGTTCATGGCCATGGAGGCGTGCCTGGGGCTCGCCACACTCTACCTGCTGAAGCAGTTGGTCGACGTGGTCACTCAACTGCTCGGCGACGGCGCCTCGGCAGGTAACTTCACGCCCGTGCTGTGGTACGTCGCGCTGACCGGCGTAGCGACGCTCGCCTTCATAGTGGCACGCGCCCTGTCGAACCTCGCCAAGGAGATACAGTCACTGCTGGTGGCAGACCACATCGACCAGGAGATCCATGCCAGGGCGGTGGCAGCTGATCTCGCTTTCTATGAAAGCCCGCGCTACTTCGACACCCTCGAACGCGCCCGGGAGGCGGGCACCCATCGGCCCGTCCAGGTGGTGAGCAATCTCATGATGCTGGTCCGCAACGCCATCATGCTCACGGCCATAGCAGCGCTGATCCTGTCGCTCAATTGGCTGCTACTGCCGGTATTGGCGATCGCCATCATTCCAGCGCTGCTGGTAAGGCTGCACTTCACCAGGCATCTTTACGACTGGCAGCATCGGCGTACGCAAATGGAGCGGCGCGCTAGCTATCTCGACTGGCTGATGACCTCGGATCACCACGCCAAGGAGCTACGCCTCTACCAGTTGGGCGATCATCTGAGACGCAGCTATGGCAGACTGCGAAGCCAGATACGGCACGAACGCGTGCACATCACCCAGCGGCGTACCCGGATCGAAGTAGCCGTGGGAGCCATTGCCACTATCGCCTTCTTCGGCGCCCTGGCCTACCTTGCATGGCAAACGGCGGAGGGCCACAACAGTGTCGGTGACCTGGTCCTGTTCCTGCTGATCTTCCAACGCGCCCAGTCCATGGGGCAGGAACTGGTCCATGGGCTCTCCAATCTCTACGAAGACCATCTCTTCATGGGGTTGCTGCTCGAGTTCCTGGCCATTCGCCCGATCATCGCCGACCCTGCCGCCCCCGCACCGATGCCCGACCCGATAAGTGAGGGAATCCGTTTTCACGACGTCAGCTTTCACTATCCCGGCTGTACCACGCCCGTCCTGAACCATATCGACCTCAGCATCGCCCCAGGCCAGATCGTAGCGCTGGTGGGCACCAACGGGTCCGGCAAGACGTCACTGATCAAGCTGCTCTGCCGCCTCTACGACCCCTCGGCGGGCAAGATCACTCTGGATGGTGTGGACATCCGCGACTACGGGCTGGAAGACTATCGCCGCCTGTTCAGCGTGATCTTCCAGGATTACTCGCACTACGCCGAATCGGCGGGGGAGAACATCCGTTTTGGCGATATTCAGGCGCCTTGCGACACCCCTGTCGTGCGAACGGCAGCCCTCAAGGCCGGTGCCGATGGCTTCATACAGCAACTGCCCGCTGGCTACGACACGCCCTTGACTCGCATGTTCGACGAGGGCCAGGAAATCAGCATCGGGCAATGGCAGAAAATTGCCCTGGCACGGGCCTTCATGCAGAAGTCCAGCGTGATCATTCTCGACGAACCCACCAGCGCGCTGGATCCGGGCGCAGAATTCCAATTGTTCGAGAATTTTCGAGAACGGATCGATCACCGAGCCGCCCTCATAATCAGCCACAGGCTTTCAACCGTGAGAATGGCCGACCATATCTACGTCATGGATCAAGGTGTGATAAGCGAGAGCGGAACCCATGACGACCTGATCAAGCGCGGGGGTATCTACTGCCGGCTGTTCAACCAGCAGGCTCACCACTATCGGGAAGTGGGAGCCTGAAAATGGAAATCCGTAAATGACAGAGCCCGATCAGCGGCTCATCACCAGGCCTTCCGTCTCGAGATGCTCCAGAAACTCCAGAACGTCGCGCTCGCAGGTTTCACGTTCGACCGAGAACTCGGCCAGGAGTTGGTCGCAGATACCCGAGACGCTTGCCTCGGCCTGAATCAAGCTCCAGATACGCCCCCCCACTGCCTGGGTACCGTAATACATGCCCCGTTCTGCACTGAACAGGACCAGATCATCATTGATCTGTGAACCAAGCAACGACGGGTGCCGTTTCACTACCGTGGTCATATCCATTCTTCGCTTACTCCCCTGATGGCGCCGGACGATATGTGTAGAATTGTATCTTCGCGAGGATGCATCAAGACAGGATGCACCACCTTTTGGCACTAGGCTGAAAAGGTGGAAGCTCTCATATCGTCAGGTTGAGGCTTGACCTATGACACAGGCAGTTCGGTCACGCCATTACTCGGTCAAGCCCTCTCGAGCGGGGTAGCAACGCACGAAGCTCGAGAGCGCTACATAGGGCACGTCCTGGTAGCCCAGGATCACACCATTGGCATCCCTCACCCAGGCATGGGCCTTGAAGGTAGGGCGCCGCTCCGCATCCAGCTCGGTCAGGGTACCAAGCACCAGGCAGGAGGAGATTCGTCGCCGATGCATCATCCACTGAGCCGCCATGGCCAGCATGAGGCAAGTCAGCCTTTCTCCTAGCCGGGCATGGATGGCCCTTATCGACCAGCAGATTTCGAGCGCCCGAGGGTCGCGACCGGCAGCATCCAGCTCGACGTCACCCGCCGCCTGCTGGCCCAGCCAGCGTGCCCACCAACGGAACGGCAGGCCACGAACCAGCACCCAGGCCAAGGCCAACCAGAGCGACCCCTCGAGCAACAGGGCCTTGCGCTGCCAAGGCAGGCGAACGAGACGACGGAGGGTCTTCACAAGGCCAGGTTCCATGGAGATCGACGAGCCTTCCACAAGCGTAGTCGAGAAACCCTGCCCAGCGAAAACCCTCCGCCGTGGAAACAGCATTACCTGAACCTGATGTCTGCCCTCAAGAAGCTTCGAAGGCCGCCAGCACCGCGTCGCCCATCTCGATGGTGGAGACGGTGCGCGTTCCTTCCGATGCAATATCAGCCGTGCGCAGCCCATCGTCCAACACCGTACCTACGGCATCTTCGATGCGCTGGGCGAGTTCGAACTCACCCAGTGAGTAGCGCAGCATCATGGCTACCGAGAGAATGGTGGCCAGCGGGTTGGCGACCCCCTTGCCGGCGATGTCCGGCGCGCTGCCGTGGCACGGCTCGTACATGCCCTGGCCGCTCTCGTTGAGCGAGGCCGAGGGCAGCATGCCGATGGAGCCGGTAAGCATGGCGGCGGCATCGGAGAGGATGTCGCCGAACATGTTGCCGGTGACCATCACATCGAACTGCTTGGGCGCTCGCACCAGCTGCATGGCGGCGTTGTCGACGTACATGTGCGAGAGCTCGACGTCGGGATACTCCGGCGCCAGCCGCTCCATCACCTCGCGCCACAGGATGGTGACCTCGAGCACGTTGGCCTTGTCGACGCTGCACAGGCGCTTGCCGCGCTTCTGCGCCAGCTCGAAGGCGACCCGGCCGATGCGCTCGATCTCGCTCTCGGAGTATACGTAGGTGTTGAAGCCGACCCGCTGGCCGTCTCGCACCTCGATACCGCGCGGCTGGCCGAAGTAGATGCCACCGGTGAGCTCGCGCACGATCATGATGTCGAGCCCCGCAACCAGCTCGGGCTTGAGGCTGGAGGCGCTGGCCAGTTGCGGGTAAGTGATGGCCGGGCGCAGGTTGGCGAACAGGCCGAGGTTCTTGCGCAGGCCGAGCAGGCCCTTCTCAGGGCGCATGGTGAGGTCTTCGAGCTTATCCCACTTGGGGCCGCCCACGGCGCCGAGCAGGATGGCATCGGCGGCCTTGGCCTTCTCCAGGGTCACCCCGGGCAGCGGCTCGCCGTGCTCGTCATAGGCGCTGCCACCGACCAGCCCTTCCTCGATGTCGATATCGAGGCCGCGGGCCTGGCAGGCAGCCAGGATGCGGCTCGCCTGAGCGGTGATCTCGGGGCCGATGCCGTCGCCCGGCAGTACCAGAATCTTGCGTGTCATCGTTGCTTCCTTGGTTGACTACGCCGTCGCAAGCGGGGCGCCGGGGGCAGACCGAAGAAGAGGCCTTTTGCCATGGATGGCAAAAGTAGCGCCCAGGGATGGGTTCACAGCGCCTCCTCGCAGGCCTGCCGCCGGATCAGCCCCGCACCACCGACGGATGCAAAGTTAAGAGCGTTCAGGCCTGAGCGGTATCGCGGAACAGCCACGGCCGGGCCTGGCGATGCTTCACCTCGAAGGCGCGAATGGCGTCCTCGTCCTGCAGCGTGATGCCGATGTCATCGAGCCCCTCGAGCAAACAGTGCTTGCGGAAAGCGTCGACCTCGAACTCGAGGATCTCACCTGCGGGGGTGATCACTCGCTGGTTCTCCAGATCCACGTCCAGGCGGTAGCCTTCGCTGGCTTCCACCTCGCGGAACAGCCGGTCGACCTCCTCCTCGGGCAGGGTGATCAGCAGCAGGCCGTTCTTGAAGGCGTTGTTGTAGAAGATGTCGGCAAAGCTCGGCGCAATCACCACGCGGAAGCCGAAATCTTCCAGTGCCCAGGGCGCATGCTCGCGGGAGCTGCCGCAGCCGAAGTTGCGCCGTGCGAGCAGGACACTGGCGCCCTGGTAGCGTGGCTGGTTGAGCACGAAATCGGGATTGAGCGGACGCTTCGAACAGTCCTGCCCCGGCTGCCCTTCGTCGAGGTAGCGCAGCTCGTCGAACAGGTTGACGCCGAAGCCGGTACGCTTGATCGACTTCAAGAACTGCTTGGGAATGATCAGGTCGGTGTCGACGTTGGCCCGATCGAGCGGCGCGACGAGACCCTCGGTGCGTTCGAACTTTCTCATGGCTCAGGCCTCCTCTGCGACAGGCTGGGCGTCGAAACGACGTACGTCGACGAAATGACCGGCGATGGCAGCGGCGGCGGCCATCGCCGGGCTGACCAGATGAGTGCGCCCGCCGTAACCCTGACGGCCTTCGAAGTTGCGATTCGAAGTGGAAGCACAGTGCTCGCCGGCACCGAGCTTGTCGGCGTTCATCGCCAGACACATGGAGCAGCCCGGCTCGCGCCACTCGAAGCCCGCTTCGATGAAGATCTTGTCGAGCCCCTCGGCCTCGGCCTGACGCTTCACCAAGCCGGAGCCCGGCACCACCATGGCGAGCTTGATGGAATTGGCCACCTTCTTGCCGCGTGCCACCTTGGCCGCCTCGCGCAGGTCCTCGATGCGTGAATTGGTGCAAGAGCCGATGAACACCTTGTCGAGGCGAATGTCGGTGATCTTCTGCTTCGGCGCCAGACCCATGTACTCCAGCGCCCGGGTGTAGCCTCGCTTGACCGTTTCGTCGCCTTGCTCGGCCGGGTCGGGTACTTCGCCGGTAATACCGGTGACCATCTCGGGGCTGGTGCCCCAGCTCACCTGCGGTTCGATCTCGGCGGCATCCAGTGTCACCACCTTGTCGAACTGGGCGTCCGAATCGGAGACCAGATTGCGCCAGTCGGTCACGGCGGCCTGCCACTGCTCGCCCCGGGGAGCGAAGGGGCGCTCGGCGAGATACTCGATGGTGGTGTCGTCAACGGCGATCAGGCCAACCCGTGCACCGGCCTCGATGGCCATGTTGCAGACCGTCATGCGGCCTTCCATGGAGAGGTCGCGAATGGCGCTGCCGGCGAACTCGATGGCGTAGCCGGTGCCGCCGGCAGTGCCGATCTTGCCGATGATGGCCAGCACCACGTCCTTGGCGGTGACACCGACACCGAGCTTGCCTTCGACGCGCACCTGCATGTTCTTCATCTTTTGCGCCAGCAGGCACTGGGTGGCGAGCACGTGCTCCACCTCGGAGGTACCGATGCCGTGGGCCAGGGCGGCGAAGGCGCCATGGGTGGCGGTGTGGGAGTCGCCGCAGACCACGGTCATGCCCGGCAGGGTGGCGCCCTGCTCCGGCCCCACCACGTGGACGATGCCCTGGCGCGGGTCGTTGATCTTGAACTCCTCGATGCCGAACTCGACGCAGTTGTCGTCGAGCGTCTGCACCTGGATCAGCGACACCGGGTCCTTGATGCCGGCGTTGCCCTCGGCACGTTCCTTCACGGTGGTCGGCACGTTGTGATCCGGCGTGGCCAGGTTGGCGTCGAGCCGCCAGGGCTTGCGACCGGCCAGGCGCAGCCCCTCGAAGGCCTGCGGCGAAGTCACTTCGTGCAACAGTTGCCGGTCGATGTAGATCAGTGCGGTGCCGTCGTCGCGCTCCTTCACCAAGTGCTGCGACCACAGCTTGTCGTAAAGCGTCTGGCCTGCCATATCGTTCTCCCGGGCTCTATGGCCCTTTTCTTCATGCGGTCTAGTACGTTTTGCCTCAAAGGGCCATTGCAGCAGGGCTTGCCGAGGGGCGCCGGGGACAGGTCGGAGAGGAGGTCATTTGCCATGGATGGCAAATGTAGCGTCCAGGGATGGATTCACAGCGCCTCCTCGAAGACCTTGTCGCCGGCAAAGCCTCGATCTGCCAAGGCTGCGCCTTTAGTGCATCGCCATGGCCAAGTGATTGCAGTCTTGCGCGACTCGCCCATAAAAGCAATTCATGTTATTTATTCATTGGATTCCATAAGGGAATACAAACGAGAGATGGACACCCAAAGCCTGCAAGCCTTCCTCGCCGTGGCCGACAGCGCCAGCTTCTCGCGTGCCGCGGAGCAGCTGCACCTGACCCAGCCAGCGGTCTCCAAGCGCATCGCCACGCTCGAGGATCAGATCGGCGCCCGCTTGTTCGACCGCATCGGTCGCCGCGTCACGTTGACCGAGGCCGGCCAGGTACTGCTGCCCCGGGCGCGGCAGATTCTGGTCATGGTGGATGACAGTCGCCGCGCGCTGGTCAACCTGACGGGTGATGTTGGCGGCAGCCTGACCCTCGCCACCAGCCACCATATCGGCTTGCATCGCCTGCCGCCGCTGCTCAAGGCTTACACCCGAACCCATCCCGAGGTGCGCATGGACCTGCGCTTCCTCGACTCGGAGCAGGCCTATCAAGGCGTGCTTGACGGCGAGTTGGAAATCGCCGTCGTCACGCTGGCGCCACACCCGGACCCCCAGCTCGAGGTGGTACCGGTGTGGGATGACCGCATGTGCTTCGTGTGCGCCCACGACCACCCTCTGGCCGAGCGAGGGCGGCTATCGTTGCACGAGCTGTGTACCTTCGATGCGGTACTGCCCGGCTCCATGACCTTCACTCGCACCTTGATCGAGTCACGCTTCGCCGCTGCCGGCCTTACGCTACCCGTGGCACTTGTCACCAACTATCTCGAAACACTCAAGATGATGACTGCCATCGGCCTGGGCTGGAGCCTGCTGCCGGAGCGGCTGGTAGCTGGCGAACTGCACGAGCTCGAGGTGGATCATCCTTCCATCCATCGCTCCTTGGGCTACTTGGTGCACCGCAGCCGCACGCTTTCCAACGCCGCACGAGCCATGCTGGCGCTGCTGGAAGAGGCACGTGACGCGGCAAGTCGCGGGTGATAGAAAGAAATTGTTAGACTGCTCACAATAATATTCGACGCCACCTGGACCCTACGCCACCGTGTCTTCTTCCAACTCCCCCGCCACATCGACACGCCATGCCTTGGCGGGCGTGCTTATTCTGCTTGGGCTGGTGCAGCAGATCCTCGGTTTCGCCGGGCTGACACCGCTGCCAAACGGCGTCGGTTATGCGCTGTGGCTGGCCACGCTGCTGCTGTGGCGCGACATTCCCCAGCGAACCCGCTGGCAGTCCGGGGCGCTGGCAGTCATTGGCCTGGTGCTGCTGATGATCGCACGCTGGCAGTACGGAGCTCAGTTCGCCTGGCCCGCAGCGACCAGCGGCAACACCTATGTGGTAGCGATGCTGGTTGGCGTCAGCTTCGTCGGACTGATCGGCAACCGTAGCGGTTCGTCGCGCCCTCTCGGCCACCCGATCACCGGTCGTCGCGGCACCTTGGGCACCTGGCTCGGCGTGCACATGCTCGGCACCATCCTCAACCTATCGACGGTATTCATGATCGGCGACCGTCTGGCCAGGCGCGGCCCATTGACGACACCTCAGCTGCTGGCACTGAATCGCGGGCTTTCCAGCGCTGCGCTGTGGTCACCCTTCTTCGCTTCCATGGGTGTGGTAATGACGCTGGCACCGGACATGGAGTACTCGCGCATTCTCGCCGTGGGGCTGCCGCTGGCGATCGTCAGCGGCGTTATCACCACGCTGGAACTTTCACGCAGATTCGACCTGGCCGAAGTCGCGGGCTTTTCGCTTTCGCCGCGCAGCCTGCTGATGCCCGTGTCAATGGCTGCCCTGGTCATGTTGTTCCATTACCAGCTCACTCCCGAGCTCGGCATCGTCAGTATCATCACCTTTCTGCTGCCGGCGGTAGCACTGGCCAGCAACTTGCCGGCTGGACCGCGCTGGACACTGCGACGCCTGCACCAGCATGTGCTGATACGCCTGCCGGCCATGCGCGGTGAAATCGCCCTGTTTCTCTCCGCCGGTCTACTGACCTTGGGATTATCGACCCTGGTTGCCGCAGCGACGGGGAGTGAATGGACGCTGTTCGCGCGCTTCGGCCCCGCTCAGGCCGTCATCAGCTTTCTCGCGATCGTGGCCAGTGCCGTGGTGGGCCTGCACCCGATCATCGGCGTCTCGGTACTCGCTTCGACACTCGACCTGAGCGGCAACGAGCAGACCCTGTTCGCCTTCACCGCCCTCGCTTCCTGGGCGGTAGGCACCTCGGTAGGACCGCTGTCGGGCATCAACCTGTCGCTGCAGGGCCGCTACGGTGTCAGCGGCTACCGCATGATGCGTTACAACCTGGGCTATGCCCTGGCACTAAGCGGCCTCGTGATAGGAGCTCTTTTGGGGCTCGACGCCTGGCTATAGCGATCCTCGATACAGCCTCATTGCGAGGCGCGATAGAAATAGCGGTGGCCGCACTGATGGCACGGCTCGATACGGGTCACGCCTTCGAGGTCGACCACCGCATCGCAATGCACGCAGGCCATGCGACCTGGCGCGGCGATCTCTCCCTCGCAGTAATCGGCACGCGCCGCTTCCAGATCCTCCTTCAGGCGTTCGTTATCGACGATGCTGCGGTCTGCAATGGAGAACAGAGAATCCACCACCTTGCGTGAGAGCTGGTCGAGGTCGATCCCCAACCAGGCAGCCACGCCACGGCCGCCCGCCCGCAGGTAGCGGCGCATGTCGATCAGGTCGCGCTCGACCCAAGCGCGCAGCAGAGCCAGCTCGTCCTTGGTGAACTCTTCGAGATCGGCCTCGAATTCGACCGCCTCGTCCAGCTCCCGCTGCAGGTTTTCCCAGGTCAGGTCATCCGCACCCTCACGCAGCCGGGTCAGCATGCGCTCATAGCCTTCGCGCAGTCGATGTTCGCGATGGGGGTCGGGGCGTTCGCTCATGATCATCTCCTCGAAGCGGTTCGGCATGGGCCGGGCATGGCCGGGCATGCCCTACTGGGGTATCCTTGGTTACCATTTAGACGCCATCCTGCCGTCAGTTCAACGTTTTATCGTACCGCTGCAGGTCAGGACTGACGTCGGACAACTTCCTGCGCAACTACCCGGCGCCTTGCGCCCGAACACTCTAAGGTCATTTCGAAAGCCGATGGACGCACAGTACAAGCCCTTTGAAATCGAACGCGACGCCCAGCAGTTCTGGGACCAGAACCAGTGCTTCAAGGCGGTGGAGGATGCCAACCGCGAGAAGTTCTACTGCCTGTCGATGTTCCCCTACCCCAGCGGCAAGCTGCACATGGGGCACGTGCGCAATTACACCATCGGCGACGTGGTCTCGCGCTTCCAGCGCATGCAGGGCAAGAACGTGATGCAGCCCATGGGCTGGGACGCCTTCGGCATGCCGGCCGAGAACGCAGCGATCCAGAACCGGGTGCCGCCGGCCAAGTGGACCTACGACAACATCGACTACATGCGCAACCAGCTCAAGGCACTGGGATTCGCCTACGACTGGAGCCGCGAATTCGCCACCTGCGACACCAGCTACTACCGCTGGGAACAGTGGTTCTTCGCCAAGCTTGTCGAGAAGGGCCTGGTCTACAAGAAGATGTCCACCGTCAACTGGGACCCGGTCGACCAGACGGTACTGGCCAACGAACAGGTCATCGAGGGGCGTGGCTGGCGCTCCGGCGCGCTGGTGGAGCGCAAGGAGATCCCGCTGTGGTTCCTCAAGATCACCGACTATGCCGATGAGCTGCTCGCCGACCTCGACAAGATCGAGTGGCCGGAGCAGGTCAAGACCATGCAGCGCAACTGGATCGGCAAGTCACGCGGCGTGGAACTCAGCTTCGACATCAAGGCAGCCGACGGCAGCGCGGCCGAACCGCTGTCTGTCTATACCACTCGCCCCGACACCCTGTTGGGCGTGACTTACGTCGCGGTAGCGGCCGCCCACCCGCTGGCCAAGGCTGCGGCAGAAGGTAACGCCGAGCTTGCCGCCTTCTGCGAGGAGTGCGCCCAAGGCGGCACCTCCGAAGCGGAGCTGGCCACCAAGGAGAAGCGCGGCATGCCCACCGGGCACCTCGCCGTGCACCCGCTGAACGGCCGCCAGGTGCCCGTCTATGTGGCCAACTTCGTGCTGATGGAGTTCGGTACCGGCGCGGTCATGGCGGTACCCGGCCACGACCAGCGCGACTGGGAGTTCGCCACCAAGTACGACCTGCCCATCGAGGCGGTCATTGCCGACGAGAGCGGCCAGGCGCCGGATCTCTCGCAAGGCGCCTACGTGGAGTATGGCCGGCTGATCAACTCCGGCGAGTTCGATGGCCTCGATTTCAATGCCGCCTTCGAGACCATCGCCGGCAGGCTCGCCGAGCTGGGTCGCGGCGAGGTGAAGACCAACTATCGTCTGCGCGACTGGGGCGTGGCCCGCCAGCGCTACTGGGGCGCGCCGATCCCGGTCAAGTACGGCCCCGAAGGCCAGACCGTGCCGCTCTCCGACGAGGAGCTGCCCGTCGCCCTGCCCATGGAGGTCACCGTCGACGCATCGGGCTCGCCGCTCAAGCGCATGCCCGAGTTCTATGAGCTGGGCGACGGCTGGGTGCGCGAGACCGATACCTTCGACACCTTCATGGAGTCGTCCTGGTACTTCGCCCGCTTCTGCTGTGCCGACAACCAGGAGGCGATGCTCGACGAGCGTGCCGACTACTGGCTGCCGGTGGATCTCTACATAGGCGGCATCGAGCACGCCATCCTGCACCTGCTCTACGCGCGCTTCTTCACCAAGCTGATGCGCGACCTGGGCCTGGTCAAGGTCGACGAACCGTTCCAGCGCCTGCTCACACAGGGCATGGTGATCGCCGAGACCTTCTACCGCACGACGCCAAACGGCGGCAAGGAGTGGTTCAACCCCGCCGATGTTGAGGTCAAGCGCGACGACAAGGGCCGCCCGGTCAGCGCGGTGCTGATCAAGGACGGCCTGCCGGTGGAGATGGGCGGCATCGAGAAGATGTCGAAGTCGAAGAACAACGGCGTCGACCCGCAGTCGATGATCGACCGCTTCGGCGCCGACACCGTGCGCCTGTTCATGATGTTCGCCGCCCCGCCCGAGCAGTCGCTGGAGTGGTCCGACTCCGGGGTCGAGGGCGCCAGCCGTTTCCTCAAGCGCCTGTGGCGCCTGGTCGCCGAACACCTCGAGGCCGGCGAACCGGGCTCTCTCGACACCGCGGCGCTCGATGAGCCCCAGCGCGAACTGCGTCGCAAGACTCATGAGACGATCAAGAAAGCCAGCGACGACATCGGCCGACGCACGACTTTCAATACCGCCATCGCCGCGGTGATGGAACTTTCCAACGCGCTTGGTAAGTTCAACGACACCTCGCCGCTGGGCCTGGCCGTGGCCCGTGAGGCCGTCGAAGCCTGCATACTGCTGCTGGCACCGATCACACCCCACGCCTGCCATTCACTGTGGCGCGAGCTGGGCCATGCGGAGCCCGCCATCGATGCGCCCTGGCCGCAGGTGGACGAATCGGCTCTGACGCGTGACACCCTGGAACTGGTGGTACAGGTCAATGGCAAGCTGCGAGCCCGCATCGAAGTGGCCGCTGACGCTGCCAAGGAGGCCATCGAAGCCGAGGCCTTCGCCGCCGAGAACGTCCAGCGCCATACCGAGAACAAGACGGTGCGCAAGGTGATCGTGGTGCCGGGCAAGCTGGTCAATATCGTGGTGAGCTGACGCATATCGAACGGGGAGCACCCATGCAGCGACGCGGATTTCTTAATCTCGCCATGACGGCCGCTGCCGTCATGGCACTGTCTGGCTGCGGCTTTCGCCTGCGCGGCTTCGATACCCCGGGACTGGCCGTCGACGAGCTCGCCCTGGCGGGAGCCGACAGCGAACTGGCCCGCCTGGTGGCCGAGCGCCTGACCTCGGTCGGCACCCGGGTACACGACGGTGCCTCACAAATCCTCAATCTCGGCTCCGAGGCGTTCGGCGAGCGTCAATTGAGCGTGCTCGACAGCGGCCCGCAGGAGCTTGAAATGACGCTCTCGGTACCCTTCTCGGTTCAGCGGCGCAGCGATGGGGCCTACCGCCTGCCCGAACGGCGCCTAGAAGTATCGACCCGCTTCACCGTCAGCGACGACAACCTGCTGGCTCAGGACGAGCTGCGCGAGGAAGCACGCCAGGAGTTGCGCGAGGAAGCCCTGCGCCGTCTGTTGGATAGCCTGCGCACGCTGGATGACGTTCAGTCATGAGGGTGTTGAAGGTACACTCCAAGGTACTGCTGTGAAGGTCTTTGCCGACAAGTTGCCCGAAACGCTGGCCAAGAAGCTGCCACCCGTCGTGCTCGTGGCCGGCGAAGAGCCGCTGCAGCACATGGAAGCCTGCGACGCCGTGCGCATGGCGGCTCGCGAGCAAGGCATCGAGGAGCGCGAGATCCTTCATGTGGAAGCCAACTTCGCCTGGGGCCGGCTACGCGAGGCCGCAGCCAGTCTGTCGCTGTTTGCCTCGAGCAAGCTGATCGAATTGCGCTTGGGCAGCCAGAACCTGGGCCAGGAGGGGGCAAAGGCGCTGAAGGAATACGCCGACGCACCGGGCAATCGCGACAATATCCTGCTCGTCAGCATGGGCAAGCTCGACTTTCGCCAGCAGAAGAGCGCCTGGTTCCAGGCGCTCGATAAACTCGGTCTGTTCGTGCCCGTGTGGCCGGTCGATGTCTCGCGACTGGGCTTCTGGTTGCGCGATCGTGCCGAGCGCCACGGCCTCACGCTCGACCTCGATGCCGCCCGCCTGCTGGGCGAGCGTACCGAGGGCAATCTGCTGGCGGCTGACCAGGAGCTGCAGAAGCTCGCCCTGCTGCTGCCTCCCGGCACTCGCATCGGTCCTGCCCAGATCGCCGGCGGTGTGGAGGACAGCACCCGCTACGACGTCTTCACCCTGGCCGATGCCTGCCTCAAGGGCGAACGCGAACGGGTCTCACGCATCATTCGCGGTTTGCGTGGCGAAGGCGTCGAAGCTCCCATCGTGTTGTGGGCGCTCAACCGCGAGTTGCGCACCCTGCTCTCGCTGCATCAGCATCTCGACCAGGGGCAGAGCTTCGAGCACGCCTGCAAGGCGCAGAAACCGGCCATCTTCGACAAGCGCCGCCCCGCCTATCAACAGGCGATTGCACGCTTGCCCAGGAAGCGCCTGCACAAGCTGCTGCTGTTCGCCCAGCGTCTGGATCTCTCGATCAAGGGCGCTGCTCATCTGCCGCTGTGGGAAGGACTCCACGACCTGGCCCTGACGCTGGCCGGCGGCCGAGGCCTGTTGGCGGAGCTACCTTCTTCCTACCGGGTGGGGTGATTTCACAGCACTTTCGTCCAACGTCGCTATCCGTAGACGCAAGGGCATGAAATTTCACGCGCTTTCTGCTTATACTTATAAAGCATCGCTGGAGCACAAAGGACGACTGCGCTCACCGAACCAAGAGCGCTGGATCATTCAAGAGCCGGAAGCCTTTCCCCAAGAAGAAGGAACACTGATCATGAAAACCCTCCGCCGCTTTCTCAGTCCTCTACTGATCCTTGCCCTGGTGCTCGGTAGCGTCTCGGTTTCGGCCGCCCCACTACCCACCACCGAGCTGATCTCCACCCAGGCCGCTCTCTCGGCTGAACGTGCCGATGCAGACCGCGAACGCATCAACGAAATCCTGTCCCGGGCGGACGTCCAGGAACAACTCCTTGCTCAAGGCGTCGACTTGGCCGAAGTCGATGCCCGCGTGGCCGCACTCTCCGACGAGGAAGCTCGTCAGATGGCCGAGCAGCTCGACCAACTTCCTGCCGGTGCCAGTGTCGTCGGCGCCCTGCTGCTCGTATTCCTCGTGCTGCTGGTCACCGACATCCTGGGTCTGACCAACGTCTTCCCCTTCACGCGCTGATGAGACACGGCATGCAAGGTCGTATCAAGACAGCATGCAAGAACGCCCGCTTAGCGGGCGTTCTGCTGTTGGGCCTGTGGCTGCTGATGCTGACGGGCTGTGCCACCACGCCGCGCCTGGCCGAGAGCACCGAGCAGGCACTGCCGCGCCAGGCATGGATCGAAGGCGTGCCCTTCCATGCCCAGCGTGATTACCAGTGCGGCCCCGCCTCGCTGGCCATGGTACTCAACCACGGCGGCGTGAATGTGGCCATGGAGAGCCTGATTCCGCAGGTGTTCATACCCGGTCGCGAAGGCAGCGTTCAGCCCGAGATGCTTGCCACGGTGAGGCGCAACGGCCACATCCCCTTCGTACTGAATGACAGCTTCGATGCACTCCTGACGGAAATCGCTGCCGGCCATCCTGTGGTCGTCATGCAGAACCTTTCGCTACCGGCGTGGCCGATGTGGCATTACGCCGTGGCCATCGGCTACGATCTGGATGCCAAGGAAATGATCCTGCACAGCGGCGAGGAAGCAGAGCGCATCGAGTCCTTTCGTCGCTTCGATGCCACTTGGGCACGCAGCGGGCGCTGGGCTTTCGCAGCCTTGCCTCCGGGAGAGCTGCCTGGCGCGATAGGCGAACAGAGCGCCTTGCAGGCGATTGCTGACTTCGAACAGGTACAGGGGAGCGATGCCACGCTACCTGCCTGGGAGGCTTTCGTCACGCGCTTTCCAGAGTCCGCCATGGGCTACTTTGCGTTAGGCAACAGTCGTCATGCCGCAGGAGATGCATCGGGTGCCATCGCGGCATTTCGCGCATCGGTAGCACAGCGGGACGACTTGGGCGTAGCATGGTTGAACCTGGGCCTGCTGCTAGGTGCGCAGGGCGAAACAGACGAAGCCCGCCAGGCCTTGGGTCGTGCCGCCGACCTGCCCGGCCAGTGGCAGCCTCGCGCCAGGGAAGCACTGCAGCGGTTGTAGCCTGGTTTAGTTGTGGCCTGGCCAAGTAAATGAGAGCCGACAGCATTGAAGGGAGAAGGCGTGAGCTACGAAATCGTACTCAAGCGAATCTATAGCCCGAGCGAACCATCGGACGGCGCACGGGTTCTGGTCGATCGCCTATGGCCTCGCGGCAAGCGCCGCGAAAGTCTCGATCTGACGGAATGGTACCGCGATGCCTCGCCGTCTCCATTGCTACGACGCCAGCTCCATGAGGGAGAAATCAGTCCCGCGGTCTTTGCCGTGCGCTATCGCGGCGAGCTGCGCGACCACCCGGAAAGTTTGATACCTCTGATGCGCCACGCCCGTCAGGGCAAATTGACGCTTCTCTCCGCTGCGCGCAACCTGGAAGACTCCTATCTGCCTCTGCTTCAGCAGGCCCTGCTGGAGGCGCTGCAGCATGAGGACATCGAAGACCTCGAGCTCGCTTCGCCGCCGTGCTATCGGCATCAACTTCGCGAAGAGTGAATAAAAAAACGCCTGGCAGCGCTTGTCTGCCAGGCGTTCTTGAATGGCGGTCCTTTATTCTATGCTGAATGACTCATGCCACTTTCTGCGGCTGATGCTGCACGTTGATCGCTGCGGCGCGTAAGGCAAGGCTTGCCTGATTCGCCTCGAGAGTGCTCGGGCCAGTCAAGGCGAGCTCCTGGTAGCAGCGCTGTAACGACGCCAGCTCAACGGCCAGGTCCAGACGAGCCTTGAGTGCGGCCAAGGTGTCCGCCCCGCCGTGGAAGGCCCGCGACAGAATCACCCACTCCGAGCCGAGCCGGACATGCTCACTGAGGATCCACTCTGCAGGCACCATGCCATTGCCGAGGCAACCGACACCGCCAATGCCAAATGGAACGCCGGCTTCGCGGCAGAAGGCGGCCGGACCGTCGAGCAAGCGGCCGCCCAAGACCTCGAAGAGGAAATCGAGCCGCATGTCGATACAGAGGTCATTCAGGCCGAAATGGATGCGATCGTCGGTTTCGAGCAGAGGCACGATCAGCGGTAGGCGTGCCAGGCTCGCTGCCGTTTCCACCAGCAGAGTCACCGGAATCCGGCCTGCCACGGCGCGTTTGAACTCGATCACTTCGGCCACACTGCGGAACATCGGCAGCATCAACCGCTGGGCACCTGCGTCAATGGCGGCATCGACTTCCGCTGACGTGCCCTCCCAGGGGGGATTTATCCTGACCAGCAACTCGGCTCGGGTGAGGACGGCGGCAATGCGGGCAACGTCGACATAGGTATGCGCGCTCTTGTGGGTGTCCAGATGCCCCTGCCGCTCTGCCTTGCCGCGAGTCTCCATGTCAATGAACAGCGTATCCACTCCGCTGTCCTGAGCATGTTGGGCAATTTCCGGCACCACGGTAATCAACATGGTATGCAAGCGTTTCACTTGGATTCCCTCACGTCATGCTGGCACCGATTCTTCCGGTATTGGCGCCAGTTCTGTTCAGTGCTGCCATAGATGTCCTTAAGGGTCAGCACGACGTAGACCGTGGTCAGCATGAGCCAGAGATCGAACCCGATACCGGCACGCTCGGTATAGCGAACATCCAGCGCCAGCTGTTCAAGCCAGCCGAGGCTGCGGCGGCCCTGCACCTGGGCCAGCCCCGTCAGCCCAGGACGCACGGTGAATCGCCGCATGTACTCGTCGGGAACGGCTTCGATCTGTTCGATCAGTACGGGGCGGGGGCCAACCAGGCTCATGTCGCCCTTGAGGATGTTGAGCAGTTGGGGAAGCTCATCCAGGCTTGTCGCTCGTAGAAAGCGCCCGATTCGGGTAATACGCGGGTCATCGCCCGAGCGGATCACGCCTTCGGCCAGCGGATCGATCACCGTGGCATCGCGATCTTGCATGGTTCGGAACTTGTAGATTCGAAACGGCACGAGGTTGCGACCTACCCGGCGTTGGACGAAAAGCGCCGGCCCAGGTGTCTCGCAGCGAATCAGTAGAGCAATCAACACCAGCAGCGGCGACAATACGAGCAATGCCACCGCGGATACGGCGATATCGATACTGCGCTTCATGGCGGCCATGGATAGGTACCTGCAGGAAGAGACGACTTCGCCCGTATGGGCGAAGCTGGTGCGGGTAGTCAGTGGGAGATATCAGGACGCAACGCCGACCTTCAGGGCTGTGGCTGTGGCTTTACCAAAGGTGGTATCGAAGCCAGCCGACGTTGTGCTACTACGTTCCCGCCGATGGCGATTTGCTCGGCCAGCAAGGGGTCATCGATATACCAGCGGTGGGCGGCCTGGTAGTAACGCTGCAGGATCTCGTCGCGACTGGCGTTCGAACCGAGGAGGATGGGTTCACCACACAGTCTCGCGATCAGCGGTAATCTGGGAGTAGCAGTATCGCCGCCGCGCAGAATGGCGGCATGGCCGTAGAGCCCCGCCTCGGCGAGCCGTAACATTCTCGCCCAGGCTGCAGGGCCACTGCCGGCCGCAGGAGTAATGCGCTGCGTGGTCACTCCTGCACCGCTCAGCACCTCTTCGATGCGTGCAGCTACCGTTGCACTGCCTTCACCGTTCAGCAGGAAAAGTACGGGGGCCACCGGGCGCTTCAATGGCACTCGCTGCCGGCGGCCGAGTACGAGTCGACGCCGGCGACGTAGTGCAAGCGACACTCCGCCATGGCGCAGGGAAGCTCGTACCGCCGACAGCAGGAAAAAGGCACGCTCCCGGCCAGCGATTCGCCGTCCGGACATGATCGCCTGGACATGGTCCACCAAGGCAGGGCTGAAGGTGGCGGCTAAATCGGCAAGCCATGCCCCACGCTGCTCGGCGGGAGCCAGATACCACTGCAGCGAGGCCTCGGCCAGTCGGCTCGAGGCCAGCGTCTTGCCTCGCAGCAGCTTGCGCATCAGCAGATCGGACACGGCTGCGACCCCGGTCAGCATCGGGCCGTGAAGCCCCATACGCACGGAGACCAGCTCCTCGCGACAGGCCAGCGCTGCGCCGACTTTGAGGTCACCGTAGGTGATATCGATGAGTTGACCATCGAACCGCCTTGGCATCACCAGCACCAGGTGTCGCAGCCAACGGGGATCGGACTCCAGAGAAACCGTGCCGACAGCGACAGGGGTCAACGCGTTTACCAATGCAGAGACATCCTCGCTGTGGACCCAAAGGTCGAGATCCTTGACCCCATCAGCAGCAAGCCAGGCGGCTAGACCGCTTTTGCCACCGCGCAAGGCCCAGCGAACTCCATCGGGTACCGCATTTCGCAGATATTCGAGCAGGGAGAGCTTGGCCGCTCCACTTCCTTCGGCTGGCCCACACCGTGGTACATTCGTGAACCTGTTCATGCCATTCCCTCCAGCGGACGCTCGATATGGGCGATGGGCATTTCCTTGAGCATCTGTTGATTGACGAGCTCGGTACTGAAGCGCGCCTTGGCCAACTCCCGCCCCGCTTTTCCCATCCGCCCGACCAGAACCGGATCCTGGATGAAGGTCTGCATTCGGCCAGCAAGCGCTGCGGCATCGCCAGGGGGCACCAACCAGCCGTTGACACCTTCGAGGACGGTCTCACGACAACCCGGTGAATCGCAGGTAATCAGCGGCCTGCCCGTGCTCATGGCTTCGAGCAGGCTGCGAGGAATTCCCTCGCGATAGTAGGAGGGAAGGACCATTACCGAGGCAGCCTGGAGATGGCCACGAACATCGCGCACCCTGCCGGGTAGCGTTACGATGCCTTCCTCGCGCCACGCCGCCACCTCGGCAGCGCCGATGGCATTGACCGTCGAGTCATCGACTTCTCCCAGGGCGACGAACTCCACCCCCGGGTTCTCTGGCGCGAGCCGCCGCGCCGCATCGACGAATTCGCGAATGCCTTTCTCTTCGAGAAAGCGCCCCATGAACAGGAAGCGAAGCGGCACGGCCGCAGGTTCACTGAATGGATACTCCTCGGGATCCACACCAGAGCCATTGACCACCACGCTGCGCGTAAAGCGACGAAACAGGAAGTTCTGCTGGAGTTCGTTGCAGTCGTCCGGGTTCTGGAAGAAGAACGCCTGGCTCAGGCTGCCAGACAGGGCATAACAGAAGCTGACCAAGGCACGAATACAGCGCGTGCGACGGTCATGACGGCCATACAGGTAGCCGAGGCCGGTCGCCAGGCAGTATGTCTCGCCCACGCCAGCCAGCCTCGCTGCTGGAATTCCCAGAATGATAGGCTTGACGGAGTAGGCGAAAACGGCCCTGGGGGCGATTTTCCGGATCATCCGGCGTAGCTCCAGGAAGCGCGCCACCTCTCCTCGCACGCCCATGCTGTGGCGTTCGAGGTGGTAGTGCCAGGTCGTCACTCCCAGTGCATGCACTTCCTGCAGGAACTCTTGATCCGGCACCAAGGCACCAACGCTGAGCCCTCGCTCCTGCAATGCCCGGATGAGCGCCCCACGGTTTACCGCCAGCGATCGTGTATTGGCGGCAATGAACAGCACGTCCTTGTGATCTAAGTCGGTGCCTTTGGGCATGTTCAGTAGCCTCGCTGTGGGAAGACTTCCGTGAGTAACGGCGCCCCAGTGAGATAGGCGGCCATGTTTTCCCTGAACACTGCCAGCCCCAGCTCGTGTCCCGATGCAAAGCGGCCGGCCACATGGGGAGTGATCATCAGGTTCGGCGTGGACCATAGCGGCGAATCGCTTGGCAGGGGCTCCTCACGAAACGCATCCAGTGCCGCTCCAGCCAGTCGCCCGGTGCAGAGAGAGGCGATCAGGGCGCTTTCATCAACGAGTTCTCCCCTCGCCACGTTGACGAAGATCGCCCCGGGCTTCATCGCATCGATAACGTCTCGATTGAAGACATCGCGGGTTTCCCTGGTCAGTGGCAAGGCACAAAAGACGTAGTCGAAAGCACCGACCACTTCGGGCAGCTCTGCCAAAAGATGGACACGCTGGAAAGGGGCTCGTGGGCGGGCATCGCGAGCAATGGCTTCGACCCTGACCCCAAGGCCATCAAGCACGGCTCCCACCGGTTGCCCGATACCCCCCGCTCCGCAGATCAGCAGGCGCTTACCGGTCAGTTGACCGAGGATCGGTCTCTCCCATTGCCGGTGCTCCATGTTCTCGGCAAAGCGTCCCAACTGCTTTTCGAAGTGCAGCAGCACCGCCAAAAGGTATTCCGCCATGGCACGGGCATGAATGCCGCGAACGTTGGTAATGCGAAACGCCACGGGAGCACTACCGATGGCTTCGAGGAGTCGGTCTGCTCCTGCACTCATGATCTGCACCCAGCGAAGGGACGCAGGAGGAGCTGCCAAGCCGTCGATCAGCGCTTCGCTCTCATGCCCGACCACGACCTCGGGCACCCGGCAATTGAGGGAGTTCGGCTCACTGCAGTCGAGAAGGGTCAGGTCGGGAACCAGTTCAACCAAAGCCGAGCTGACTTTCTGTTCCCAATAGACTCGGCTCTCGGGAGGGAAGCAGAGGCCCACTTTCATGGCATACCTCGATATTGTCGTATCGGGTGAAATAGCGACTTTACGACGATGACATGCTCATGGAGCGCCACTGAGGCTGGCGGCGCGTCGCGGGGATCCTGTCGCAAGCGGCGGATAGCCAAGCCCCAAGGTCTGGGCAAGCGCGGAGAGCGCCTCTTGAGACAGGCTGGCGGTAGTGTTGTTGAATGTGACCACTCGCAGCTTGCCCTGTGCTTCCAGCAAGTTGATCGCCTCGAGAATTTCCTGGACGATGCGAGCGGAGTCGTACGTACCCCCAGGCTGTCTATCGACTACGCTCTGCCCACCTGCCCTGTCTCGCTGCCTTTCGTGGATGACATTCTTCTCGGCAACGACGTGCAACACGACGATCGGACGCGGTGGTAGCAGGGAAAGCGTAAGTGCGATCCATTCCTGCAGCGGAAAGGTCTCTCCCTCTGCCGAGCGCGTGCGGAAGCGCAGCGACCATATGGCCTGAAAGGCCCCCTGGCAAAGCAGGATGGGGCTTTCCTGCCGATGATGAAGCTGCTGCAGCATCGAGAGCAGCTGTACCCAATTCAGCAATGCCCGCCCAGCGGCCGGGACTCCCGTCCAGGGGGTACGTCCTACGAGCGAGACAACCTGGCGCCATTCGCCTCGCAAGGTTGGCAGGAAGCTGAGAACGAGCCATAGCTTCCTTGGCACTCGCCATAGCCGTTGCCCGCGCGCGGTCGGGAAGAGTTCGGTCTGAATGTCGGCATCACGGGTTTCCGGCAGCCTTAGCAGCTGCTCCGTCACGAAGGTCTTGCCAACTGCTGGGCAACCGAATGCCTCGATGTAGGGTGCGACCATCAGGGTCGCTCCAGGTGCCGCTCCAGGACGGCGATGACTTCCGGGAGCGTGCCCGCATTGTCGATACGCTCGACCCTGTGGGCAATGGGCTGGAAGTCGAGATTGTCACGATAGCGACGAATGATGTCCTGGGTGCTCTCCTTGCCGACCTTCACGCGTTGAGTATTACGTCGAATGGCCGTCTGCTCGTCCACGACAAGATAAAACGCAATGTCCGCCGGCTCGACATGCCGGTAGATGGCACTCTCCCAGCCGGCCAGGAGCCGTAGCACGGCGCCTTTGAATCCCGGCAGGTCCCTGTCGATTTTCGGACCATCCATCTTGCCATGCTCAAGCGTCGGCCAGCGGTCCGCGACGACCGTCACGCCGGCGCGAGCAAGCCGGCGGGCATGGCGAGACAAACGCCAACGTAGAATGGCGAGTACGAGGCTGGGGAGCGCATCTCGGAAGATCCGCGTCTTGCGCCTCGACTGCCCTCCAGCGCAGCGTCCTTCCTCGTTATTGCCCTTGCCGTTACGCAATCGAAGACGCAGTGCTTCCATCCAAGCCGCTTGTGGTTTGCCACCGCTGACACGCGCGACCTGCTCCGCAGCAGCGAGTCGAGCTGCAAGATTTTCCACCACCGTCGACTTGCCAGCACCGTCCACGCCGGAAATAACCAGAATTCTCCCCGTCTGGGGCATGGTATCCTGCAGTACTCCAGTGTTCATTTGGCCCTCGACCTTCTCAGACAAAGTCTAGATTCTTTCCTTGATGGTCTTGACTATCGTGTCACACGCCTTTACAGCATCAGCACCACAATGAAGCGCCTTGAACGCCTCTGCCTTGGATGAGGCTTCCTTCAGCAGCGTGGGATCCAGTGCCTCTAACAATGAGTTTATCTTCAAGGCAGGTTCTGCCTTCCCATAATCGTCGTAGAGCCCGGTATCACTGACAATATAATCATCGAGATCGGGGGCATAGAGAAAAGAGGGACGCCCCAGGATACAATAGTCGTAAATGATGCTCGAATAATCGGTCAACAGAACATCCACATCTTGCAAGGTGGAATTGACATCCTCGATCTGATGACAAGTCACTTCCAAAAAACCACGATCAACAAGCTCCAGACTTGCCTTGTCACTTATATTGATCTGCAGAGATGGATGAGGTCTAAGCACAACGAAATATTTTTTCTCATTAGCCTCGATCACGAAATCAACGAGATCCTTTCCTAGCTCGAGTTTAAATGACCTATTGGCACGCCGCGTTGGGGCATACATGACAATCTTGTCAAACTCACTGACACGAAGAGCGCCAACCTTTTCCTGTATGAATCTCCACAGGACTCCCCGGCTTTCGGTTATCCCCATCCAACGCGGATACCCAGAATTAACCACTGAAATAGAGCTCCCCCGATAGGCACTCTCGAAGCGAAATCTTGAAAGTTCGGAAGAAACGAAAGCTACAACGGGGGTTTTTCTTTGCGGACTAATCGACCTTACATACTCATACAAGCGTCTCGACCTGCGTTCAGGGTAGAGAAATCTATTATCCTTTCCCATTCTCTTCATTGGCGTACCATGCGTGATCTTAAATATCTTGGCACGGTAGGACGCATAAGGATTGACGTCATCCGCGGAGTGACTGACCACTGCCACCCCGGCGCGGAGTGAATAAAAAATACCCTCCAATGACATCCAATAGTAAGCCCGATAACCTGCCGCTCTTACCCTTTCTACCACCACATGGGATTTTGATACCCATATAGGGCGTATGGTCGTTTCAGTGGTATTCATCAATTCGAAGAGATAGCGTGGATTATCGGAATACTGAATACCATTCCATGCTCCAAAGACCCATATCGCACCGTTCTTTCTCACCAGGAAAGAGAGCATCACCAAGGGCAGGAAAAGCGCTGTAATCAATCCACGTCGTACTTGGGCAAGCATTATCACGGCCTTTTCACAAAGTCTTTCCCACCAGAGTCCGACAGTGAACGAACAGGTTGTCGGGCAGCACAAGCGTCAGACAATGGAGCACCTGCCTGAGCGATAGCGCTCCGGGATGCAGGGACTTGATGTCCTCGGCAATTGACATGCCATGGCGCTTCTTTTCCACCGCCCAGGAGATCAGCTTGCGGTTGATGGCTTTCTTGGCGTAATAAGCCTCTTTCCAAGTCAAGTCGTGAGGCATTTTGTCCAAGGAATCTCTTGCGGGGTGCGTATTAACCAAATTGCTCAGGTTATTACTGATCCCACAATTATCTATATTCCAATGACTGGTAATTTTACGACTATAATGAGTACTGTGAAGGGAAGCCAATGTTCGAAGCCAGTAATAGACGTCACCTCCTCGCCGATAGACACCCTCGGGAAATCCTCCGCTTTCTTGAAAGAACTTTCTTTCTATACAGGCTCCGTTCATGTGTATGTAGTCAGAACGAGAGAAAAGCTCAAGACCTTGCTGTCGCGTCAATTTCCCACTGTGAGGTAAAGCAATTGCCGAATTTACGGTATCGCCCCTCCGCTTTGCATAGGCATTGACATAAAGCTTGATACTACTGTCCTTGCTGCGTCGAATATTGGCATTGAACTCGGCCAGGTGATCTTTCGAACACCAGTCATCGGCATCTTGGAAGACCAACCATTGCCCTCGCGCCAAACTCGCGCCATGATTCCTCGCCGCATATCCACCGGGACCTGGGCGATCCCGGCGATACAGGCGGATCCTGCCCTGTCTGTGATGGAGCTCAAGCAGTTCCCATGAGCCATCGACCGAGCCATCATCAACGGCAATGATCTCGAAATTCGTGAAATGTTGGGCATAGAGAGACTCTAACGCTTCTTCCAGATACGCGGCCTTGTTGTAGACGGGTACCACAACCGAGAAGAAGGGAGTTCTTTCATACTCCATGGGGTTGACTCCCAAGGCAGAATATCCATGTATACAAAAGGATACACATACAAACCCTACCACGCTACCGCCCGGGAGTTCGGGACTTTCTCCGCACCCTTTGCCGTCTTTACTTCACACTACGCGATGTTGCGATCCCGGATTCCGCTTCGGCAATAAAGCCGTCATCACAGTTACATAAGATCACATATAACGGCCACGGCTGCGTATATCATTTTTCTGATATCTTTTTGTCATCTTCTTGCAACATTAAAGGATTACCGAAAAACCACATCGGGGAGTGAGATAGTCAGCAGCAGGATGAGATGGCGGGAGCACGAAGAAGCGAAAGAAAGAGCAGATTCAAATCAGGCGAACCTAACGAAAACGCCGGTCTTTCGACCGGCGCTGCATGAAAAAACTAATGTTTGGAACAGTAGAAAAATAAGGCTAAGTCAGAAGACCCGATTCAGCCCATTCTGGGCAGCGACTCGGTAGGCCTCGGCCATGGTGGGATAATTGAACGTGGTGTTGACGAAATACTTGAGGGTATTGGCCTCGCCCTTCTGCTGCATGATGGCCTGGCCGATATGAACGATCTCCGAGGCTTGGTCGCCGAAGCAGTGAATGCCGTAGATCTCCAAGGTGTCCTGATGGAACAGGATCTTGAGCATGCCTACCGTATCGCCAGTGATCTGGGCACGGGCAGTATCCTTGAAGAAGGCTTGGGCAACCTCGTAAGGTACCTTGGCTTCGGTGAGTTCGCGCTCGGTCCGGCCGAAAGAGCTGATCTCGGGGATGGTGTAGATGCCCGTCGGTACCTCATTGACGAAGCGGTAGTCCCGCTCGAGCAACTCATCACAGGCATTCAGACCTTGGTCGTAGGCAGCACTTGCCAGGCTAGGCCAACCGATCACATCGCCAGCGGCATAGATGTGGGGCAAGGCAGTACGATAATGATCGTCGACCTGCAGCTGGCCGCGGCTGTTGGCTTCGAGCCCGATGTTCTCCAGCCCCAGCTCGTCGGTATTGCCGGTACGGCCATTAGCCCACAGGAAGGCATCGGCACGCAGTTTCTTGCCCGACTTGAGATAGACCACAATACCCGATTCATCACCTTCAACGCGCTCGTAATCCTCGTTGTGGCGAATCAGCACGCCGTGCTTGCGCAAGTGATACGAGAGCGCGTCGGAGATCTCGTCGTCGAGAAAGGAGAGCAAGCTATCCCGATTGTTGATCAGATCGACCTTGACCCCGAGACCAGAAAAAATCGAGGCATACTCGCAGCCGATCACACCCGCACCGAAGATAACCAGCGTACGCGGCGTATGCGACAGGCTGAGAATGGTATCGGAATCGTAGATGCGCGGGTGGCGGAAGTTGATGTCGGCAGGACGGTAAGGACGCGAGCCAGTGGCGATGACGATCTTCTGTGCGACCAGCTCTTCCAGCGCTTCCTGACGATCACGTACCAGCAGAGTATGCTCGTCCTTGAAGCGTGCTACACCGCTGTACAGATCGATGCGATTACGGGCATAGAACTTGGTGCGCATCTCGACCTGCTGGTCGATGGTGATACGCGAACGCTCCATCACCCGGGGGAAGGAGAACCAGCGCGGCTCACCTATGTCACGGAACATGCGGTTGGTATTGAACTGCATGATCTGCTTGACCTGATGACGCAGCGCCTTGGAAGGAATGGTGCCCCAGTGGGTGCAGTTGCCTCCGAGGACAGGCTGCTTCTCCACTACCGCAACCCGCTTGCCATGCTTGGCGGCGTTGATGGCAGCACTCTCGCCCGCGGGGCCTGTGCCAATTACCACCACGTCATAGTTATGTACTGCCATGGGCTCTCGCGTCTCCTTTCCCTTGTCGTTAACGTCGTCCGGCTCCCGTGCTCAGCGCCTGGTAGCGTCGTAACCCAGGTCGGCACCGCGACTCTCGTCGCTCGAGCGACGTGCACTGACTTGTGTGTCCTTGCGCTTGCGGTTCTCCTCCTCGCAGACCTCGTCCTTGCCACCACAAATGTCGCACCCTTCCTTGAGGCCAAGCTTGTTGAGCCCGCCACAGGAGCCGGCGATGGGCTTACGACCTGCGATTACGCCAATAGCCATGGCAGCCATGATCAACAGCATGAAGCCGAGAACGACGAGAAAAGTAGTCATGTGGTCACACTCCTTGCGGCTACGGTTCGATTCGGGACTCGAGGGCCGCGGTATGATGAATTTCGATACCTTGTGGTGTCTTGACAACAACCCTGGCCGCACTATCCATGGCTTCGGCCAGGCGCAACGCTTCCTCAGGAGTAACATGCATCAGCCGACTTGCCTGCCGCATGGCCTCGTTGGCACTCGATGCTACGACACTAACGGCCAATGGGGTCGTCAATGTGACCAGTGGCACTCCGTCCTGCTGCGCAAAGCGATGCACCAGAGCTGCATCCTGCAAGCGTATGTACCGGGCACCTTCCGGACCGGGCAGCCCAGCCCGTTCCAGTGATAGGCGCCAGCCCCCCGCTGGTGGCATGCCATGAGCGCGCACGACTCCACCCACTTCGACCATCATGGCTGAAGGAGCGACATGCTGGCCGTCGAGCCACAGCGTCAGCCGATCGACGGCAAGCGCATGCGATGCACGGTCCACTTCATGCCGCAGCGCCGACGTGGACAGCCAGAACCAGCCAAGAGCCGCATCGAGCGCGGCATTGAAGCCGCTTCGCTGTCGGTCGAGACTTGCCAGTTCACCTTGTATGCCGGCTTCGAACTCAGAGACTTGCTTGTGGTCGAGATCGGCATACAGGGTGATGTGGTAGCCCGTTCCCAGAGCGGTGCCCTGGTAGAGATGCTCATCGGTTCGGTCACGGCAAGCGCTGAGCACCAGTGCCATTAATATCAGGAGAAGGAGCCGGGCCGGCCCATGGAGGGCCAGCCCGGAGAATCGCCCGAGGGCGAAGGGGATCATCCGCCAAAGTCATCCAGCAGGATGTTTTCGGGTTCGACACCCATATCGAGCAGCATCTTGATGACGGATGCGTTCATCATGGGCGGCCCGCACATGTAGTACTCGCAGTCCTCGGGGGCCGGATGGTCCTTGAGGTAGTTTTCGTACAGCACGTTGTGGATGAATCCGGTCGGCCCGGTCCAGTTGTCCTCTGGCAACGGGTCCGACAGTGCCAGGTGCCATTTGAAGTTGGGGAACTCCTCGGCCAGCTGATCGTACTCATCGTTGTAGAAGGTCTCGCGCCAGGAGCGCGCACCGTACCAGAACGAAATCTTGCGCTTGGAGTGCAGGCGCTTGAGCTGGTCGAAGATATGGCTGCGCATCGGCGCCATACCGGCACCGCCACCAACGAAGACCATCTCGGCATCGGTTTCCTTGGCGAAGAATTCGCCGAAGGGCCCCATCACCGTTACCTTGTCGCCCGGCTTCAGGTTGAAGACATAGGTCGACATCAAGCCAGGCGGATGGTTGGTGCCGGGAGGCGGTGTGGCGATACGGATGTTGAACTTGAGGATACCCACTTCTTCCGGGTAGTTCGCCATGGAATAAGCGCGAATCACTTCCTCGGTGTTCTTGTGGGAGATCTTGAACAGGTCGAACTTATCCCAGTCGCCACGGTAGTCCTCTTCGATGTCGAAGTCGGAGAACTTGATATCGTAGGGAGGCGCCACCAGCTGCACGTAACCGCCAGCGCGGAAATCGACGTTCTCGCCTTCAGGCAGCTTGAGGTTGAGTTCCTTGATGAAGGTCGCCACGTTGGGGTTGGCGATGACCTCGCACTCCCACTTCTTGACGCCGAAGACCTCTTCGGGCACCTCGACCTTCATGTCCTGCTTCACCGGCACCTGGCAAGAGAGACGCCAGCCGTCTTTTTTCTCGCGCATGGTGAAGTGTGATTCCTCGGTGGGCAGGATAGCCCCGCCGCCCTCTTCCACCCGGCACTTGCACTGGGCGCAGGAACCACCGCCACCGCAGGCGGAGGAGAGGAAGATACCGTTGGCCGCCAGGGTATTGAGCAGTTTGCCGCCGGCCTGGGTGGTGATGGTGTGCTCCGGGTCGCCGTTGACCTCGATGGTCACGTCGCCGGTGCTGACGAGCTTGCTGCGGGCGGCCAGGATCACCAGCACGAGGCCGATGACGACCACGGTGAACATGAACACACCGAGCAAGATGACAGATGTTCCAACCATGTCGGTTTCCTATTTGCTGTGTAACCTGTTGTCCGGCGGTGCGGGCACCGCCGGAAACTCGCCTTGGCTCAGAGCTGGATGCCCGAGAAGGACATGAAGCCCAGCGACATCAGACCCACGGTGATGAAGGTGATGCCCAGGCCCTGCAGGCCACCCGGCACGTCGCTGTACTTGAGTCGCTCACGGATGCCCGCCAGAGCGGTGATCGCAAGCGCCCAGCCCACGCCGGAACCCAGGCCGTAAACCACGGATTCGCCGAAGCCATAGTTACGCTCGACCATGAACAGCACGCCACCCAGGATGGCGCAGTTCACGGTGATCAGCGGCAGGAACACGCCCAGCGCGTTGTAGAGAACCGGCACGTACTTGTCGAGGAACATCTCGAGGATCTGCACCAGCGCCGCGATGACGCCGATGTAGGAGAGCAGCCCCAGGAACGACAGGTCGATGTTCTCGGCGCCGGCAATACCGGTCCAGGTCAGCGCACCCTCGGCCAGCAGCGCGTTGAAGATCACGTTGTTAACCGGCACCGAAATGGTCAACACCACGATGACCGCGATACCGAGGCCGAAGGCCGCCGAAACCTTCTTGGATACGGCCAGGAAGGTACACATACCCAGGAAGAACGCCAGCGCCAGGTTCTCGACGAAAACCGAGGCGACGAACAGGCTGATATAGTGCTCCATGTTACACGGCCTCCTTCGGCTTGGTGTTTTCCTTCATCTTGAACTCGTTCGCCTCGACCTGCTCCGGGTGCGTCGAACGCAGCGCCCAGATGATCAGGCCGATGATGAAGAATGCCGACGGCGGCAGCAGCATCAAGCCGTTGGGCACGTACCAGCCACCATCCTGCACTGGATGCAGCACGGTGAAGCCGAACACGCTGCCCGAGCCGAACAGCTCACGGAAGAACCCTACGACCATCAGGATGAAGCCGTAGCCCAGGCCGTTGCCGATACCATCCAGGAAGGAGAGCCCGGGGCTGTTCTGCATGGCAAAACCTTCGGCACGCCCCATCACGATGCAGTTGGTGATGATCAGGCCGACGAACACCGAGAGCTGCTTGGACATCTCGTAGGCGAACGCCTTGAGTACCTGATCCACCACGATCACCAGTGAGGCGATGATGGTCATCTGCACGATGATGCGGATCGACGAAGGAATGTGATGCCGAATCAGCGATACGAACAGGTTGGAGAAGGCCGTCACGAAAATTACGGCCAGGCTCATGACCAGCGACACGCTCATGCTGGTCGTCACCGCCAGCGCCGAGCAGATGCCGAGCACCTGCAGGGCGATGGGGTTGTTGTTGAAGATCGGGGTCGTCAGGACGCCCTTGGGAGTCACAGCGGACATAGTCAGGCTCCTTAAGCTTCAGCTTCGAGTTCGACGTCGGCTTCCTGAACTTCCTCCGGGTCGACGCCCGCACGGAATCTCGCCAGGTACTCACCGAAGCCTTCCGGGCTCAACCAGAACTGCAGCATGTTGGTGACGCCGTTGGAGGTCAGGGTAGCACCGGAAAGGCCATCCACCTGATGCTCACCGCTGCCGGCACCACGAGCAACGCGAATCGCGGGAGTCACGCTCTCCTCATCCGCGAAGATCTGCTTGCCTTCCCACTGGGCTTGCCAGCGCGGATTGTTGACCTCCGCACCGAGCCCCGGCGTTTCGCTATGCTCGTAGTAGGTGATACCGACGATGGTATTACCGTTGCCTTCGATGGACATGTAGCCGCGCATCAGCCCCCACAGGCCCTGGCCACGGATCGGCAGGATGATCTGCTCGGGGTCGTCGGGATCGCCCACCAGATAGACGGTGGCATAGTTCTCGACGCGAGTCAGGCCGGCGATGTCACGATCTCCCGACAGCGTGCGCCCGGTTGCCGGGTCGCGTGCCGCCTGGAAGTGATCGAAGGTCTCCGGATCGAACTCGTCGGTATATTCACCGCTGCGCATGTCCACTACCCGCGGCGTGATTTCGCCAAAGGCAGCTTCGATGTCCATGCCTGGCTGGTAGAGATTGGCTACCCGCAGGATATTGGTCTTGCGGTCGAGCTCCTCGTTGAGCTGCTGCATAGGCCGCAATGCCACCGCGGCGGTGGACACGATGACCGAACACACGATGCAAAGTGCGAACGCCACCGTGAGGATCTTCTTGATGGAGTTATTGCTCTGTGCCATCAGGCAGTCTCCTCGGCCGGCACACCAGTCCGCTTGAGGCGGCGCTTGATGTTGGCCTGAACAAAGAAGTGATCGATCAGCGGCGCAAACAGGTTGGCGAACAGGATCGCCAGCATGATGCCCTCAGGGAACGCCGGGTTCACCACACGGATCAGCACAGTCATCACACCGATCAAGGCGCCGAAGATCAGCCGCCCTTGGTTGGTCATGGAGGCGGACACCGGGTCGGTGGCCATGAACACCATGCCGAAGGCGAAGCCGCCGATTACCAAATGCCAGTACCACGGCATGGCGAACATCGGATTGGTCTCGGAGCCGATCAGGTTGAACAGCGCACTGGTGGCCACCATGCCAAGGAATACACCGAGCATGATTCGCCACGATGCGATCTTGGTCCACAGCAACACCGCAGCCCCCAGGAAGATCGCCAGTGTCGAGACCTCGCCGACGGAGCCAGGAACGAAGCCGATGAAGGCATCCCACCAGCTGTACTGGGAGGTGAGCTCGGCCATGTTCTCCTGGAATGCGATGGACAACGGGGTCGCACCGGTGTACCCATCGGCCGCCACCCACACCGCATCACCCGAGATCTGCGCCGGGTAAGCGAAGTAGAGGAAGGCACGACCTGTCAGCGCCGGGTTGAGGAAGTTCTTGCCGGTACCGCCGAAGATCTCCTTGCCGATCACCACGCCGAAGGTAATGCCCAGCGCCACCTGCCACAGCGGGATGGTGGCCGGCAGAATCAAGGCGTAGAGCACCGAGGTGACGAAGAAGCCCTCGTTGACCTCATGGCCGCGCTTGACGGCGAAGACCACTTCCCAGAACCCGCCGACGACGAAGGTCACCAGGTAGATGGGCAGGAAGTAGGTGGCACCGAGCACGAAGTTGGCCCACAGGCTGTCCGGGTTGTGGCCGGAAGCCAGGGTCATGAGGATGGCTTCGCGCCAGCCGCCCAGGGAAGCATAGCCGTCGGCAATCGCTGTGTTCGCCATCCAGCCGGCGTTCCACATGCCGAAGAACATCGCCGGGAAGGTGCACAGCCAAACAGTGATCATGATGCGCTTGAGGTCGATACCGTCACGCACATGGGCCGTGGTCTTGGTCACGCTGGGGGGTGAATAGAAAATGGTGTCCACCGCCTCGTACAGCGGATACCACTTCTCGTACTTGCCACCCTTGTGGAAATGCGGTTCGAGATTGTCGAGTGTCTGTCGGATACCCATCATCAGGCCTCTTTCTCGATCATGGTGAGGTTGTCACGCAGGATGGGACCGTACTCGTACTTGCCAGGGCACACGTAGGTGCACAGTGCCAGGTCCTCTTCATCCAGCTCCAGGCACCCAAGCTGCATGGCTACCTCGATGTCACCGACGATCAGCGTGCGCAGCAGCTGGGTCGGCAGGATATCCAATGGCATGACCTCCTCGTAGACACCCACGGGCACCATGGCCCGCTCGGAGCCGTTGGTGGAAGTGTTGGGCGCATAGTTGGAGAGGCCCTTGAACTTCGACAGGTAGATCCCCAGCACGGAGTGGCGATTGCTGCCCGGCGACATCCAGCCCATGAAGGCGCGCTTGTTGCCTTCCTCGAGCAGGCTGATCTGGTTGTGGAAACGGCCCAGGTAGCGCAGACCGCCCTCTGCCGTGAACCCGGAGAACACCGAACCGGAGATCACGCGCGTATCTTCGGGTTGGAGGATTTCCCCGGCCAACAGTTCCTCGGTGCTGGCTCCGATCCGCGTGCGCAGCAGACGCGGCTTCTCGGCACGCGGCCCGCCTACCGCCACGACCCGGCTGACGTCGATCCGGCCCTCGGCGAACAGCTTGCCGAAGGCGATCACGTCCTGATAGCCGATGTGCCACACCTTGCGGTGCAACGCGACAGGCGACAGGTAGTGGATGTGAGTGCCGACGAGGCCGGCCGGATGAGGACCGCCGAAGGTCTCTACCTGCACGCCGGCCACGTCGCCGCCGGGAATCCGCGCGTCGGGCGCAGTACACAGGAAGACCTTGCCCTGGGTTAGACTCGCCAGCACCTTGAGTCCATCCACGAAGGCTTCGGCCTGCTCGTTGATGATCTCGGCGGGATCGGCACACAGCGGGTGCGTGTCGATGGCGGTGACGAAGATGTCGGCCGGTTCGCTGTCGATGGCCGGGCTGCGCGAGAAGGGACGCGTACGCAGTGCCGTCCACAGCCCCGACTCGACCAGTTGGTCGACGACGACCTGGCGCTCGAGGGATTCGAGCTTGTCACGCCCATGGGCCGTGAACTCGATGGCCTCTTCGTTTTCGTCAACCTGGATGACGACGGAGAGCAGCTTGCGCTTCTCGCCACGGTTGATGGCGACGACTTCGCCGGCGGCCGGTGCCGTGAAGCGTACGCCCTCGTTCTTCTTGTCGGTAAAGAGGAGTTGGCCCAGTTTCACCTTGTCCCCTTCCCGGACCTCCATGGTCGGCTTCATGCCAACGTAGTCGGTGCCCAGGACAGCCACGTGACGCACGGGCCGCGCATTCTCGATGCGCGGCTCGGGCGTCCCCATGATGGGGAGATCCAGGCCTTTCTTGACTTCGATCATAGTCTCGCCCAGTTGATGGATCGGAAATGCGAAGGAAAGGGGTTCGAATGGATTCGAATTCTTGTTGGGTCAGTACGTTACCAGTCAGGCCCGAAGCACTTCGGACCACCCCGAAAAAATCCCCAGTATTATAAAGACAAGCGCGAACAAAGGCCACACGGCCTAAGGTCGCAAAAGCGGGCACAAAACCGCTCTGCGCCTGGCTTCAACTGGGTCCAATTGGCGTTGAAAGGCGCTCGCTGCAGGCCTTTCCGGTAGTCCGGACGGATCGAGCCGGCATCATGGCGATACCGGCCCGAGTGACACGAAAGTGATGCAGGTCAGGGGTTCCCGACCCTGAAGGTCGGGAATATGGCCAAGGCTCAGGCCTGGGCGCGCGGCAGCTTGAGGAAGTGCACGTTTGAGATGTGCTGCAGGATACGCACCACCTGGCAGCTGTAGCCGAACTCATTGTCATACCAGACGTAGAGCACCGCCTGCTTGCCGCTGGCGATAGTCGCCTTGGCATCGACGATGCCGGCATGCCGGTTGCCGACGAAGTCTGACGACACCACCTCGGGTGAATCGACGTAGTCGATCTGCTTCTGGTAGGAAGAGTCGATCGACATGCGGCGCAGGTAGTCGTTGAGCGCCTCGGCGTCGGTCTCGCGCCCCAGGGTCAGGTTGAGGATCGCCATGGAGACGTTGGGGATCGGCACGCGAATGGCATTGCCGGTGAGCTTTCCGGAAAGTTCCGGCAACGCCTTGGCCACCGCCTTGGCGGCACCGGTCTCGGTCAATACCATGTTGAGCGGCGCACTGCGCCCGCGGCGATCGCCCTTGTGGTAGTTGTCGATCAGGTTCTGGTCATTGGTGTAAGCATGCACCGTCTCGACGTGGCCGCACTCGATGCCGTATTCGTCGTTGAGCACCTTGAGCACCGGCACGATGGCATTGGTGGTACAGGATGCCGCCGACAGGATGGAGTCGTCCTCGGCAATGTCGCCGTGGTTGATGCCGAATACGATGTTCTTGATACTGCCCTTGCCCGGTGCGGTGAGCAGCGCCTTGGATACACCCTTGCACTCGAGGTGCTGACCAAGGCCCTCTTCGTCGCGCCAGATGCCGGTATTGTCGACCACCACGGCGTTGTCGATGCCGTAGGCGGTGTAGTCGATATCGCTCGGCTTGTCGGCGTAGATCACCTGGATCACGTTACCGTTGGCGGAAATGGTACGCGCTTCGTAGTCGACGCTGATGGTGCCATCGAACGGACCGTGGACCGAGTCGCGACGCAACAGGCTCGCCCGCTTCTCCAGGTCCTTGGCGATATCGCCCCGGCCACGCACGACGATGGCGCGCAGACGCAGCAGGTTACCGCCGCCGGCCTTTTCCACCAGCACCCGCGCCAGCAGGCGGCCGATGCGGCCGAAGCCGTAGAGCACCACGTCCTTGGAGTGGCCATTGTTGCCATTCGGATCATGGGCATCGACGATTTCGGCGAGTTCATCGCGAAGGAAAGCCTTGGCGTCGCCGCCGCCGCGCTTCTTGAAGGCCACCCCCAGCTTGCCCACGTCGACGTGGGCCGGACCCAGGTTGAGCTCGATCATGGCCTGGACCAGGGGCAGAGTATCCCGCACCGAGAGTTCGGTGCCCTCAACCTTCCTGACGAAACGGTGGTCCTTCAAGATACGGATCACCGAGCGGTTGAACAGCGAGCGCCCATAGAGGGTAGTGACCACGTTGTTGTGACGATAAAGGCTGCCGATCAGCGGAATCATCTGCTCGGCAAGCGCCTGATTGTCGTGCCATTCCTGAAAGACGGTCTCGAGGGGTTGCTGACTCACGTGAAGCCTCTCTGGTAGTCGTAAATTCGTCGTCATTATCCCGTTCGCGCTTCGCCGGGGCAATCGCAGGATGGTCGCAGGCGGTGTAGGGGGATTACAGAAAACGCGGGTTGACTACAAGCGTCGCATCGGGCTGGTATGATCCCTCACCTACCGCCGCCTCTATCCAGGCTTTGCGAACGGCCTTGACGGCAGCACTCACGACCGAAGAAACGCTCGACGACAACATGCCCAAATTCTCGCCGCTCGATCCGCCCCGCCCGACGGGGACTCGCGACACCCTCTACTGGCAGACGCCGCCGGGTAGTTCGGCTGCCCTGGCGCTGGCCCACCTGGCCAGCGACGCGCCTTTGCTGGTGATCACACCGGATACCGCCAGCTCACAGCAGTTGGAGAACGACCTGGGCTTCTTCGCCAGCGTACCGGTACTGCCTTTTCCCGACTGGGAAACGCTGCCCTACGACAGCTTCTCACCGCATCAGGATATCGTCTCGGAGCGGCTGCGCACCCTGCGACGGCTCCAGGACGGCGAACACGGTATCGTATTGGTGCCGATCAACACCTTGATGCAGCGACTGCCTCCGGTCGAGTACATCGCCGGACGGGTGCTCACCCTCGAGACAGGCATGCGACTGGATCGCGAGGGCTTTCGCGAAAGTCTGTCTCGCGCCGGCTATCGCGCCGTGGAAACGGTCTACGAACCGGGCGAGTACGCCCTGCGCGGGGCACTGATCGATCTCTACCCCATGGGCAGCGAAAGCCCACTGCGCATCGACCTGTTCGACGATGAGGTCGACACCCTGCGTCGCTTCAACCCCGACACCCAGCGCAGCGAAGACAAGGTCGAGCGTGTGGAATTGCTGCCAGCGCACGAGTATTCGCTGTCGCGCTCGGCCATCGCCTGCTTCCGCGAAGGCTTCGAGACCCTGTTCGACGTCGACCCACGCCAGTGCCCGCTGTATGTCGATGCACTCAAGGGCATCCCCTCCCCCGGACTGGAGCAGTATCTGCCGCTGTTCTTCGAAGAGACGGCTACCCTGTTCGAGCATCTGGCCGAAGGCACCCGAGTGGCGCTGCTACCCAATGCCTACGCAGCCGCCGAACACCACTGGGAAGCCATCGAAAGCCGCTACGAGAACCTCGGCGTCGACCCTACCCGACCGCTGTTGCCGCCCCACCGCGCCTTCGTTCCACCCGCCGAGGTGTTTGGAGCCATCAAGCGTCACCCCCGAGTGGAGTTGACCGCCGACCCGGCACACCAGCATGCCCACCAGGTCGCCGCGCTGGAGCTGCCCGAAGTAGCGATCAATGCCCGCGCCAAGCAGCCGCTGGCAGCGCTCGAGCGCTTCCTGGAGCAGCATGACGACACCCGGGTGCTGTTCGTCGCCGAATCGCGTGGTCGCCGTGAGGCGCTGGAGGAAATGCTGGCCCCGTTGCACCTCGAGCTTCCCCATGCCGAAGGATTCAATGCCTTTCGCCAGGGCAGCTCTCGCTTGGCGCTTACCGAGGGTGAGATCAGCGCCGGACTGTGGCTGGAGCAACCCAGCCTTGCCGTGATCAGCGAAACGGAGCTGTTCGGCGACGTGGTTCGCCAGAGCCGCCGGCGCGAGAAGGCCACGGATACCAATGAGCTGGCCATTCGGCACCTCGCCGAGCTGCGCCCTGGCGCCCCGGTAGTGCACCAGACCCACGGCGTGGGGCGCTACCGCGGCCTGGAGCGGCTCGAGGCTGGCGGCCAGGCGGCGGAGTTCGTTGCCCTGGAGTATGCCGATGCCGCCAAGCTCTACGTGCCGGTTGACAACCTGCATCTGATCTCGCGTTACGCCGGTGTCGATGACGAGCTCGCCCCACTGCATCGGCTCGGCTCCGAGCAGTGGGACAAGGCGCGGCGCAAGGCAGCGGAGAAGATCCGCGATACCGCCGCCGAGCTGCTCGACGTCTACGCCCGCCGCGAGGCCCGGGAAGGCTTTGCCTGCGCGCCGCCCGACGCGGAATACGCCCGCTTCGCCGCCAGCTTCCCGTTCGAGGAGACCCCCGATCAGCGCGCCGCCATTGCCGCGGTGATCGGCGACATGACCGCTCCGCGCCCCATGGATCGCGTGGTATGCGGCGATGTCGGCTTCGGCAAGACCGAAGTCGCCATGCGCGCGGCGTTTCTCGCCGTGCACTCGGAGCGCCAGGTGGTAGTCCTGGTGCCCACCACCCTGCTCGCACGCCAGCACTATGAGAATTTCCGCGATCGCTTCGCCGACACCGCGGTGCAGATCGAACTGATCTCGCGTTTCACCGCCGGCAAGGGCCAGGCAGCTTCACTCAAGCGCATCGAAAGCGGCCAGGCGGACATCGTCATCGGCACGCACAAGCTGTTGTCGAAGTCGATGAAGCTACCCAACATGGGACTTCTCATCATCGACGAGGAGCACCGCTTCGGTGTCGGCCAGAAGGAGCGCCTCAAGGAGCTGCGTGCCGAGGTCGACATTCTCACCCTCACCGCCACGCCGATCCCACGCACGCTCAACATGGCCATGAGCGGCATTCGCGACCTGTCGATCATCGCCACGCCGCCGGCGCGCCGGCTGTCGGTGAAGACCTTCGTCCAGCAGCGCGACGAATCGATCATCAAGGAGGCGGTTCTGCGCGAGATCCTGCGTGGCGGCCAGGTCTACTACCTGCACAACGAGGTCAAGACCATAGAGACCGCCGCCGAGACGATTCGCGCCCTGGTGCCCGATGCACGCGTCGCGGTGGCCCACGGCCAGCTACCCGAGCGAGCACTGGAGCGGGTCATGTCGGACTTCTACCACAAGCGCTACAACGTGCTGGTCTGCTCCACCATCATCGAGACCGGCATCGACGTGCCCAGCGCCAACACCATCGTCATCGAACGCGCCGACAAGTTCGGCCTGGCCCAGCTTCACCAGTTGCGCGGTCGCGTGGGCAGAAGTCACCACCAGGCCTACGCCTATCTGCTTGCCCCTCCGCCCCGGGTCATCACCAAGGATGCCGTCAAGCGCCTGGAAGCCATTGCCGGCGCCGAGGACCTCGGCGCCGGTTTCACCCTGGCCAGCCATGACATGGAGATTCGCGGCGCTGGAGAACTGCTCGGCGAAGAGCAGAGCGGCCAGATGGAAGCCATCGGCTACACCCTCTACATGGAAATGCTCGACCGTGCGGTGGCCGCCATCCGCGCCGGCAAGACACCCAATATCGAAGCCCCGCTGAGCGATGGCGTCGAAGTCAGCCTCAACCTTCCGGCCTTGATTCCCGACGACTATCTGCCCGACGTGCAGCAGCGCCTGGTGATGTACAAGCGCATCGCCAGTGCCGCCGACGAAGCCGAACTCAAGGAGCTGCAGGTGGAGATGATCGATCGCTTCGGCCTGCTGCCGGCGGCGGTCAAGACGCTGATGCGCCAGACCCGCCTGCGCCAGCGTGCTGAGCGTCTCGGTATCGTGCGCCTGGAAGCCGGCGCGGCGCGCGGCCGGGTGATCTTTGGCGGCCAGACCCAGGTCGATCCGCTGGTCCTGGTCAAGCTGATCCAGACGCAGCCACAGTGCTATCGCCTCGACGGCGCCGACACCCTGCGCTTCGAAGCGGAGATGGGCCAGGAAGAGTCCCGTTTCCAGGCCGTGGAGCAACTGCTCGATGTGCTCAACCGCAAGACCCAGGCCGCCTGAGCAAAATGGGGTCCACAGAGTGCCAGGGCTCCCGCAATGACGGGGAACGCTATACTATACACAAGTGTCTTATCGCAGCCTCGACACGAACCCGGCGCCCCAGATCAATCGGGGCGTATGACCGTCGCCCAGCGAGGGCTGATGCCAAGCAACATCCGCTCGCCAAGCGACCTTATGACGAGATCATGACGTAAAATGAACAACCCGACACTGGCCAGGCGTATCGGCCTGGGCGCTGCCCTGCTAAGCCTTGCCGCCCTGTTGGCGACAGCGGCACTTGCCGAGGAAAACGGCTCCAGCCCACCACAGGAGCTGCCTCGAGGCCATTTTCACCTTCCCGATGCGGGTAACGTGATCGGCGAGGCCTATACGGTCGTCGTCGAGGAAGGCGACACTCTGATTGACATCGGTCGCCGTCACAACGCCGGCTATGAAGAGATGCGCATGGCGAACCCCGAGGTGAGCCTCTGGGCACCCCGCCCCGGCACCGAAGTGGTGATCCCGGCACAGCACATCCTGCCGGATGCGCCACGGGAAGGCATCGTGGTCAACCTCTCGGAGCTGCGCCTGTACTACTATTCGCGCCCCGGCATCGTCGAAACCTACCCCATCAGCATCGGTCGCGATGGCTTTGCCACACCCGTGGGCGTGACCCGCACCACCGTCAAGGTGAAAGATCCCCACTGGTCGCCGCCGCGCTCCATGCGCGAAGAGGCAGCTGCCCGTGGCGAGCCGGCTCCCGCCATAGTACCGCCGGGCCCCGACAACCCCCTGGGCCGTCACGCCATCCTGCTCGGCCTGCCCAGCTATCTGATCCATGGCACCAACAGACCCGATGGCGTCGGCATGCGTGCCAGCCGCGGCTGTATTCGCATGTATCCCGAGGACATCGAATCGCTCTACGAGCGCGTGCCCAGCGGCACCCAGGTCAACATCATCGACCAGCCGTTCAAGGTCGCCTGGTCGGTAGACGGCATTCTCTATGCGCAATCCTTCCCCTTGCTGGAAGAGAACGTGGGCACCTTCGAGCCGATCCTCAACGCCATGGAAGTAGTCGCCAATGCCTTCGGTGAAGAGCGTCCGCCGATCGACTACGCCCAACTGCGCCGCGTGGTGGAAAACCCCGATGGTCGCCTGGTCTCGCTGTTGCAGGTCGCCGAAGAGGAGCCGGCCCCCGCGACCGACTCCCATGACGAAGAGCTCAACAACGGGTTGTTCTCCGAAATCGAGATCAGCCAGGTTTCCGGCCTGTTCCTGGAACTCGAAGCCTACCAGCGCTAGCGCTTTCAACCGACACAGTGGGCATCGCCCATAACAAGAAAACCCCGCCGAAGCGGGGTTTTCTCGTTGCAGAACCGCCATCGCCCGAGGGCGATGAGGCACTCGGCAGAATTACTTCTGCATGGAGCGCTGGAACATACGGTTCATTTCTTCGCGGTTCTGCTCGGACATCTGCAGAGCCGCCTGGGCGTCACGCTGAGCCTGGTTAGCAGTGTTTTGCGCCTGAGTGGCGATGCTGCGAGCTTCTGCAGCGTCGGCCTGAGCAGCTTCAGCAGTCTGGCGAACTTCGTCCAGAGCAGCGTTGCTGGCACAACCAGCCAGGATGGCCATAGAAGCAGCAGCGGCGGTCAGCTTCAGGGTGGTCTTCAGAGTCATGATGTTCTCCTTGAGTCTTCCTTGGTACTGCACAGTTAGTACAGCGGCGTTAATGTTGCCTGTGATCCAGGCTCCCCTGCTCAGTGCAGGATTCTTGCAGCGACTGCTGCCAAGCACAGGAGTCAAACGCTGTTTTATAATAACAGACGGCGCTTGTCCATAGCTCGAAACGTCCCTTGCGTATCTTGAGCCTAGCGGATGACGACGCGAGTGCCAATGTCGATTAGCTCGGAAAGCCTTTCGATCTGCTCATCAGTTACCGCTACGCACCCTTGGGTCCAGTGATAGCTCGCATGAACCTCAGGGTCCCCTCTACCGACTCCATGAATACCGATGAAGCCCCCCAGCACGGTTCGCTGGGGCGGGTAACCGTGGTGCCGGTAGTAGGCGAAATAATCTGCGTAATCCTGCTCCGTGTAAAGCCCTGATTCCAACGCCATGCGCGCATGTGATGGCGTAGGATAGTCCAGACCGACGAAAATATGCCAGTCACTCTCCCAATTGAAGCGATTGACGCGAAACTCGCCCTTTGGCGTGACGTTGCCACCATAGACGCGCATCGTATCGGCACCGCCCCGTCCCAGTGAGACGGGAGCGAAGCGCTCGAGCAGCATATTGCCACGATAGAGGCTCAGTGAAGACTCACGATCGTCGACCAGTATCCATACCTCACTGTCGTGACGTGGCAGATGAGCGCGTGACAGCATGGTCTCGATCAGGCTCGAGTGGGCTTCGCGGCCAGTCAGCAGGGCGAAGGGAGCCAGCAAGGCCATCTGGCCAAAGCGACGGCGGGAAACGGGCTTCATCGACACCTCACGGGCCAGGTCGGTTCGTTAGCATTTTATAACGTATCCCGCCACGACTGTCAGTCCACTTAACGTAACCAAACATTGCATTCATGACGCCGGTCAATGGCCTTTGTACAAGCTTGCCATAGCCCCACAGTCGACCCTTCCGCTACGACCATGGGTCGATCGAGAAGCTTACACGTGTCCCAGCCCGGAAGTTCCCTCCGCGCCACGCTCAGCACGCGACCGTCGCACGCGCCCCCGACTTCGCCTCCGGGGCCAAGACGATGGGCATGATAGCACAAGGGACTGCCACGCAGGCGCGACACTGAGTCGTTCGGCGCAGCGCGAACATCAGGCTGAGAGGATGGCGCCCATGCGGAATACTTCCCGCAGGCTGGTGATGCCCGCCTCGGCCTTGGCCAGCCCGTCGACCAGCATCAGCCTGGCACCACGCTCGAGCAGGCTGCGACGCAGCTCGGATTCATCGGCATGGCGCAGGATCCGGGAGTGGTCCTCAGGGGTGAGCTGCCAGATTTCGAACACCCCGATGCGGCCGTGAAAACCCAGGCCATCGCATTGCGCACAACCTTTGGCGCTCCAGGTAGATTCAGGCGGAGCCTGGCCGATCGCCTCCAGCCATTCACGGTCACGCCGACCGGGCGGCACCTGCTCGCGGCAATGCTGACACAGCCGGCGTACCAGCCGCTGGGCGATGATCAGCCCCAGGTTGGCACTGATCTCACTGTCGGCAAGACCGAGCTGACGCATCGAGGTCACGACCCCTACGGCATCGCGACTGTGCAGCGTGCCCAGCAGTGAACGGCCGCTGCTGGTCACGCTCAGTGCAGCAAGGGCAGACTCGCGGTCACGAATTTCACCGATGAGCACATAGTCGGGATCGAGTCGCAGGAGTGAGCGGGTCCCATTGGCAAAGTCCAGTCCATGGTCGAGGTCCACCTGGATCTGGTTGATCCCCGGGATACTGTACTCGACGGGGTTTTCCAGGGTGACCACATGGCTGTCGGTCAACTGCAGTTGGCCAAGCAACGTGTAGAGGGTCGTGGTCTTGCCTGCACCGGTTGGCCCGGCCACCAGCAGCATGCTGCCCGTGGCATCCATCCAGCGCCTTATGCCCAGCGCCCCCTCCTCGCCGATACCCAGCGCCACCACGTCATCGAAGGTCTGTGGCGGCGCCAGGAAGCGAATCGCGAGCTTCTCTCCCGCCATGCAGTGCACCGCCGTGACGCGCAGGGAGATTTCCCGGATGCCGCTCTCCTCAGGCGACCAGTTGAAACCACCCTCGGCGGTGGCGAGGGATGGCACCGGATTGAGCTTGGACAATACCTTGAATTGGTTCACCAGGCGTGCGCCCTGGGCCGCGTCGATGCGTAGCGCATCGACGATACGTCCATCGATGCGCAGGCGGATTCGATAGCCATCCTGCTCGGGGTCCAGGTGCACGTCGGTGGCCCTGGACCGCTGGGCATCGCCGAGAAGCGCGAAAGCCTCGAGTGCGGTGCCGCCAGGCGACTGTTCCGCTGCCAATAGCGGCAGCAGTGAAGACAACAAGTGGCGCTTGAGGAACTCCTCGGACACGGTCTCCTCCTCCCTGATGGATCCTCGATGCTGATGTCGGCCGATGGGGGCAGTCTAGCCCATTGGCGGCTCACCGCAGCTCAGTGTCACGCCACCTAACGCATAGCACCCCCGACAGGCTGGCCTGCGGGGGTGCTTGTCGCCCTTGGGCTTCGGGGCTTGACCCTAGTGCACTAGGCGGTGCGCTCCACGGTGAAGATGCTCTGCAGCTTGTCCTTCTTGCCGTAGATATGCACCGTGGTCTCGTCGTAGGGGAAGTGATCGCGGTATTGGCTGCTGTTGTTGAAACGCGGCTTGTGAGCGTTGATCATGGCCGCGGCGAGGCGTTCGCGGTTGGCATGTCCGGCCAGGCCAACCGCATACCAGAGTTCCTCGCCTAACTGCAGGAAAGCCTGCCACTTGTCCTGATCCGCGTGATGCTCGAGGCCGTAGCGTGCACTACGATGCTCGCCGACGTAGAGTAGCTCCTGGACCTCCATCTGCTCGGTTTCCGGATCGCGGGCAGCACGGAAGACACAGAAAATACCCGACTCGTCTGGAGTGTCGTGCAACTGCTCGTATGTCCAATAGCCCAGCATCTTGGGGGAGAGTAGCTGTTCCGACATAGGACCTCCTCAATAATCTTCCAGTCGTTGCATATCGCGAGCGATGTGCCTCACCTCGGCTTCATGGCCTGCCGACAAAGCCTCGAAGAAGGCCCTCTCGTCACTGCCCCCGGCCAGGTCGGCCCGATGCGCATAGAGGTCCTGAAGGGTCCTGTGCGCTGTCAGCGCCGTGGCCAGCACGCTCTGCACACTCTCACCATCGACGCCTCCTGGTAATCGTTCAAGTACTGGAGCATGAGGAAAGTCGTTGGGGTCGTCGAACCAGGTATCGAGTACATTGCGATGGCTGCTGCCATCGTCGAGATAGCCCAGCAAGTCGGCCTTCAGCTTGCGCTCACGCTGCGCCAGGTATTCCAGCGCCATTCGCACCCGCTCATTACTTCCCGCCGATGCCATTCGGGCATACTGTTCGGCCAGGCGGGCATGATAATCCGCCGCCCAACTCACCAGCTCCTTGACTTGATGAAAGCGCATGTGAGCCCCCCCTGCTCAGACCCCGCCAGCCTTGATGACCGGCCCTTACTTTCATCCTAGCCAAAGCCAGCCGTCACCGCTTGACCTATATCACCCAAAGGCGATAGGCCAGACAGTAACGGGCTGGGGCGTCAGCCGTCAGCCGTCAGCCGTCAGCCGTCAGCCGTCAGCCGTCAGCGCTATGGTGGCCGAGCCGCTGAGCTACCACTCCTCGCTGGTCTCGCGCAGCGAGGCGATCTCCCGCTTGGCCTCATGCAGGCAGGCCCGCAACTCATCGCCGAGAGCAGCACCGCTGCCTACCGCAATGAGCCCGGGCTGGGAAGGGTTGCGGCGACGCGCCACGCCGCCACTGTCATGCAGCGCTTCGAGGCGCTGCAACAGCCAGCCAAGCCAGCTCTCGGGACGCACTGCCAACTCGCGCAGGCGATGGAGTTCGGCAACGCCGGCGCCCTCCGGGCCCAGCAGCTCGCGCCAGTCGTGGCGCTCGAGCCGGGCATGCTCGGTTACTTCACGCAGCAGCGACTCCAACGCCAGCTCGGCTAGCGCCAGAGCGGACTCCTCGGCGGCCATTCGCCGTGCTTCGGCGTGCTCGTCCTCTCCCGGAGGGATATCCAGGATCAATTCGGCCTGGTAGAGCAGTTGATTGGTACGGGCTCGTGGGCTCACTTCTGCTTGTCCTCTACCTGCCACCTACCGTTATCGTAGGTTGCCCGCCAGCCGGTCGCCTTGCCCTCCTCCTCGGTCATGACGAACTGCTCCTTGCTCTTGCGCGAGTAGCGGATCTGAGCCGGTCGTCCTTCCGAGTCTTCGCTGGGGGCATCGAGCAGGTAGCGGTACTTGTCGGGCAGTTCGCCGGCGTGGGCCTTCAACTCGCGCACCAACGGCGGGCGCGTCTCGCGGTTGCGCGGGAACTTGCTCGCAGCCAGGAACAGGCCGCTGGCGCCGTCACGCAGTACGTAATGGTCCTCGACCTTCTGGCATGCCAACTCCGGCATGGGAATGGGGTCCATCTTGGGCGGTGCCACCTCACCGCTGCGCAGCAGTTTGCGTGTATTCTTGCACGCTTCGTTGGTACAACCGAAGTACTTGCCGAAACGGCCGGACTTGAGCTGCATCTCGCTGCCACACTTGTCGCACTCGATGGTGGGACCTTCGTAGCCCTTGATACGAAACTTGCCCTGCTCGACCTCATAGCCGTCGCAGTCGGGGCTGTTGCCGCAGATATGCAGCTTGCGGTGCTCATCGATCAGGTAGCTGTCCATCGCCGTGCCGCACTTGTGGCAACGGTGCTTGGCACGCAATGCCTGGGCCTCGGCTTCTTCGCCGGCGTCGGCAGGCACGGCCTCGTCACCGGGCAGTAGGTCGATGGTGGTCTTGCAACGCTCCTTGGGCGGCAGGTTATAGCCGGAACAGCCCAGGAACACCCCGGTGGAGGCAGTGCGGATCTGCATCTTGCGTCCACAGGTGGGACAGTCGATATCGGTGGGTACCGGCTGGTTGGGGCGCATGCCCTCTTCGCTCTCGGCGGCCTCCAGCTCCTCGCGGAACTCGCCATAAAAGGCATCGAGCAGCTCGCGCCAGTTGCGCTCGCCCTCAGCCACTTCGTCGAGGCTGTCCTCCATGCGTGCGGTGAACGAGTAATCCATCAAATCGGGGAAGGACTCCTTGAGCCGCTCGGTGACGATATCCCCCAGCTTCTCGGCGTAGAAGCGCCGGTTCTCCAGCTTGACGTAGCCGCGGTCCTGGATGGTGGAGATAATGGAGGCATAGGTTGACGGACGACCGATCCCGCGCTTCTCGAGCTCCTTGACCAGGCTCGCCTCGGTGTAACGGGCCGGCGGCTTGGTGAAGTGCTGCTGGGGGTCGAGCGCCTCGAGCTGCATCGGCGTGCCCTCGGCGAGATCCGGCAGTACCTGGTCTTCGTTCTTGCCGGCCGGCTTCAGCACTCGGGTATAACCGTCGAACTTCAGCACCCGCCCCTTGGCCCGGAGTTCGTAGCCGTCGGCTTCCACCGTCAGGGTACTGGACAGATACTCGGCCGGCGTCATCTGGCAGGCCACGAACTGGCGCCAGATCAAGTCATAGAGGCGTTCGGCATCGCGCTCCATGCCGGCCAGGTCGACGGCACGGCGATTCACGTCGGATGGGCGGATCGCCTCGTGAGCCTCCTGGGCGCCCTCCTTGCTCGAGTAGCGGTTGGGCGACTCGGGCAGGTAGCGCTTGCCGTACTCCTGCTCGATGTGCTCGCGGGCCATGGCCACCGCATCTTGGGAAAGATTGGTGGAGTCGGTACGCATGTAGGTGATGTAGCCCGCCTCGTAGAGGCGCTGGGCCAGGGTCATGGTCTTCTTCACCGAGAAGCCGAGACGGCCGCTGGCGGCCTGCTGCAGGGTCGAGGTGATAAAAGGAGCGCCCGGTTTCGAGCGCGTGGGCTTGTCTTCCCTGGCGGTGATGGCAAGAGATGCCTTGCGCAAACGCTCGATACGTTCGAGTGTCTCTGCCTCGGAGGTCGGGCGGAACGTCTTACCGTCCTGGCGCGCCAACTCGAAGCGTACCGGCTCGCCCTCGCTCGACACCAGATCGGCGTGTACGTCCCAGAACTCCTCCGGTACGAAGGCCCGGATCTCGCGTTCGCGCTCGACGATCAGGCGCACCGCCACCGACTGCACCCGGCCGGCCGACAGCCCGCGGGCGATCTTGGCCCACAGCAGCGGCGAGAGCATGAACCCCACTACCCGATCGAGGAAGCGTCGTGCCTGCTGCGCCTCGACGCGGGGAATGTTGAGACTGCCTGGCTCCTTGAACGCCTCCTTGATGGCGTTCTTGGTGATCTCGTTGAACACCACGCGGCGATAGCGTGCATCGTCGCCGCCGATGGTCTCCTTGAGGTGCCATGCGATCGCCTCACCCTCGCGATCGAGATCGGTCGCGAGATAGACGGTATCGGCCTTCTCTGCAAGCTTCTGCAGCTCGGACACGACCTTTTCCTTGCCGGGCAGAATCTCGTAGTGGGCCTTCCAGCCGTGCTCCGGGTCGATACCCATGCGCCGGATGAGCTGGTCCTTGGCCTTGTGCTTCTGGTACTCGGCCTTCTCTGCGGGCGACATCTTGCGCGTTGCCGCCGCCTGGCGTGCGCGCTCCTTGGGATCGGAGGCCGCCTTGCCTGAGCCGCTGGTCGGCAGGTCACGTATATGACCCACGCTCGACTTCACGATGAAGTCGTTGCCGAGATACTTGTTGATCGTCTTGGCCTTGGCCGGCGACTCGACGATGACCAATGACTTGCCCATAGTGCTCCATATTCTGCACGGCGAGGTTCTTTAGCCCCACCTGACGGTTCCTGCTCGCTTTTCTCGGCGAGCGCTCCTCGCGGGGTGAAAAATCCGCTTACCCTACCCCAGCAACCCATTTCGCGCTAGTCGCTTCCGCCATGGCGGCAGTAAAGCAGCAATGTGAAAGTAGCATCAAGTCGGCAAGACCGTCGTTACGACATCGCCACTGCCAAACGACCAGCGCCCCTGCCGGGAGCGGCAAGGGCGCTGGAGCTTGGTTGCAAAACCTCTACCTCTAGTTCAACGCTTGCGTGGCTTGCGCGAAGCGGTCGGCTTGCTGTTCGCCTCGCTCTCTGCAGCATCGGATTGGCTATCGGCCCGAGGCTTGGACGCCGGCTTCCGCGCCTTCGCGGCTGTCGCCTTTGGTCCGGGAGAACGCTTGGGCCGATCAGGCTTGGGTGCCTCGGCTTCGGTCTTGAACAAGCTCGCTACCTCACTGCGCGCAACGGCCTCCGCCTTGGCACCGGTCGCCACCTCGTCGTGAAGCTCGGCCAGGGCCAGGCGGCGCTCCGCCGGATCGACCCGCTCCAACGCCTCGCCGAAAAGCTCCTGAATGTGCTCGTAGCGCTTGCGGGCGTGCTCGGAAAGCTCTCCGCTGGCTGCCAGCACATGGTCGATATGCTCCAGAGAGGCGTGGATCGTTTCAGCCCGCTCACGCGCCAGCAGTTGGGGTATTGCCGCCAGCGCCGCGTCGCGATCCAGCTTGAGAATGAAGAACTGCTCGCGCACCAGATGCTTGAAGTCCGACAGACTGCTGCCCGGCTCCAGTTCGGCCCGCGAGGCTCTCAGGCGCTTGAAGTTGCGCTCATCCGTCGTGGGGGAGCCGCCCAGCACATGGATCACCGAGCGCATCACCGCTTCATGTATGCCACCTTCGGCTACGCGCTGGCGCAGCTCGTCCTGGCGCCGCTCGAGGAAGCGACGATGCTCCGGCTCGCTGCCGGGCTGGCGACGGTGCACGTGGGCATCGCCGCCCAGGCCAACCAGGGCCTGAAGGAGTGGCTGTCCATATACCGCCAGGAAGAGTTGCTCGGTGTTCTGGTCGCGTATCTCGCGCCAGGTATCCAGGCCACGGGAGATCTGTTCGGAAACAGTCCTCTCCATGGTACGCAGGATATTGTCTTCGGAGACGGGGTGGCGATCCTCGCGGATCCATTCGGCCAGAACCGGTAACGGCACCGACAGGGGGTTGCGATCCGACAGCAGCTTGTAGCCCAGGCGGATCGGGTGCATGCGGCGCATCAGGCGTGCTGCCTCGGGGGTTATCGTGGCACGAATCCATGGCTGCACGAACTGGCGATAGAGCCCCAGGTTGATTTCCGAGATGCGCGCCACGGTGGCAAAACGCGTGTCGTCGTCCTCGCGATGGTGCAGCACGTCCCGGTTGAGCCCCTCGATGGAGCGCGGCTTGAACTCGAGCAGGTAGTCGCGCTCGAGCAGTTCGGCATCGTCACGTTCCTTGGCACTGGTTACCGTGGTCTCGTAGAGCCCCGGTGGCAGCACATCGATATAGTCGATGTTGGCGGTGAACTCGGCGTGCTCCTTGCGCGACACACTGCTCGACACGAAGATGCCCAGGTGCCCGGTACTGTCATGCACGCAATAGACGATGGTCTGCTCGCTGGCGATGATATCGTCGGTGTCGCCATACAGATCGCGCACCCAGCCCAGCGCTTGCGGCGGTGGCGTGATGTCGTCGCCCTGGGAGCAGAACACCACCACCGGCGAGCGCACGTTGCGCAGGTCGATGCGACGACCGTCCGAAGTCACCAGTTGCGCGGTGGAGAGCCGGTTGCCGACGAACAGATTATCGACGATGTACTGGATCTCCTCGCCGCCCAGTACCACATGGCCGCCCCACCAGCGTTCGAAATTGAGATAGCGCTCGGCTTCGGTATCGACATTGGCGTAGAGGCGATACTGCTTGCCCCACCAGGTGTTGGCAGGATTGAGACGTTCGAAGTTCTGTACCAGCAGGGCACCGTCGAACAGGCCATCGCCCAGGTCGCTGGCCAGGGTCGTCATCCAGCTACCGCCGGTCATGCCGCCGGTATAGCGCATGGGGGCCTTGCCCCGCTCACCGGCCCAGTAGGAGAGTGGTGCTCCGGCAATCAGGATCGGTCCGAAGCAGTCTGGCTCGAGCGAGGCCGCCATCATGATCTGCCAGCCCGCCTGACAGTTCCCCACCACCATGGGCTTCTCGCACGATTCGGGATGATTCTCGATCACCCTGCGCAGGAAGGCGATCTCGGCCTCTACCACGTCCTCGACAGTCTGGCCTGGCTCGGGATAAGGCAGAAAACCGATGAAGTAGCAGGGATGGCCGGCGCGCAGGGCGACGCCGATTTCGCTGTCGGGCTTGAAGCCGCCGATGCCGGGGCCATGTCCAGCCCTTGGATCGACGACCACGAAGGGGCGCGACTTGAGATCCACCTCGATGCCAGGCGGAGGCAGGATGCGCATCAGCTCATAGTTGACCGGCCGCGGCAGGCTACGGCCGTCCATTACCACCTCGGCGTCGAAGCCAAGCACGTTGGGCTTGGTCTTCTCGATGTGCTCGAGGTACTGGTTGCCTCGCTCGCGCATCACGTCCATGTACAGCACGCTGCGTTCGATGGCATCCCGCCAGTAATCGAAGGCGGCACGGCCGAAACCGAATGGGTCCAGGAAGTCGAGGGCTTCTTTGGAGGGTGTCGGCAAGAGTGTGTTCATGTTCGGCTCCAGTCTGCTCCGATGATACATACATCGACATCGGGAGGAGTAAAAATGCTGCAATGCAACAAGCATAGTACGCCCTGCGGCGCCTCGACGCAGCCGTTTTGTCGATTTTTTGTGACTGGATCGTCGATTTGCTCAGTCATTCTTTGCGCCAGCATCGCCACCCGCGCCCCCACCACCGCCTTCCCACTCGGCCAGCGCACGACGCTCACGCCGTCCAGCCTCTGCCCCATCCCGCCCCCAGATCAACAGCCGCACATTGGTCTCGGCAGTGGGTTGGCAAGGCCGGTCGAGCCTGACTCCGGGCCCACCACCCAACTGGCCGGCTAACGAAGAGAGCAGATGCAAACGCGCCTGGCCTGGCCGCCCCGGACCATGCCCCATGTGCCCGACCCGGGGGCGCCTGAGCCGCTCACCCGCCACCAGGCGAATCTGTTCCACTGCCAGGTCGAGGCCGGTCAAGACCTCGGGCAGGCCCTCGTAGCCCGTCAGGCCTGGGCGCATGCCGACGAAACCCAGCCGGTTGTCAGCCAGCGAGAAGCTCAGCGTTGCCAGGCCAACCAGTCCGAGCGAGAGAGCTCCCCGCACGGCAAGCTGGCCAAGGTAGGCGCGTTGCTCCGGGGTCAACCGCTCGCTTGGCGCCATGGCGAAGTCATCGCCGAGGAGCTCGTGCTCGACCAGCGCCAACGCCTGGCCACGGCAGTCGGCCAATACCGGAAGGTGCACCCGCGGCGCCTGTGCCGACATCTCGCCCAACGGCAGCCCCGCCTCGCGCATCAACTGACGAGTGGCATCGTCGTCGCACATGGCGGCGATGAGCGACTCCCGGGGGCCGATGAAGGCCAGCCCGGCCCGCGCACAGCCACGGGCGAGGAGCCACTGTTCCTTGGCTGCCGTTTCCCCTGGATGCACGGCATCGCAGCCCAGCCGCAGGGCACGCTCCACCAAGGCATCGCCGGACGTGCCGGCGCTGGCGCACCAGGCCAGCTCGAGCTCGGCGCAGGCCTGGCCTGCACGCAGTGCAGCCAGCCCGCTACCGGCCAGCATGACGCCACGCCAACCTCCCTGACGCAGGGCATCGAGAAAGGGAGCGGGCGATGGTTGACGCTGCCTGGCGAGGCCGTCGGCATGACCCTGCCCGTCGGCAGTGATAGCATGAAAGGGCTTCTTCAATGGGCCTCCCGACCCCTCTAGCGGATTGATCGATGACGACGCCTAGCTTGCTGAACCGCCTGACCTTTCGCCAGTTGCAGGTGTTTCAGGCCGTGCATGGCCAGCAGTCCTATTCCCGGGCTGCCGAGCGGCTGGGCCTGACCCAACCGGCGGTCAGCGCGCAGATTCGTCAGCTCGAGCAGGCCCTGGGGCAACCGCTGTTCAAATACACCGGCAAGATCCTGCACGTGCTGCCTGCGGCCGATGCATTGGCGGCGTCGACCCAGGCCATCTTCAGCCAGGTTTCACGCCTGCAGATGGTACTCTCCGAGATGGACGGCACGATTTCCGGGGAACTCAACCTGGCGGCCGTCTCGACGGCCCAGTACGTGGTGCCGCACCTGATCGCCCGCTTCCGAGCCCACTACCCCAACGTTCAGGTGCGGCTGCAGGTATGCAACCGCAGCCAGGCACTGGAGCGATTGGCGGCTCGCCGCGACGATCTGGTCATCATGGCGATGGTTCCCGAGGACGACGACAACCTGGTGTTCATGCCGTTTCTGGAAAACGAGCTGATCCCCATCGTCTGGCCCGGTCACCCCCTGCTCGCAGCCCATGCTCCTACCCTGGAGGATCTGGCCCGGCATTATCTGCTGATGCGTGAGTCGGGCTCGGGGGTACGCACCGCCTTCGAGCAGCTTGCCGCCGAACAGGACGTTGCGCTTCAGCATACCATGGAGCTGGGGACCAACGAGGCGATCAAACAAGGCGTAATGGCGCACCTGGGCGTAACGGTACTGCCAAGGCTGGCCGTGCGGCTGGAGATCAGCGCGGGGCTGCTGGCCGAGCTAGCTCTGCCGGGCTTCCCTCTGCGTCGCTCCTGGTGCACGGTCTACCCCCGGGACCGCTTTCCCACCCCGGTGACCGAGCTGTTCCTGCGTTTCGTACGCGAGCGGCTGGGCGAGATAGAGGCGCATTTCAAGGCGCCACCACGGGCGATGCCCGATCACGGCGTAGTCTGCCTGCCGATACCTCCCGGCTGAGGCTGGCCACAGCGGGATTCATAACGCACGCAGTGTCGGCTCCCTCCGCTGTGCCAGGCAGGCATGGGTATGATAGATTACGGGCCTGCGACCATCGTATCAATTGCTGTCCATGCGGGCTGGTGCTCTCCGGAACTCGACGTCCCACAGCACCATGGCATGGCTGTGGCAGCCGCCGAGTGGAGGGGCTCACACCCTATGAGCGACAACACCTCAAAACGCGTGCCGAGCGGCGCGAAGTTCCGCACCGAGCATGGCTTTGCCGCCATCAAGGATGGCATCAAGCAGCGCAGCCAGGCCGAGGAGCGCCCGGAGCCGGGACGCAAGCCGCAATGGCTGCGCGCCCAGATTCCCGGAGGCGGCCGCTTCGAGGCGGTAAAGCGTAACGTCAACGAGCACCGCCTGAGCACCGTATGCGCCGAGTCCCACTGCCCCAACATGGGTGAGTGCTGGAGCAACGGTACGGCTACCATCATGCTGATGGGCTCGGTATGTACCCGCGCCTGCCGATTCTGCGCCGTCGATACCGGCAATCCGGGTGGCTGGCTGGACAGCGAAGAGCCGGCCAACACCGCCAAGTCGGTAGAACTGATGGGGCTGCGCTACGTGGTGCTGACCTCCGTCGACCGCGACGATCTGCCCGACGGTGGTGCTGCCCACTATGCCGAGTGCATCCGGGCGATCAAGACCAACACCCCGGCGGTAGTGGTCGAGGCACTGACACCCGACTTCGACGGTGAGCCGTCCGCCATCGAGCAGGTGGTCGACTCCGGTCTCGAAGTGTTCGCCCAGAATGTCGAAACGGTGGAGCGATTGACTCACTACGTACGTGACCCACGTGCCGGTTACCGCAAGACCCTCGACGTGCTGGCCCATGCCAAGCGCCACCGCCCCGACGTGCTGACCAAGACCAGCCTGATGCTGGGGCTCGGCGAGACGGATGAGGAAATACTCGCCACCTTCGACGACCTGCGCGCCATCGACGTGGATATCGTCACCCTCGGCCAGTACCTGCGCCCCACCCGCAACCACCTGCCGGTGGAGCGCTGGGTGACGCCGGACGAATTCGAGCGCTATCGCCAGTTGGGCCTGGAGAAGGGCTTCATGGAGGTGGCGTCCGGCCCCTTGGTGCGTTCCAGCTACCGTGCCGACCGGGTATTCGAGAAGAACAACCTGGGGCTGGCCGCGCCGGCCGAGGTACCGGGGCAGGCGCCCGACCCCAATCGTATCCAGGCGCTCAACGTCGGCTGAAACGGATGCGGCCGAAGAGCCCAAGAACGCAGAAGGCGACCTCCAGGGTCGCCTTCTTCGTTGTCGCCTGCTCACCGCAGAGAACGATGGGCAGCGGGTCAATCGTTTTCCACCTCGATGACGGCTAACCGCTTCGACAGTTCCGCCTCTGCAGCAGTCTCCACGCCCAGCCCCAACTGCTGCGCCAGGCATTCGGCAAGCCGTATGCCGACCTGTTCGGTGGAAGGCGGCCCGGAGATGAGGTCGGCCAGGCGCGTCATGGCCATGCCGGCATAGCCACAGGGGTTGATACGCTGGAACGGAGCCAGGTCAGCGTCGACGTTGAGGGCCACGCCGTGATAGCTGGCGCCACGACGGATGCGCAGGCCCAGCGAGGCGATCTTGGCTTCGCCGACATAGACACCCGGCGCGTTCGGACGCGCATGCGCCTCGACGCCATGCTCTGCCAGTACGGCAACGACGGCGTTCTCCAGCGCCGAAACCAGATCTCGAACGCCCAGCCGGGCCCGGCGCACGTCGAGCAACGGATAGAGCACCACTTGCCCGGGCCCGTGATAGGTCACTTGCCCACCGCGATCCGTCTGCACCACCGGGATGTCGCCCGGCATCAGCAGATGCTCGGGCTTGCCCGCCTGCCCCTGGGTAAAAACCGGGTCGTGCTCCACCAGCCAGAACTGATCCGGCGTCTCCTCGCCACGGCTGTCGGTCAGCTCGCGCATGGCTTGCCATACAGGCAGGTAGGGGCGCCGTCCCAGTCGCAGCAGCGCGATTGGCGCACCGGCGCCCTGCCCGGCCAACCTACACCACCATATGCACGCGCCCGGTGGCCTTGAGCTCGGCGAACAGCGCCTTGAGCTGGGCTTCTCCGGTAGCGCGCAGGGTCAGCCGTACCGACTGAAAGCGGGCATTGCGGCTCTCCACCACCTCGATGTTGGATGCATCGAAGCTGGCATCATGACGCAGCACCACCTGACAGACGGTGGCGGTAAAGTCCTCGGCAGCGTCACCCACCACCTTGATCGGGTAATCGCAAGGGAAGGTGATCGTTGGCGGCGACGTACTCGCCGCCGTTGGCTGACGCAGGTCACGCAGTTCGTTGTCTGACATGGCTCTCTACACGGTCTCGAAGACAATTCCCGAGCATTTTACTCAACTATTTCTCATCGACCAAGCCCGCAGCGACAAGCCGTCTCTAGAACCAGCCGCCGAGCAGGTTGGCAAAGAAGCGCCGCACCTGGTCGAAGAGACGCTTGAACAGCCCCCCCTCCTCGATCGCCTCGAGGGCCACCAGTGGTTGCTCGCCTACGATCTCGTCACCCAGGCGTACCTCCAGCGTACCCACACGGTCGCCGAGACTGATCGGCGCGGTCAGGTCCTGGCGAATATCCAAGCGTGCGCTGAGCTCCTGATTGCGCGCGCGTGGCAACGTCATCGCAACGTTACGGTCGACGCCGACCCGCAGCTCGTTCTTCTCGCCGCCCCAGATGCGTGGCGTATTCAGTACCGCCCCCTGTTCGTAGAGGGCCAGTGTCTCGTAATAGCGGAAGCCATAGCTCAGCAGCTTCTGCGTCTCCTGGGCACGAGACTCCTCCGAGCTGGTACCCATCACCACCGAGATCAGGCGCATGTCGTCGCGCTTGGCCGATGCCACCAGGCCATAGCCGGCCTCCGTGGTCCAGCCGGTCTTGAGCCCGTCGACGGTGGGGTCACGCCACAGCAAGCGGTTACGGTTCGGCTGACGAATATCGTTGTAGGTGAAGTACTTCTCGGCGTAAACGGCGTAGTGCTCGGGATAATCGTTGATGATGTACTGGGAAAGCAGCGCCATGTCACGCGCCGAGGAGTACTGCTCGGGATGTGGCAGACCGGTGGCATTGGCGAAGTTGGTGTTGTGCAGCCCCAACCGCGTGGCATGTTGATTCATCAGATCTGCGAAGGGGGCTTCGCCACCGGCCAGGTGCTCGGCCACGGCCACGCTGGCGTCGTTGCCCGAGGCGATGATGATGCCGTAGAGCAGGTCGCGGATGGCGACCTCGGTGTTGACCTCGATGAACATCTTGGAACCACCTGTACGCCAGGCGTTCTCGCTGATGCGCACCCTGTCGTCCAGGCCGATGTTGCCGCGGTCCAGTTCCCGTTCGACCAGATAGGCGGTCATCAGTTTGGTCAGGCTCGCCGGCGGCAGGCGCTCGTCGGCGTTATGCTCCACCAGTACCCTGCCGCTATCGGCATCCATGAGGATCCAGGACTTCGCTGCGATCTGTGGCGGCGCCGGTATCATGGTCTGGGGTTGAGGTTGAGGCTGGGGGGACGGCACCTGGGCCAGGGCATGGGAAACGACCAACAGCAGGCCAAATAGCGTCAACGGTAGAAGCCGTGAGCGGAAACGGGAAAACAGCACTCGCATGGGCATGGATCTCATCGCTACGTCGAGAAGGGTCAAGGGAATAAGCGCACCGATTAATCGGCGCCGTTGACGATAAAGGCTTGGTCGAAACCGGCACGTCTCAGTTCAGCACGGGCAGGCTCGACTTGTCCGGCATGCGCCAGGGGGCCAACCTGGACCCGGTACATGCCGGTGGCATCCGAGACGCGCACGGGGTGGGAAAGCTCGCGCTCGAGGCGAACCTTGAGCGCCCGAGCGTTGTCGGCCGACCCCAGCGCGGCGATCTGCAGATAGATCGGCGTCCCGTCGCTTTCACGCTGGCCATTGCTTTGCGCAGCACCGGTAGCAGGTGCTGCGGAGCGCGCCGGTGAGCTATCGGCCTGACGCGCCGCAGCGGCTTGCGCCGAGGAACCCGCCCCCGGTTGGACAGCGGCCGAAGTCGTCCGGTTCGCTCCGTTGCCGCCATTTTCTGCCAGCCATACCACAGGATCGATCGCTTCGACCTTCACCCTACCCGTGCCGCGGTCAAGAATGTCGAGCCGTGCGGCGGCCGCATAGGAGAGATCGATCTCACGATCATTGTGAAAGGGGCCGCGATCATTGACGCGCACGATCACCGAGCGACCATTGTCCAGGCTGGTGACACGAGCATAGGTGGGCAGCGGCAAGGAACGATGTGCCGCGCTCATCTTGTACATGTCGTAGATCTCGCCATTGGATGTGGCATATCCGTGGAATTTCTCGCCGTACCAGGAGGCGGTGCCCTGGCGCGCGTAGCCGCGGGCATCCGGCAGCACCTGGTAGGTCTTCCCCCATACCTCATAAACGGGGCGGTTGCCGCCCCGCGAGGGTGACTCCACGCGGGGCACGGCATCGGGAATCTGACTGACGTCGGGCGGGTTCTCGGGGTAGGCATCACCGCTCATGGCGTAGCGCCCACCGCTCGTCGACGCCGCGGCCGGAGCCTTCGAAGCGCCGTCCCGCTGTGCCGGCGCACTCGATCCGTTACCGGCACAGCCTGCCATCAGCGTCGATATGGCCAGAACCATCCACAGCACTTTCACAGAGAATCCTCCTGCTCGGCAGCCACGGAGGCAGATAGCGGGAAAGGCTCCAGCTCGCGCGAGTCCGCTATCGCTTCGGCCAGCTCGGTCACGGCCATGGCATAGAGATGGCTATGGTTGTAGCGGGTAATGACGTAGAAATTCTCGTACCCCAGACGATAGCGCCAGGCCGTATCGTCCATCTCCAGGGCCAGCGGGATGACCTTGGTCGACGCATCGAGTTCTTCCTGGGGCACGATCCCGGCCTGCCCCAGCTCTGTCAGTTCGAGATAGGGCCGCTGGGTACGGTTGAAGTCGATCGCTCCGGGCGGGGTGTCAGGACCATCGGCCTCGGTATAGATGGGTTCACCGCGGCGCCAGCCATGTTCGGTGAAATAGTTGCCCACGCTGCCAATGGCATCGACCGGGTTGGTCCACAGGTCACGCTGCCCATCGCCGTCGAAGTCCACCGCATAGGCACGGTAGCTGGTGGGAATGAACTGGGGATAGCCCATGGCTCCGGCATAGGACCCCTTGAGACTGCCGGGCTCTACCTCCTGTTCATGGGTGATCTCGAGAAAGGCAGCCAATTCACCGCGAAAGAAATTACCGCGCACCGGATGGTGGAAAGCCAGGGTGGCAAGGGAATCGATGACGCGATGACGTCCAGTAAAGCGACCGTAGCTGGTTTCGACCCCGATGATGGCGGCAATGATTTCCGGCGGCACGCCGTACTCGGCCTGAGCACGGGCGAAGGCGTCCTCGTGAGCCTCGATGAAGGCGACACCGCTGGCAATACGCTCCGGCTGAAGGAATATCTCGCGGTATTCGTCCCAGCGCAGCCGGCGCTCTACCGCTCCCTCCATGGCATCGAGCACACTCTGCTGGAAAGCGGCATCATGCAGGGCTGTTTCCAGCCAATCGCGCTCGATGCCTCGCTCGGCAAGCTCATCGACCAGTTGCCTGACTTCTTCGCGCTCAGCAGGCGAAAAATCCGCAGCATGCAGCGTCGGCGTCAGCAACCAAAGGGCCGCTGCCGCCGCAGCCCCGCCGATCCTTCCCCACGTTTTCAACGGCGTCATGCTCACTCCCTGACTGCGGCCAACATCGCTCGGCCCCGCCCGCCAGCCGACTAGCGCGGCAGCAATCGACGGTGCCCATGAATGGACATGAGAATACCGAATCCCGCCAACAAGGTCACGCTGGAGGTCCCACCGTAGCTGACCAGCGGGAGGGGCACACCGACCACCGGGAGAATCCCGCTGACCATGCCCACGTTGACGAAGACGTAAATGAAGAAGGTGAGGATGATGCTGCCCCCCAGCAGCCGCCCAAAGGTATCGTGCGATGCGGCGGCAAGCCACAGCCCGCGCACCACGATCAAGAGATAGAGCAGCAATACGAGCAGCATGCCCACCAGGCCGAACTCTTCACCGAGTACCGCCACGATGAAGTCGGTGTGCCGCTCGGGCAGGAATTCGAGCTGCGACTGGGTTCCCTCCAGCCAGCCCTTGCCCCACAGGCCGCCACTGCCGATGGCCGTGGTCGACTGGATGATGTTCCAGCCGGCACCCAGCGGGTCGCTTTCAGGGTTGAGAAAGGTGAGCACACGCTGGCGCTGATAGTTGTGCAGATTCATCCACAGCAGTGGCAGTGCCGAAGCGGCAACGACCGAAAGAAAGACGATGAAGCGCCAGGAAAGACCTGCCAACAGCACGACGAAGACCCCGGCACACCCTACCAGCAGCGAGGTGCCCAGGTCCGGCTGCTTGGCGATCAGCATGACGGGCAAACCGAGCAGCGCAGCGCATACCAGCAGGTCCCTCCAGCGCGGTGGTAACTGGCGCCGGCTTAGCCACGCAGCCAGCATCAGCGGCATGGCCAGCTTCATCAGCTCGGAAGGCTGGAATCGAACCACGCCGGGGATGACCAGCCAACGTTGTGCCCCCATGCCAACGTCGCCGACGAGCTCCACCGCCACCAGCATCAGCAGGCCAACCCCATAGACCAGCGGCGCCCAGCGCAGCAGAGTAGCGGGAGGAAGCTGGGCCAGCACCACCATCACCACGGCTGCCACCAGGAATCTCGTGCCCTGCGCCAGAACGACCTCGAGCCGCTGCCCGCTGGCGCTGTAGAGCACTCCGAGCCCCGCCACCAGCAGCACCAGCAGCAACAGCAGCAACCAGGGATCGAGATGCGTTCGCTCCCAGAGGCTCTTGCGGCGTGAAATGCCGCTTTCCGGCGCCCGTACTGGCCGGGCCCGCAGCCCTTTGGTCAGCCCTATCAATGCCATCGCTCAGTTCCCTGCCACGGTACTGTTGTCGCTCTCCATCGCCTCGAGTATTTCGTCCGCATCGGGCGCATCCTCTTCCAGCAGCCAGGCATCGGTCATGGCCCGTGCCAGATGCGCCGCATGGGTACTCCCGCCGCCGGCATTCTCCACAATCACGGCAACCGCGATCTGAGGATCCTCCAACGGAGCGAAGGCCATGAACAGCGCATGGTCGCGCAGCCTCTCGGCCAGCTCTTCGGCGTTGTATTTCTGGTCCTGTCCCAGCGAGAAGACCTGGGCGGTACCGGACTTTCCGCCCATGCGATATTCGAGCCCCACGCCAGTACGCCTGGCCGTACCTTCGTTGCCGGTGAGAACCTTCTCCATGCCGGAGAAGACCCGGTCCCACCAACCCTCATTGCTGATGACGATATCGTCGGGCGTGTCCGGCAGCCGCGTTGGCACCGGGTCGTCACCGATTCGGCTCGCCAGGCGTGGCCTGACCCATTTTCCTCGATTGGCAAGCACGGCCGTAGCCGTTGCCAGTTGCAGCGGGGTGACCTGCCAATAGCCCTGACCGATACCCACCGAAAGCGTTTCACCGGGATACCAGGGCTGATTGAAGCGAGCCCGCTTCCAGTCCCGCGAGGGCATCAATGCCCCGCTCTCGCCGAACACGTCATGGCCGACACGCTGACCGAAACCGAAGGCACTCATCTGTCCGTGCAGACGGTCGATCCCCATCTCGTGGGCGAGGGAATAGTAGTAGGTGTTATTGGAGACGGCGATGGAACGCTCCATGTCGACCCGACCATGTCCCCAGCGCAGCCAGTTGCGATAACGCCGGCTGTCGTTGGGCAGCTGATAGAAGCCAGGATCGTTGATCGTTCGGTCAGGGGTGATCACCCCTTCGACCAGGCCGGCCAGGGCGAGAAATGGCTTGATCGTGGAACCCGGCGGATACTGGCCGCGAATCGCTCGATTGAACAGCGGCAGGTCGATATCCTCTTGCAGCGCACGATAGGAAGCGAAGTCGATGCCGGTCACGAACTGATTGCTGTCGAATCCGGGCGCCGACACCATGGCCAGGATTTCACCGGTCTTGGGCGCGATAGCGACGATGGAACCGCGCCTTCCGTCGAGCAATTCATAGGCCAGGTGCTGCAGTTCCCTGTCGATGGTCAAGGTCAGGTTCTGGCCGGGTACCGGATCGGTGCGTCCAAGCTCGCGCAGCACCCGCCCCCGTGCGTTGGTCTCGACCTGGCGCAGGCCGGCCTCGCCGTGCAGCACGTCTTCATAGAAACGCTCGACGCCGGTCTTGCCGATGAAATGGGTGCCGGCGTAGCGGCCCGGATCGAGTGTCTTGACCTCCTCGGCGTTGATGCGCCCCACATAACCCAGCGCATGAGCCATGATCCGAGCATCGGGGTAATAGCGCAGTAACTGGGCCTCGACCTCGACCCCGGGCAGGCGATGACGGTTGACCGCCAGCCGCGCGATCTGCACCTCGTCGAGATCGCTCATCAGCAGCGCCGGCTGGAACGGCCGCTGGGGCTGGCGCGCGCGAACACGAAAACCTTCGGCCTCTTCCGGAGTCAGCTCGAGCAGTTCCTCGAGCCGGTCCAGGGTAGCATCGAGGTTATCGACTCGTTCACGGGTCAGGGTCAGGTTGTAGGTGGGCCGATTCTCGGCCAGCAGCACGCCATTACGATCGTATATCAACCCACGGGTGGGCGGCAGCGGTTCCACCCGCACGCGATTCTTCTCGGAGCGAGTGCTGTAGACCTCATGTTGAACCACCTGCAGATACACCAGCCTCCCCGCCAGCAGCCCGGTCAAGAGCAGGATCGTCAGCACCGCCAGAAACACACGCACACGAAAGATGCGCAGTTCCTGCTCGGGGTTCTTCAAGGTGTCGCGGCGATCTCGCATGCCGGAAAGGGTCTCGACTCAAGGTTGTCGTAAAGCCGCCATTCAGCGGTGATAAGGGTGCCCTACCATCAGGGTCCAGGCGCGATAGAGCTGTTCGGCCAGTAACACTCTGACCAGCGGGTGTGGCAGGGTCAGCGGTGACAGCGACCAGCGCCGATCGGCCGCGGCCGAGAGCTCTGGGGCCAACCCCTCCGGCCCACCGACCAGCAGCACCACGTCGCGCCCCTCGAGGCGCCAGGCTTCGGCCTCACGGGCCAGGCGTTCGGTACTCCAGGCCTTGCCATCGACCTCGAGTGCGACGGTGAATTCATCGCCCCGCAGCCGCTCGCGAATACGCTTGGCCTCGAGCGCCACGGCCTTGGCCGTATCGGCATTCTTGCCACGCTGGCCGGGAACGATCTCCTCGATCTCCAGCGCGAAGTCGCGGGGTAGACGCTTGCGGTACTCCTCGACACCTTCATTGACCCAGCCCGGCATGCGCGTTCCAACCGCCAGCAGGCGGATCCTCATGCGCCGCCGTGCTCCTGCTGTTGCTCCGAATCGCTCGGCAGATCGGCCCACAGCCGTTCCAGGTCGTAAAGCTGGCGGGTCTCGGGGAGCATGACATGGACGACGATATCGCCCAGGTCCACCAAGACCCAATCGGACCCGGCCTGCCCTTCCACGCCCAGCGGCTGAAGGCCCTTGGCCTTGGCCTGCTGGACCACGTGATCGGCAAGCGCGGCAACGTGACGCGTGGAGGTGCCGCTGGCCACGACCATCAGGTCGGTCACGCTGGTCAGCCGGGATACGTCCAGTAGTGCGACATCTTTGGCCTTGAGATCATCCAATGCCTCTACTACCAGAGTCTTGAGCGAATCGTTCTGCATAGCCCCTCATCAACGGGAAGTCTTGGTCGCGCCATTGTACCGCCTTGGGCAGCCGCTGGCAGCGCTCAACGACAGTGATAAAGCAAGTTGGCGAGAATCCTCGCCTCAACGGCTTCAGGTAGTAGAAAGCGGACACTGCGATCCGCCGCCAGGCGCTGGCGAATCTCGGTTGCCGATATCGCCATCCGCGTGGGTAGCGCAAGGCGCAGCAGGCTGCCCGCCGGGCGCTGCATCAAGGCACGAGGGTTATCGACCTCACGCCCCTCGATCAGTTCAGCCAGGGCTGCAGGCAATGGGGCTTCAAAGTCGGGGCGATCGATCACCACCAGGTGAGCCAACTCGAACAGGCGCTGCGGCAAGTGCCAGTCGGCCAGGCGCAGGAAGGCATCATGGCCCAGCGCCATGACCAGCCTGGCCTGACTGCCGTATTCGCTGCGCAGGCTGGCAAGAGTGTCGGCACTGTACGAGGGTCCATCGCGCTCGAGTTCGCGCGGGTCGGCGATGAGCCCGGGCGTGTCGCCAATGCCCAGCCGCAACAGCGCCAGACGCTCTTCGGGCGTGACCTGAGGCGTGCCGCGCAGAGGCGGTACCTTGGCCGGCACCATGTGAATCCGGTCCAGCTCCAGGACCTCGAGCAATTCCACGGCGCTGCGCAGGTGCCCCAGATGAACGGGGTCGAAGGTGCCGCCCAGCATGGCCACCCGCGGCGGCAGCAACGGTGCGACGGCATGCCGCTCCGGCAGCGCACTGGTCTGATGCGAGGTCACCGGCGAACCTGGCCGTCGCCCAACACCACGTACTTGCGAGTCGTCAGGCCCTCGAGCCCCACCGGCCCCCGGGCGTGCAGCTTGTCGGTGGAGATGCCGATTTCGGCGCCCAGGCCGTACTCGAAGCCATCGGCGAAGCGGGTCGAGGCATTGACGATCACCGAGCTGGAATCGACCTCGGCCATGAAGCGACGTGCCAGCCCGTAGTCGTCGGTGACGATGGCATCGGTGTGGTGGGAGCCGTAGCGCTCGATGTGCTCGATGGCATCGTCGATGCCATCGACCACCCGCACCGCCAGTATCGGGGCCAGATATTCGGCATGCCAATCGTCCTCGTTCGCGATGGCGATGTCGGCGAGAATGGCCCGGGCACGTTCGCAGCCGCGCAGCTCGACGCCGTGCTCGGCATAGGCCTCGGCCAGTTGCGGCAGCAGCCCTGCGGCAACGGGCGCATCGATGAGCAACGTTTCCATGGTGTTGCAGGTACCGTAGCGCTGCGTCTTGGCATTGACGGCTATTGCCAATGCCTTCTCGGGGTCCGCCGTGGCATCGATATAGACATGGCATACTCCATCCAGGTGCTTGATCACCGGTACTCGTGCTTCGCGCGAGACACGCTCGATCAGGGACTTGCCACCGCGGGGAATGATCACATCAACGTACTCCGGCATGGCGATCAGCTGCCCCACTGCGGCACGGTCAGTGGTAGCCACCACCTGCACGGCATTCTCCGGCAGCCCGGCCACACGCAGCCCCTCGCGGATGCAGGCGGCAATTGCGGCGTTGGAGTCGCGCGCCTCGGAGCCTCCACGCAGAATGCTCGCATTGCCCGACTTCAGGCACAGGCTGGCAGCCTCCATGGTCACATTGGGCCGCGACTCGTAGATGATGCCGATCACACCGAGCGGCACTCGCATCTGGCCCACCTGAATACCGCTGGGACGGAACCGCAGCCCTTCGATCTCACCGACGGGATCTGGCAGTGCCGCCACCTGCTGCAGGCCCTCAACCATGGCGTCGAGCCGGCTGTCGTCCAGTGCCAGACGATCCAGCAGAGCTGATTCCAGGCCATTGTCACGACCGCGTGCCAGATCGGCGGCGTTGGCTGCCAACACTTCACTGCGGCGGCGCTGGAGCTCTTCGGCCATTGCCAGCAGGGCGCGGTTCTTGTCGCCGGTGACGGCACGCCGCATATGAGTGGCAGCGGCTCGTGCCGCCTGGCCGAGGCGGTTCATGTAGGCAACCACATCACCCACCGCAGCATCGGTGCGTTCGGTTTGAGAGGCGTGAGCGGACATGCTGAATGAAGTTCTCCTGGGCAGAGCGCCACATGGCGCTACGGGCGTTATACTGGCGCGATACCTTTTCGAACTCCATAGTAAGGCACCATGCAGAGCAAGTACAAAGTCGGGCTGATGCGCCTGAACCTGTGGGCCGCAGCGCTACTGCTGATCCTGCTGGCTTACCTCTCGGAGCGGCTTTCCAGCGCCCTGTTGCTGGTCCTGGCCAGCGTCTGGCTGATGGTAACGGCCAGCCTGCTCGAGATGAGCCATCGCCGCCCCGCCACCGTGCCCTGGCAGTTGCTGCCCAGCCTGCTGCTGGCCGGCCTGCTCATCGCCGATCCGGAGCGCCACGCGCTGTGGCTGTGGGTCTGGCCCGCCCTGCTGATGCTGCCTCAGCCCGGCTGGGTACTGACCCTCACCTGTGGCCTGGCGACGCTGACCTGGTGGATGCTGGCGGACCTGCTGGGGATCGAGCAGACGCTGTTCTCCGGGCTGGTGCTGCTGCCACTGATGTTGCTCGGCCTGGCACGCAATCGCCATCTGCTGCCGACGCGCGCTGCCGCGCGCCAGCGCATGCGTCTGGTACCGGGGCTTCCGCTGTGGAGCGGGGAGCAGCTTGCCACCGACCTGCGCCGGGAGCGCGCCCGCTGCCGCCGCGAAGGCGTGCACGCCGAGCTGATGCTGCTGCGCACGTCGCGGCGTCAGCTCTGGCCACTGGCCCAGGATCTGTGCCGCCTGACCCACGAGTTCGAGAACTGCTATCGCCTCGATCACCGCACCCTGGCCACGCTGCTGCTCAGCCGAAACAGCAAGCAAGCCAGTGAACGGCGCCATACGCTACTCAAAGGACTGCGGCCCAACGCCAAGGTTCGCTTCGCCTCGCTGAACGATCTCGGTACGCTCGAGGAGGCGGTCCAACGTTTCGAACGTCAGCGCGAGGATTTGCTGGTCGAGCCGGAGAGCGCCAATGGCTGACGACAATCGCAACCACACGACGCGTATCATCGTTGCCTACGCCATCTCCATTTTCTTGCTAGGCGGCTATGCGATCTGGCGCTATCTGATGGGCGACTACAATCGTATCCTGCTGCCGGCATCTCTCGCCCTGGTCATGCTGGTGGCCTGCCTCATGTGCATCGCGCGCGCCAGCCAGGCGCGGCTGTCGGCCTACCTGGCGCTGATCGTCGGCTACACGATGTTGGTCCTGGAGCTGCCCTGGCTCGACGAGTCGGGCATCATGTGGCTCGGATTCGCCCCCCTGCTCACGGTATTGCTGCTGCCGCTCGCCTCCGCAATGCTGCTCAATCTGCTGCTGGCCCCTGTCTGGCTCCTGCTCCACGACTCTCAGTTGGACGCGCATCTGGCATTGAGCTATGTCGCAATGGCACTGGTGGCCGCCCTGGTGCCGTGGGAGCAACGCCGCCAGCAGGCACTGCTGGACGCCACCAACCCGCGCGATCCCCAGTGTAACGCCTTGGCGCGCGAATCCTTGCACGAGCTGTTGGCTAGCGAGTATCAGCGCACCCAGTTTCTCGGCCAACCCTTTGCCGTGCTGACGCTCCATCTGCCCCAGTTGGAAATGGCCAGCGAGCAGTTCGGCAACCGCGCACGCCAATCCCTGCTCGACGCGCTATGCCTGGCCGTCAACCGCTGCTCACGACGCCATGATTTTCTCGGCCGGCAGAGCGCCTCCACCTTCTGGCTGGTGTTGCCCGACACCAGTCAGAGCGGTGCACAGATGGTGCAGCAGCGCATCGAGCAGGCGCTGGAAACCACGGTTTTGGTGGATACCGGCCCACTGCGAGCGACCATCGCCCATTGCCAGCGCCTCCCAGGCGAGAGCTGGCCGCGCTTCGAACAGCGTCTGCTGACCATGGCGCGACACCTCAGCGACAGCTGAAAAAGGCCGCTGAGAACCGGAGTTGGGAAACAAGGAGTTGATGTTTGAGCCTGACCGAGACCCTGCTGCAACTTGCTCCACCCCCCGAGATGCTGCTCCTGATCGTGGGCGCTATCGCCCTGCTCGAGTCGCTGGCCCTGGTGGGTCTGCTGCTACCCGGCGTGGTCCTGATCACGGCGGTGGCCTCGTTGGCGGGCCATCAGGACATGGCCGTGACCTCCTTGCTGATGGCGGCATTCATCGGTGCAGTCCTGGGCGACGGCATCAGCTTTGCCCTGGGCTACACCCAGCGTGAGCGGGTCACGCGGCTGTGGCCCTTGTCGCGTCATCCGGAGTGGTTGGCACGCGGCGCCCGCTTCTTCCAGCGCTACGGCAGCCTGTCGGTGTTTTTCGGTCGCTTTGTCGGTCCGGTGCGCCCCGTGATTCCGCTTATCGCCGGCATGCTGCACATGTCGCCGCGGGCCTTCCTCTGGGCCAACCTTGCGTCGGCGGCACTCTGGGCCCCGGCCTACGTCTTGCCGGGATACTTGCTGGGGCAGACCTGGCAGCAGCTGCTGACGTTTCCCGCCGGGCTTGAGCAGTTGCTGATCGCAGTGAGCATTGCGCTGGTGGTCCTGGTGGTGGCCTTTTCGTGGCTGCGCTATCAGGTAAGCCGATCCGGTCGCGTGTATCGCCTGTTGGCGCAAACCGCGAGACGCTATCCGCTGATGCGCCGCGCGTGGCTGAAGCGAAGCTGGCGCCGCGGAGAAGTGCCGCTGGCCAGCTGGCTGCTGTTGATTTTTTCACTGGGCGGGCTTTCGGGGCTGACCATCGCCATCATTCGCCAGCGCGGCCCTTTCCCCATCGACTTGCAGATCCAGGCCCTGTTCGACAACCTGGTCGTGCCGGCCCTGCCCGAGGCGAGCCTGCTCCTGGCCCGCATCGGGGACATGTATGGCATCCTGGCGCTGGTAATTCCGTGGGGACTGTGGCTGCTGGCCAGGCGACACATGAGCGCCTTTGCCCATATTGCCGCTGGATTGGGCGGTATCGCCCTGCTCAATACCCTGGGCAAGGCGCTGATCGGCCGGCCACGCCCGGACACGCCGGACTACCTCACCGGTTCGCTGGCCTATCCCAGCGCCCATGCCTCCTCCGCCGTCGTGTTGTATGGCCTGGCCGCGGCCTTCGTCGCCCAGGAACTTCCTCATCAGCGACGCTTCTGGGCCTACTGGCTGGCCATTGCCCTGACCCTGCCCATGGCGCTGTCGCGCCTGGTCATTGGCGTGCACTGGTTTACCGATCTGCTTGGTGGTGGACTGCTGGGGCTGGTGGTCTGCGCGCTGGTGCGCCTGGCCTGGCAACGCAAGCCACGCGCTTCACTCGCGCCCTGTCCCTGGCTGGCCCTGACCGTCGCCTCGCTGATCCTGCTCGCCACACGGGTGACTTTACTTCCCCCGGTGTAGCGGCAGCGGCTTGGTTCGGTTCAACCAAACGCCAGCCATAACCCGACACCGACCATCAGCGTGCCGGCAATGCGGTTGAGCAGCCTCACGTTGCCGCTCTCGCCGAGTACGCGGCGCAAGCCGCGCCCACCGGCGGCATACAGCAGCAGGCTCAGGAACTCGATGGTCAGGATCACCGCGATCAGCACGCTCAACTGCCCCGCCAGCGGGCGCGCGGCATCGAGGAAAGGCGGCAACAGGGCAACGAAGAAAGCCCAGCCCTTGGGGTTGGCGACTGCCGTGACAAAACCCTGCAGCACCAATTGGCCACGCGAGGCCGGCGCCAGCTCGATGTTCTCGAGCGGAATGGCCATGCGCCCGCGGGAGCGCCACATCATGACCCCCAGGTAGCCGAGATAGGCGCCACCGACCCACTTGAACAATGCGAAGAGCTCGGGCTGGCGCAGCATCAACGCGGCCACGCCGGCACCTGCGGCAGTCGCCACCAGACCGACACCGACGAGCTCGCCCGCCATCATCCACAGGGTGCGCTTCACCCCCTGGGTCATGCCCAGCACCATCGACAGGGTCATGCACATGCCCGGCGTCAGCGAGACGAACAGAAAGGTCGGCACGAAGACCGACAGCAGCGATAGCTTGATCATTGAGGCGTTGCGTCCTTGTGCACTCAGGCTGGCAGATGTGGGTGACGCATTGATGACGCTGGCGGATGCATGCGCCTTCACTCTCCCCAGCGCGGTATCAGCCGGTGCTCGATGCCGAGCTGGTTGAGGATGCGCGCCACGATAAAGTCGACGAGGTCATCCACCGTCGCGGGCCGATGGTAGAAGCCCGGAGCCGCCGGCAGGATCACAACCCCCATGCGGCTCAGGCTCAACATGTGTTCGAGATGAACCGTCGACAACGGCGTCTCACGCGGCACCAGAATCAGCGTACGCCGCTCCTTGAGCGCCACGTCGGCGGCGCGCTCGATCAAGTTATTGCTGGCTCCCGTCGCCACTGCCGACAGGGTGCCGGTGGAGCAAGGGCAGATCACCATGGCGGAGGGCGCACCCGAGCCAGACGCCACCGGCGCCATCCAGTCCTCTCGCCCGAAGCAGCGGACCTGCCCCGTCGCCGCCCCGTAGCGTTCGGTGAACGCCTGGGCCAGCCGCTCGGGGCGCGCCGGCAAGCTGGCATCGGTTTCGGTTTCGATGACGAGGTGAGCGGCCTTGGAAACCATCACCCACACCTCGTGTTGCGCCGCTATCAGCGCCTCGATCAGACGCAGGCCGTACTGGGCACCGGAAGCCCCGGTGATGGCCACCGTGACAGGGGGGTGCAAAGGGGTCTGCTCAGCCATGAGCCACCTCGAGCGCCGCCAGCAGCTTCTCGTGGATACCGCCGAAGCCGCCGTTGGACATCACCACGATACGATCGAGCGGGCGCGCCTCGGCCACCAGCGCCGCGACCAGGGTGTCGATGTCTTCCTCGAGTCGTGACGGCACCGGGCTGGCAGCCAGCACCGGGCCAAGCGTCCAATCGAGGCCCGGCGGCTGATACCAGAAGGCAATGTCGGCCGCAGCGACGCTGGTCGCCAGGCGCTCGCGCAGGGTGCCCAGACGCATGGTATTGGAGCGCGGCTCGATCACCGCCAGCAGACGTCCGCGCGGCGTGGCGGCACGCAGCCCCTCGAGGGTGGCAGCGAAAGCCGTGGGGTGGTGCGCAAAATCGTCGATGACCTGAATGCCCGCCACCTCACCACGCACCTCCTGGCGACGGCGTGGCGTCTCGAAGCGCGAGAGTGCCGCACAGCCTCGCGCAAGATCGACACCGCAGGCATGCGCTGCCGCCAATGCCGCCAAGGCATTGTGCGCATTGTGAGTACCGGTCAGCGACCAGTCGACGACAGCGTCCTCGTTCACTTCGCCCTGCTGGTGTATCACCCGAAAGCGCGAAGCATCGTCACGCTCCAGCACCAGTTGCCATGGGCTCGAGGCATCGGTGCCAAAGCGCTCGACCGGCGTCCAGCAGCCCATTTCCAGCACCCGGTCGAGAGCCGGTTCGCCGTCGGCCACCAGCAGCAGGCCGCGCCCCGGCACGGTACGCACAAGATGGTGGAACTGCCGTTCGATAGCGGCCAGATCGGCAAAGATATCGGCATGATCGAACTCGAGATTGCCAAGGATCGCGATATCGGGACGGTAATGTACGAACTTCGAGCGCTTGTCGAAGAAGGCGGTGTCGTATTCGTCGGCCTCGACCACGAAGGGGGCGTCGGAAGCACCAAGCCGCGCCGACACGCCGAAGTTGCGCGGAACGCCGCCGATCAGGAAGCCCGGCTCGAGCCCGGCCGACTCCAGCAGCCAGGCTGCGAGGCTCGCCGTGGTTGTCTTGCCATGGGTGCCGGCGACGGCAATGACTTGCCGGCCCGGCAACACGTGGCCGGCCAGCCACTGCGGGCCGGAAGTATAAGGAATGCCCAGATCGAGCAGCGCTTCCACTTCTGGATTGCCGCGCGACAGCGCATTGCCGACCACCACGAGGTCCGGACGCGGCGACAGGTTGGCCTCGCCATAGCCTTCATACAGGCCGATGCCGGCCTCTTCGAGCTGGGTACTCATCGGCGGGTAGACACCCGAATCCGAACCAGTGACGGTATGCCCCAGATCGCGCGCCAGCAGGGCCAGGCTCCCCATGAAGGTGCCGCAGATACCGAGAATATGGAGGTGCATGGAGTTCCGACCTTTATCACCAGGTAGAGCTGGCGGGCAGTGCCCGCCTGAAAGGAACCGGCAGACTAGCACGGCCTGGCAGCACCCCTCCAGCGGCGTGCAGGTTCGGCGCCTTTCGTCTAAAATGTCTCGCCTTGTCGTGAAGCACGAAACGGACACTTCCCCGATAGGGAAACGCTGCACAAGTCGACGAGCGAGACGAAGCGCAAGGCGCACGGAGCACAGAAACCGGAGCATATGGGGTATATGTGAGGATTTCGAGCACCGCGCAACGCAGCGATTCCCTCGCGCAGGCATTTGGGCAGTGTTTCCAAAGACCAGGAGCACGCAAGCCCCATGGCCCAGCATAACGCCTTTTATGCCCAATCTGGCGGTGTCACCGCCGTGATCAACGCCAGCGCCTGCGGTGTGATCGAAGCCTGCCGCCAACACTCCGATCGCATCGGCAAGGTCTATGCCGGACACAACGGTATCATCGGTGCCCTGACCGAGGACCTCATCGATGTGAGCCAGGAGTCGGACGAGGCGATCGCCGCCCTGCGCCACACGCCCGGTGGCGCCTTTGGCTCCTGTCGCTACAAGCTCAAGGATATCGAGAGCCATCGCGCCCAGTACGAGCGCTTGATCGAGGTCTTCAAGGCCCACGACATCCGCTACTTCTTCTATAACGGCGGTGGCGACAGTGCCGACACCTGCCTCAAGGTCTCGCAGCTCTCCGAGAAGATGGGCTATCCGCTGACCGCGATCCACGTACCCAAGACCGTGGACAACGATCTTCCGATCACCGACAACTCGCCGGGCTTCGGCAGCGTGGCCAAGTACATCGCCACCTCCACCCTGGAAGCGTCGCTGGACATCGCCTCCATGTGCGCCACCTCGACCAAGGTCTTCGTGCTCGAGGTGATGGGCCGCCACGCCGGCTGGATCGCCGCGGCCGGCGCACTGGCCGGCGAGGGCGAGGGTCAGCCGCCCCACCTGGTGATATTCCCCGAGGTACCCTTCGAGCGCAGCAAGGTCATGGCCCGCGTCGAGGAGTGCGTGGTGAAGTACGGTTACTGCGTGATCGTGGTGTCAGAGGGAGCCCGCTACGAAGACGGTACCTTTCTGGCCGACTCGGGCAATACCGACGCCTTCGGCCACCGCCAGTTGGGCGGCGTGGCACCGACGCTGGCCGGCATGGTCAAGCAGGATCTCGGCTACAAGTACCACTGGGCAGTGGCTGACTACCTGCAGCGGGCAGCACGCCACCTGGCCTCACGCACCGACGTGGAACAGGCCTATGCCGTGGGCCAGCAGGCGGTGGAACTGGCCATCGCCGGCAAGAATGCCATGATGCCGGCGATCAAGCGGGTCAGCGACGATCCCTACGAGTGGCGCATCGAGCCCGCCCCCCTGGCCGAGGTGGCCAATCGCGAGAAGTTCATGCCGCGCGAATACATCCGCGATGACGGTTTCGGCATCACCCAGGCCTGTCGCCGCTATCTGTCTCCGCTGATCCAGGGTGAAGATTACCCGCCGTTCGAGAACGGGCTGCCCAAGGTGGCGAATCTCAAGCTGGCCAAGGTCGAGCGCAAGCTGCCCGAATTCAAGCTCTGAGCCGTAGCCAAACTTGCAACGGAGCCCTCGCCATGGCGAGGGCTTCGTCGTTTCGGGCACCACTCATCGCGATCGCTGGTCGCCACCGCTCACCGCAGCAACCACGAGAGCACCAGCAGCAGCAGCAGCAGCCCTGCCACCCCCTGCCAGAAGTTGGCCGGCTCACGCAGGAAGCGGCGCGGGTCGCGACGTGTCGGCCTGCTCCGACCATCCTGATGCCGCAGCGCATAGAGCAACTCGGACATGCGGCGGAAGCGCAGGGAACGCTGGGGATCCAGGGCACGGCGCAAGGTATCGTCGAGCTGGGGAGTGATCTCGGGATTGAACAGCCTGGCGCTGCGGTAGCTCAGTTGCTCGAGGTCGGTATGGCTGCGCAACCGATCCGGACTCAGCTCATAGGGCAGCTCCCCGGTCAGCAGCCAGTAGATCGTCGAGGCCAGCGAAAACTGGTCGCTGCGCCGCCCAACGCTGTCGTCCAACGCATACTCCGGCGCACTGTGCTCGGACAAGCCGGTCTGGCGGGCAAGCTCGCGTGAGCGCCGGTGGCCGTCCAGGTCGCGCATGTGGCAGGCACTGAAGTCGGTCAAGACCACCTGGCCATGGTGGTCGATCAAGATATTGTCGGGATGGATACGCTGGTGCAGCACCTCGCGATGATGCAGCGCCTGGACCGCCTTGCCCAGCTGCACCGCGATATCCAGGCGCTGGGCCAGGCTGGCCTGGGGATGACGCAGCGCCCACTCGGTCAGCGTCGTGCCCTCCACGTAGGCCATCAGGTAATACAGATAGCGCCGGGGCCGCGAGGACTCCATGACCCGGGCCACGAACGGCGACTTGACTCGCTCCACCACCCACTGCTGGAGCAGGAAATGTTCCAGGTAGGCATTGCGATTGGAGAGCTCGGGGCTCGGCGCCTTCATTACCATTTCACGCTCGGTGCGACTGTCACGAACCCGGTAGAGACGTGACTGGGCGGTGCGCGACAGCACCTCCTGTACCTCCAGGCCGTCGATCCGCTCTCCCGGCGAGAGTTCGGGAGGAATCGGCAGGTCGCCGTAGATGCGACTGGGGTGATCCTGCTCCTCTTCGGGCAACTGGTCGATACGCACCAGTTGGAAGCAGAACTGGTCGGCGCCGTAGCCGCGCTCCTGGGCCCGCTCCCGCGCCGCGGCTGCCAGCCGCTCGCAGGCCGCATCGAGATCGCTGGCACCCTCGCGGATCGAGCGTACGTAATCGGATGGCATCAAGGTGCCGCGCACCGCCTGAGTGGTGAACAGGAAAATATCGCCCTGCTTCAGGGGCAGCTGTATGTAATCGATGTCGATGCTGCCATCCAGACCCAAGGCGCGAGATGGGTAGCGATAGCCGCCCAGATCGGTTATGTGGTCGCGGGTGAGCTGCTCGAACTCGGCACCGCGCAAGCGGAAGACCAGAGTATCGCCCATGTGGAACAGGTGGGCGTCACGCCCGCGATAGACCATGGCAGACAGTGAAGCGACGTAACTGCCACCTTCGACGAAGGTGCTCTGGCTGTAGCACCAGCCGTTGAGCGCCCGCAGTACACGGGTGGCCGAGGTCTTGACGTCCCAGTGGTCCGGCGTGGAGAAATAATCGGCCAGAAATCCCCGCACGCTGAGGTCGCCGGCCTGCTTGGCGATGGCATTGCGCGAGCTGGTATCGCTGATTACCGCGCAGGCGCCCTTGGCAGCAGACTGGGCGGCCTGGCTGGGAATGCGTACCGACATGGAGCTGCGATGGTGCCGCCGGTCCGGCGCCACGAAGGCCTGACCGACGCTCAACGCGAGCCGATTGGCCGGCAAGACGCGCTCCTTCATGATATCGCCACTGATCACCGCTCGCTCCGCATGGCTGGCCGAACCGCCCGACGTCGGCCATCATACACGGTTGTAGCCGACTCAACCTGTCAACCAAAGCCCAAGTCGGCAGCGGTGGCCCTACCCTCACCTATGTCGCATTGGTAATCCCCAGGCCTGGTCCGTATAATTCTGCCCATTTTGTGGTATCTCCACTTTTCGCCAACGAAGGAAGCGACGATGAACTTCGACCACATCCCTGCCGGCAAGGATCTTCCCAACGACGTCTACGTCGCGATCGAGATTCCTGCCAACCACGCTCCGATCAAGTACGAGATCGACAAGGAGATGGGCGCTCTTCTGGTTGACCGCTTCATGGCCACGCCGATGTTCTATCCGGCAAACTACGGCTTCATCCCCCACACCCTGGCCGACGACGGCGACCCGCTCGATGCCCTGGTGGTCACGCCCTACCCGGTCCAGGCAGGCAGCATCATCCGCGCTCGCCCGGTCGGCATCCTCAACATGACCGACGAAGCCGGCGAGGACGCCAAGCTGGTCTGCGTGCCCCACGCCAAGCTGACCACGCTTTATGACGACGTCCAGGAAGTCACCGACCTGCCCGAGCTGCTGCGCCAGCAGATCGCCCACTTCTTCGAGAACTACAAGGATCTCGAGAAGGGCAAATGGGTGAAGGTGGAGTCCTGGGAAGGCGCCGACGCTGCCCGCAAGGCCATCGAGAAATCCCTGGCCGCCTACGAAAAGGCGTGAGCCTGGCAAGACCTGTCGAGACGGGTCGCCCCTCGGGGCGGCCCGTTCACGTTTCTGTGACACCAAGCCCCTGCGACACCAAGGCGCACTTGTAAGGTTATAACGCTGCCATCGACTGAGTTATTCTGGAACTCGGCAGCTGCGCTTCGGGTCAACCCGAACGAGCACCGCGACCGTTCATGAGCGTCGACCATCGACCGCTTACGTTTGCCAGAGGGATCCCCGCGTTGACTAGCCGTCATCTCGCCATGCGCCTGATCTGCTGCCTGCTGCTGTGGTTGCCACTGGCCGTCCAGGCCCAGTGGTTCTCCTCCTCTTCCAGCGGCCAGGGTAATTTCCTGCCGGTCATGGAGGCGTTCCAGCCCAGCGCCTGGCACGACGGCGAGACCCTCTACATCGGCTTCGAAAATGCCGAAGGCTACTATCTCTATCGTCACCAGCTCGGCGTCGAGAGCCGTGACGATGCGCTCCAGGTCGGCGAACCCACCATTCCGGCCGGCGAGTTCAAGAGTGACGAGTTTCTCGGCGACGTCTACGTCTTCTACGACCGAGTGGTTTTCGAGGCGCCGCTTCAGGGTGCCGCGGAAGGGCCGCTGGACATCACGGTCAGCTTCCAGGGCTGTGCCGATGCCGGGCTCTGCTACCCTCCCGAACGGGTCGAGCTGCAGGCTCCCGCCAGCGCCATGCCGGCAGCCTTCGCCAGCTGGCGGGACGGCGGCGACAGCAATGGCATTCGCGCAGGCAGTGCCGAAGCGGCACCACCCGGCCTGCAGAGCCAGGACGGCCGCTTCAGCAGCCTGATCGGTGAAGCCAGCCTGCCGCTGGCCCTGGGCCTGTTCTTCCTCGCAGGACTGGGGCTGACCTTTACCCCTTGCGTACTGCCAATGGTGCCGATCCTCTCCTCCATCATCGTCGGCCAGAATCCAACCCGGCTGCGAGCCTTCGCCCTCTCCGCCAGCTATGTCGGCGGCATGTCGCTTACCTACGCCCTGGTCGGCGTGCTGATGGGGCTGTTCGGCGCCGGGCTCAATCTGCAGGCGCACTTGCAATCCGCGCCCGTGCTGGCCACCTTTGCGCTGCTCTTCGTACTCTTCGCTCTGGCGATGTTCGGTGCCTTCAATCTGCGCCTGACGCCGCGCCTGGCAGGGCGCGTCGATGCCTGGCAGGCCCGTGCCCAGCGCAGCGGGCCGCTGGGTCTTGCCGGCGCCGGTGCCCTGTCGGTCTTGGTGGTTTCACCCTGTGTATCGGCACCGCTGGCCGGCGCCCTGGTCTTCATCTCTTCTACCGGCGATGCCCTGATGGGTGGCGCCGCCCTGCTGGCCCTGGGCCTGGGCATGGGGGTGCCGCTGCTGCTGGTCGGCACTTTCGGCGCCACCGCCCTGCCGCGCAGCGGTGCCTGGATGAACGGCGTCAAGATCGCCTTCGGCATCCTGCTGCTCGGCGTGGCGATATGGCTGGTGGAGCGCCTGCTCCCACCCGCCGTCAGTCTGTTGCTGTGGGCCGCGCTGGCAATCGGCAGCGCGCTGGCATTGGGCGCCCTGTCGCTCAATCTGGCCCAGGGCTGGGCTCGGGCACGCCAAGCCATTGGCCTGCTGCTGCTGGCCTGGGGTATCGCCCTGGTGTTCGGCGCCGCCATGGGGGGTAGTGACCCGCTGCGCCCCCTGGCATCGTTTACCACCGGGCAGGGCAGCATCGAAAGCGTCGAGATCACCACCGTGGAGGATCTCGAGGCGCTGCGCAATGCACTGCGCAATCGCTCAGATCAGGGTCAGCCCGCCTTCGTGCACTTCACCGCCGACTGGTGCATCTCGTGCAAGCAGATGGAACGCCAGGTGTATCCCGCCCCCCAGGTCGCCGAACCGCTGTCGCAGTTCGCCCGCATCAATGTCGACGTGACGCGCAGTGACGCCGCCACCCGCGAACTGCTCGACTACTTCGGCCTGTTCGGCCCGCCGAGCCTGCTATTCTTCAGCGGGGAAGACGAGATCCGCGAAGCCCGTATCCAAGGCGAAGTCAGGGCTGGGGAACTCGCCGGCCACCTGCAGGATCTGCTCGACTGGCTGGAGAGGCAGCGCAGCTGATTCGTCACTGCTGCCAGCAGCAATCTGGCAGTCGAACACCGTTCCCTACCGGCTGGACATCCCCGGCGATTTTAGGCACACTCCGCCAACAACGCTTATCAAGGCCGATAGCGTCGGCAATGTTCGTCATCTTGTCGCGATCTATCGTAAGTTGGCTAGGGTTGACAGCGCCCTTGCCGACCGCCATCCACCACCGGTCGAGACTCAATATGGATATCCGTAAGGTCAAGAAACTGATCGAGCTGCTGGAAGAATCCAACATCAGCGAAATCGAGATTCAGGAAGGCGAAGAATCGGTGCGTATCAGCCGCCACCCCAACGGTGTCAGTTGGCCCCAGCCCCCCATGCCCCAGTACGCGGCCCCGCAGGCGGCACCCAGTCAGGCCGCGCCGGCTCCCGCCGCCGGGGCTGCCGAGGAAGCCCCGGCAACTGCCTACCAGGGCCATGCCCTGACCTCACCGATGGTCGGCACCTTCTATCGTAGCCCGGCTCCGGGATCGAAGGCGTTCGTGGAAGTGGGACAGAGCGTCAAGAAAGGCGAGACCGTGTGTATCGTCGAAGCCATGAAGATGATGAACCAGATCGAAGCCGATCGTGACGGCGTGGTCGAGGCGATCCTGGTCGAGGACGGCGAGCCGGTCGAATTCGACCAGCCGATGCTCATCATTTCCTGATCTTTCACCGACACTGGCGGACTCCCTATGCTGGACAAGGTACTCATCGCCAACCGCGGCGAGATCGCCCTGCGAATCCTGCGCGCCTGCAAGGAGCTGGGCATCAAGACGGTCGCGGTGCACTCCAAGGCCGACCGTGAACTGATGCACGTGCGCCTGGCCGACGAGGCCGTGTGCATCGGGCCGGCTCCCTCGGCACAATCCTATCTCAACATTCCGGCGCTGATCAGCGCGGCCGAAGTCACCGATTCCAGCGCCATTCATCCTGGCTATGGCTTTCTTTCCGAGAATGCCAATTTTGCCGAGCAGGTGGAGCGCTCCGGGTTCGTGTTTATCGGCCCGCGCGCAGAGACCATTCGTCTGATGGGTGACAAGGTCAGTGCCATCGAGGCCATGAAGAAAGCCGGCGTGCCCACGGTTCCCGGCTCGGACGGCCCGCTGGGCGACGACGAAGGCGACAACATCGCCACCGCCCGGCGCATCGGCTATCCGGTGATCATCAAGGCCGCCGCTGGCGGTGGCGGGCGCGGCATGCGCGTGGTGCACGCCGAAGGACACCTGCTGTCGGCGATCAACGTGACTCGCACCGAGGCGCACTCCGCCTTCGGCGACGGCACGGTGTACATGGAGAAGTTCCTCGAGCGGCCCCGTCACGTCGAGGTGCAGGTACTGGCCGATGGCCGGGGCAATGCCATCCATCTCTATGACCGCGACTGTTCGCTGCAGCGGCGTCACCAGAAGGTTCTCGAAGAAGCCCCTGCTCCCGGCATCGACCCCGAGGCTCGCGCCAAGGTGCTCGAGGCGTGTCGCGAGGCCTGCATCGAGATCGACTATCGCGGCGCCGGCACCTTCGAGTTCCTCTACGAGGACGGCCAGTTCTTCTTCATCGAGATGAACACTCGCGTGCAGGTCGAGCACCCCGTCACCGAAATGGTGACCGGCGTGGACATCGTGCGCGAACAGCTGCGCATCGCTTCGGGGCTGCCGCTGTCGATCCGCCAGGAAGACGTCAAGGTTCACGGCCATGCCTTCGAGTGCCGCATCAACGCCGAGGACCCGCGAACCTTCATGCCCTCGCCCGGCAAGGTTACCCTCTACCATCCCCCAGGCGGGCTCGGCGTACGCATGGATTCGCACCTCTACACCGGCTATACGGTGCCGTCCCACTACGACTCGCTGATCGGCAAGCTGATCACCTGGGGTGACAGCCGCGAGATCGCACTGACACGCATGCGCAACGGCCTGGACGAACTGCTGGTCGAGGGCATCAAGACCAATACCGACCTGCACAAGGATCTGGTCCGCGACGGCCACTTCCAGCAGGGCGGCGTCAACATTCACTATCTGGAGAAGAAACTCGGCTCCTAGCAAGCTGCGGAACCGAGAATCGCTCCCGGCGGGGTGGCCACGGCCACCCCGCATGCGTCATGCACAGGAGATTGCCATGCCATGGCTGCAACTCAAGGCTCGCATCGCCCCGGAGCAGGCCGAACTGCTCGAGGAACTGCTGCTGGCCGAAGGTGCCACTGCCATTACCTTGCAGGATGCCCATGACGATCCGGTATTCGAACCCGAGCGCGGTACTACGCCGCTCTGGAACGAGACGGTACTGACCGGCCTGTATGACGATCTCGAGGGACTCGAGGCCATGCTCGAACGCCTGGCGGCGGCCTGGGCCGAGACCCTGCCTGACGATGCCTGCCCGGTCATCGAGCACGAGCTGCTTGCCGATCGCGACTGGGAGCGCGAGTGGATGGAAGACTTCCAGCCGCTGCGCATGGGCCAGCGGCTGTGGATCGTGCCCAGTTGGCATCAGCCTCCGGACCCCAACGCCGTCAACCTGCACCTGGACCCGGGCCTGGCCTTCGGTACCGGCACCCACCCCACCACGGCGCTGTGCCTCGAGTGGCTCGATATGCTGGCCTTGACGGACGACCTGGACGGCGTCGAGATGCTCGACGTGGGCTGCGGCTCCGGCATCCTGGCCATCGCCGCGCTCAAGCTCGGCGCCGCGCTCGCCACCGGCACGGACATCGATCCCCAGGCGCTGCAGGCCAGCCGCGACAACGCCGAGCGTAACGATGTCGCGGAGCACGAACTGACGCTGCTCTACCCCGAGCAGTTGAATACCGGACGACGCTTCCCCCTTGTCGTGGCCAACATCCTGGCAGGCCCACTGGTGGAACTGGCACCGATGATTGCCGGCCACGTGGCCCCGGGCGGTCGACTGGCCCTGTCGGGCATACTCGAGAATCAGGCCGACGAGGTCCTGGATGCCTACCGCGACCAGGGATTGATCATGGACGAGCCGCAGGTACGTGAGGGCTGGGTCCGGCTCAGCGGGCGCCGGCCAGCCTGAGCCTGGGCGTCTTTGCCACCTTCACCCCGCCCCTTCGGGGGCGTATGATATGCAACCCCGAGTTCACTGATTCGCCTCATGCCCGATAGTCGCCCGCTGCCACAGATCGGCCGGCACCGCCTGCCCAACCGAGTCATCCTGGCCCCCATGGCTGGAGTGACCGATCGCCCGTTTCGCCAGCTCTGCCGCCGCCTGGGAGCGGGACTGGTGGTAGGCGAGATGGTCACTTCGGACCCGGCACTGTGGCATACGCGCAAGTCGCGCCAGCGCATGGACCATAGCGGCGAACCCGGCCCTCGGGCCGTGCAGATCGCCGGCGGCGATGCCGCCATGCTGGCCGAGGCAGCCCGCCTGAATGCCGACCAGGGTGCCGAGATCATCGACATCAACATGGGCTGCCCGGCCAAGAAGGTCTGCAACAAGGCCGCTGGCTCGGCCCTGCTGCGCGACGAGGCACTCGTGGCTGAGATCCTCGAAGCCGTGGTAGCGGCTGTCGAGGTCCCGGTAACGTTGAAAATCCGCACCGGCTGGTGCGCCGAGAGCAACAACGGCGTGCGCGTGGCGCAACTGGCCGAAGCCGCCGGCATCCAGGCGCTGGCGGTACATGGCCGCCATCGCCAGCAGCGCTACCTGGGAGAGGCCGAGTACGACACCATCGCCGCCATCAAGCAGGCCGTGCGTATCCCGGTATTCGCCAACGGTGACATCGACTCTCCACGCAAGGCCGCCCAGGTTCTGGACTATACTGGTGCGGATGCGGTGATGGTCGGTCGCGGCGCCCAGGGCAACCCCTGGATATTTCGTGAGATCGACCACTACTTGCGCCATGGGCGCAGTTGCCCGCCACCCGAGCCAGAAGAGAGAGCCGGCGTATTGCAGGGGCATCTGCACGCCTTGCATGGGTTCTATGGCGATTACATGGGTGTGCGAATCGCGCGCAAGCACCTCGGTTGGTATCTCGCCAGCGACCGTCGCTTCGACGCCGGTCGACAGCGCGAATTGAGGGCAGCCTTCAATGCCCTGGAACAGCCTGACGAACAGTATGAATTCATCGACGACCTCTTCCGCCCAGAGAGTGAAGCCGACTACTCCTGGGCAACGAATGGAATCAGTGCCGCATGAATCGTGAAGCCTTCAATCGCAACGCCGATCTGTCAGGCCTGGAAGCCAGCTCCTGTGCCGGCCTGCCGGAATTCGACAGCCCCGCCCTGCTGCCATCGGTCACGCTGGCGGAACAGCCGCTGCGCGAAGCCGTAGATGCGGCCATGCGACGCTATTTCGATCATCTCGATGGCGGTACCGTGACCGACCTCTACACCATGGTGATGGCGGAGGTCGAGGCACCGCTGCTGGCAAGCGTGCTCGAATATACCCAGGGCAACCAGACTCGCGCCGCCGAGATGCTTGGCCTCAATCGCGGCACGCTACGCAAGAAACTCAAGCAGCACGACCTGATCTGATCCCGGCCGGCTTGGCGCTCCCCTGCCTCCCGGCCGGCTTACCTACACTTTCCGACATAGAGTTGCTCCTCATCATGGCTCAAGCCTCCCCCATCCCGGTACGCCGCGCGCTGATCAGCGTCTCCGACAAGACCGGCATCGTCGATTTCGCCCGCAGCCTGTCCGGTCACGGTGTCGAATTGCTCTCCACAGGCGGTACCTTCCGCCTGCTGCAGGAGAACGGCATTGCCGTGACCGAGGTGTCCGAGCACACCGGCTTCCCCGAGATCATGGACGGCCGCGTCAAGACTCTGCATCCCAAGATCCACGGCGGTATCCTGGGACGTCGCGGCCAGGACGACAGCGTGATGGCCGAGCACAGCATCGCACCCATCGACATGGTGGTGGTCAACCTATATCCCTTTGCTCAGACCGTGGCCAAGCCGGACTGCTCTCTCGAAGATGCGATCGAGAACATCGACATCGGCGGCCCGACCATGGTGCGTGCCTGCGCCAAGAACCATGCCCACACCACCATCGTGGTGGACGCCGGCGACTATGACCGGGTACTGACCGAGATTGCCTCCAACGGCGGGGCCGTAGGCGACGCCACGCGCTTCGACCTGGCGGTGAAGGCCTTCGAGCATACCGCCGGCTACGATGCCGCCATTGCCGACTACCTGGGCCAGCGGGTGCCGGGCGGCGAGGACGGGTTCCCGCGCACCTACAACGTACAGTTCGTCAAGAAGCAGGCCATGCGCTACGGCGAGAACCCGCACCAGAGCGCGGCATTCTACGTCGAGGCAGATGCCAGCGAAGCCAGCGTGGCCACCGCCCGCCAGCTGCAGGGCAAGGAACTGTCGTTCAACAACGTGGCCGACACCGACGCCGCCTTCGAGTGCGTCAAGAGCTTCACCGACACCGCCTGCGTGATCGTCAAGCATGCCAACCCCTGCGGCGTGGCGGTCGGCGCCACTCTTCGCGAGGCCTACGACAAGGCATTCGCCACCGACCCCACCAGCGCCTTCGGCGGTATCATTGCCTTCAACCAGCCGCTGGACGCCGATACCGCCCGTGCCATCATCGACCGCCAGTTCGTCGAGGTGATCATCGCCCCGGGGATCGATGAGGCGGCTGCCGCCATCGTCGCCGAGAAGCAGAACGTGCGCCTGCTCGACGTGGGCGACAACTGGCCCGGCCAACGCGAGCATGCCCACGACTTCAAGCGCGTCACTGGGGGGCTGCTGGTGCAGGATCGCGACCTGGGCATGGTCGGCCGCGACGAACTCACGGTGGTCACCGATCGCGTTCCCAGCGAGCAGGAGATGCGCGACCTGGCCTTCGCCTGGAAGGTGGCCAAGTACGTCAAGTCCAACGCCATCGTCTACGCCAAGGAAGGCCAGACCATCGGTGTCGGCGCCGGCCAGATGAGCCGCGTTTACTCGGCCAAGATCGCCGGCATCAAGGCCGCCGATGAAAGCCTCTCGGTACCCGGCTCGGTGATGGCCTCCGACGCCTTCTTCCCCTTCCGTGACGGCATCGACGCCGCGGCCGCGGCCGGTATCACCGCGGTGATCCAGCCCGGCGGCTCCATGCGCGACCAGGAAGTGATCGACGCCGCCAACGAAGCGGGAATCGCCATGGTGTTCACCGGCATGCGCCACTTCAGGCACTGACGCTCGCCGAGCCGCAAGGAGCAAGGAGCAAGGAGCAAGGAGCAAGTCACACGCAAAACCCCACCTGGGCTAGACGCCCGCGTGGGGTTTTCGCGTTATGCTTCTCTACCTCGAGAAACGGTGCGAGCGACGGTCAGACAAGGCGAAAACTGGCGAACGAAGCGGAGCTTACTGTTGTAAGTGAGCATTCTAAGCCAGTTTTCAACGCCGTATGACCGAGCGCAGCCCGTTTATTAACCAAGATCGATGCAGAGGTACTTGGTTTCGAGAAACTCCTCGATGCCTTGGTGGCCGCCTTCGCGGCCGAGACCCGAGGCCTTGACGCCACCGAACGGCGCCGCAGTGTTGGAGATCAGCCCGGTGTTGATGCCAACCATGCCGTACTCCAAGGCATCGGCGACGCGCCATACACGTCCCAGATCACGCGAGTAGAAATAGGAGGCTAGGCCGTACTGGGTGTCGTTGGCCATCTGCACGGCATCCTCCTCGTCCTCAAAGGGGAACACAGCCGCCAACGGGCCAAAGGTTTCCTCATGGGCGACCTTCATGTCACCAGTGGCGAAGCTGATCAGCGTCGGCGAGAAGAAGTTGCCGCCCAGCGGATGGGGGTGGCCGCCGAGCAGCAGCTCGGCTCCCTTGTCGACGGCATCGTGCACGTGCTCGCTGACCTTGGTCACCGCGTTCTCGTCGATCAGCGGCCCGATGTTGATGTCCGGCTCGGTACCATTGCCCACTTTCAACTCGCTGTTCATCGCTACCGCCAGCTTCTCGCAGAAGGCGTTGATGACGCTCGACTGCACCAGGAAGCGATTGGTACAGATGCAGGTCTGGCCGGCATTGCGGAACTTGGCTGCCATGGCGCCCTCCACCGCTGCATCCAGGTCGGCATCCTCGAAGACGATGAACGGCGCGTTGCCGCCCAGCTCCAGCGAGATCTTCTGGATATGCTGGGAGGCCCGCGACATCAGCTCGCGCCCCACTTCGGTGGAACCGGTAAAGGTGATCTTGCGCACCAAGGGTGACTCGGTCATCGCCGCCGCGATCTCGCTGGCACGCCCGGGGACCACGTTGAACACGCCACGTGGCACACCGGCACGCTCGGCCAGCAGCGCCATGGCGGTGGCCGAGAACGGCGTCTGGCTGGCCGGTTTGATGACTATGGTGCAGCCCGCCGCCAGCGCCGCACCGGCCTTGCGTGTGATCATGGCCGCAGGGAAGTTCCAGGGTGTAATGGCGCCAACCACGCCAACCGGCTGCTTGGTGATCACGATGCGCTGGTTGGGCTTGGCTGCGGGAATGGTCTCACCATAGATCCGCCGGGCCTCCTCGGCAAACCAGCGCAGGAAGCTCGCCGCATAGGCGATCTCGCCAGCGGCCTCCTTGAGCGGTTTGCCCTGCTCGTGGGTCATGATTCTCGCCAGGTCGTCCTGGTGTTCGAACATCAGGTCGTGCCACTTCATCAGGATATCGGCACGCTCCTGGGCGGTGAGCGCTCGCCAGCCGACGAGCGCCGCATCGGCGGCGGCAATGGCGCGTTCGGTCTCATCCCGACCCAGCCTCGGCACGGTGCCGAAGATCTCTCCTGTTGCCGGGTTGATCACTTCAATCTGCTCACCGCTGTCGGCAGCGACCCAACTGCCGTCGATATAGGCGAATGGACAGTAGAGCTGCGTTTCCTTCAGGGCTTCCATGTCATCTCTCCTGGCCTCTACGGGCCTTGCTTCACTTATCGTGTATGAATTCGTGCGCGCCCCGTCTCGTCATTCAGCCTCGATGGCGCGCGGCTCGGGAGCATTGGCGGGAGCATCGTTCAGCTCCGGGGGCGGAAGCATCGCCGTCAGTATGGCAAGTATCAGCACCAGTGCGATGGCCAGCCAGCAAAAAGCTCGGCCAAGGTAGCGGTCGGGATGGCGACGGATCTGGCGCAGCCCCATGATAGCGAAAATGGCAGCGGCAATATTCAAAGGCGGAAGGCTGCCCTGGAACAGCAAGGCAATGAGCGCCGTGACCATGGCCGTCATGGCCCAGGGGGCATATCGGCGCCGTGGCGAATCGGGGGAGGTGCTGTCGCGTTCCAACGAATCGTCTCTCTCTATCGGCTCAGCAGTATGGACCATGCTAAGCGGAAAGGCCCGCCACCACCAACCCCAGGCGGAAAGAAGCGAGGTTTTTCAGAGGTTTCGACGCGGCTCCCGGCTTGCCGAGAGGGTAATGGAAACTGAGTCGGCGAAACGCAGAGCGTTGGGCTTATCGATCTCGACCTGCGCCGTGAGCACTTGTTCGTGGCTCATGATCAGGTCGAGCACCTCCCGTGTCATGCGCTCCAGCAGCAGGAAGGGACGCTCTTCCACCAGCACGATCACCTCCTTGCTGATCGTGCGATAGTTGAGTGCCTGATCGATATGGTTGAACTCCACCGCCTTGTCGGCCCGATAGCGAATCACGGCGTTGATCACCACATCCTGGCGGTTGTGGATCTCTTCATCCTTGATGCCGATGTAGGTGCGCAGGCGCAGGTTCTTGATGCGAATCGTGGCCAGGTCGTGATCGAGATGCTGATCGTCCAGGGCATGCAGCGTCATGGCGTTGGCTCCAGGCGGAAACTGCCGTTGCCATGGGCTATGCCCAGGTCAGCGGCCATTGACCAGTGTAAGGAACTCCTGACGTGTAGACTGGTTTTCGCGAAAGGCTCCCAGCATCACCGAAGACGTCATACTGGAGTTCTGCTTTTCCACGCCACGCATCATCATGCACAGGTGTCGCGCCTCGACCACCACCGCCACGCCGCGTGCGCCGGTGACCCGTAGCACAGCCTCGGCGATCTGCCGTGTCAGGTTTTCCTGGATCTGCATGCGGCGGGCATACATATCGACGATACGCGCAAACTTCGAGAGGCCCAGCACCTTGCCACTGGGCAGGTAGGCAATATGGCACTTGCCGATGAAGGGCAGCAGGTGATGCTCGCACATCGAATAGAGCTCGATGTCCTTGACCAGCACCATCTCGTCCGTCTCGCTCTTGAAAACGGCGCCGTTGATGATCTCCTCGAGGGTCTGCGAGTAGCCACGAGTCAGAAACTGCATCGCCTTGGCGGCCCGTTTCGGTGTGTCGCGCAGGCCCTCTCGCTCCGGATCCTCACCCAGTTCGAGAATGATCTGGCGGTAGAAGTTGGCAAGCTCTTCGTTCATGGTCAGGCTCTGCGACTCCGTGTACCGTTCGTATCGAGATGGCCTGGCCATCGTCATGGTTTCATACAAATATTATGCGCAATATTTTCTTTGTACAGCTTTTTACGCCTCTGGACGACATTCTACCGTAACCCGAGATTCACCGCAGGCGGTATGCCTGAAAACGACCTCCTGCGACATTCGCGCCACTGCTACGCCCGGATGGCTATGGTAAAATAACGGCCTTGAAAACTGCCGATACGCGCAGCCTGGTCCCCCGAGAGCCCGATATGAGCAAGATTTCAGACGCGATACTGACCGCCAGCGGACTGGCCCTTCTCCTCATGCCCCTGCACGCCTCGGCAGGCACCCTTGATGTGCCCAAGGATGCCGTCATTGCGGCTCAGGTCATCGACGACCTCGTTCTCGAAGGGGAGAGCGGGCGCCGCGACGACATCCTGCTGCGCCCCGTCAGTGGCCTTGACGATGCCACCCATGAGCTGCCCGAATACTGCGTCGTGGTGGGCGATGCCCGCCAGGATGGCGACCGGCTACGCATCGCCGCCAAGGCACTGACCTGCATCGAGACCGATGGCGGCGACAGCGATATCTACAGCGGCGATATCTCCGCAGCTGCCTACGAATTGGACGGCAGCTACGGTCTGGCAGTGTGCGATGCCGGCCGCTGCGAATTGCCGAGCGATCATGTCTTTCATCTCAAGCTGGCCAGCCGCCTGGAGATCGAAGAGCAGGACAACCCCTCTGCCCGTATCAACGAGCAGCGCCGCCAGGCCGATGGTGCCGGCGTGGCCAACCCCATCCCCGCCGAGCGTCCTGACCCCGACAGCGACTGAGCTTGCTGTTTTGGAGCTCCTTGTATTTGCGCACCCGTAGAGGGTGCGCGTCCTCCCGAGTTCAGGTCAGCCAGCGCGGCGACCGGCCAAGCGCCAGGCGCTGCTGCTCCAACTGGCGAATGTGGGCGTCCCAATAGCCAGCATCGGCGACCCAGGGAAAGGCCGGGGGAAAGGCCGGGTCATCCCAACGCGCTACCAGCCAGGCGCTGTGTCGCATCAGGCGCAGCGTACGCAAGGGTTCGATCAGCGCCAGCTCGCGGCGGTCGAACTCACGGTGCTGTTCGTAGCCCTCCAGCACCTCCGAAAGCTGCATGTGCCACTCCGCTTCGTGCTCGGCGGTGAGAAACATCCATAGATCCTGCACCGCAGGTGCCATCATGGCATCGTCGAAATCGACCAGGGAAAAGAGATCGTCACGGCCGAGCAGGTTGCCGATGTGGCAATCACCCTGCACCCGGATCGTCTGCTGCGGTGTCCACGCATGAGCCTGCAGCTCTTTGTGCAGCGCCTCGGAGATACGTTCATAGGCCTGGCGCTGGCGACGGTCCAGCCAAGGCGCTGCCAGCACACGCTGCCGGGCCTCACGCACCATACCATCCAGATCGAGTCTTACCCGATGCTGGAACTCGCCACGCTCGCCAACCGCATGCACGGCGCCGATCAGCTCGCCAAGGGCAAACAGGTGGGAAGGGTTCTCCAGTTCCGGGGCCTGTCCGGATAGCTGGGGAAACAGCGCCAGCCGAAAACCCTCGGCATGATGCAGGCTACGACCGGCCTCATCGCGCCAGGGTGGCGCCACGGCAACGCCTTCCGCAGCCAGCTCATCGAGGAAATCGTGTTCCTCCTGGATCTGCGCATCGCTCCAGCGAGCGGGGCGATAGAACTTAGCCACCCAGCGCCGACCCTCGTCGTCATGCAGCAGGTACACGCGGTTCTCGTAGCTGTTCAAGGCGAACGGCTCGCCCGGCAACCAGAAGCCTAGCGACTCGATGGCCGCCACGACACGTGCCGGCGAAAGTGCTGCAAAAGGATGTGGCGTGCTGTGCATGTGTTTCACCGGCTGAAGGAAGCCCCCATGGTAACAGCCTCGGTGCGCCAGCGAATCACTCGATCAGCAGCGGCGTGCGGGCCACCGCCCAGGCTTCCACCTCACTCGCACCGGCCGCCAGACAGGCTTGGGCCAGCGCGTCCAGCGTGGCGCCGGTGGTCATGACGTCATCTAGCAGCGCCACGCGCGGTGGCAGCGAGCCCCTCACCTCGAAACCGTCGCGCAGATTGCGGTAGCGCTCGGCGCGATCGAGGCCGCGCTGCGAGCGAGTGTGCTGGCGTCGCACCGCGTACGCCAAGCGCAGGCCATGGCGCGCCGCCAGGCGCCGGGCCAGCCAATCGGCCTGGTCGAAGCCGCGCTCCCGCGCCCGCCTGGGGTGCAATGGTACCGGGATCAGCGCCTCGGGCCAGGTCAGGGCCTCCGGTGGCAGCCCGAGTTCGAGCAGCTCGAGCAGCACGTTGCCGGCACGCGGCGAGGCATGGAACTTGAAGCGCTGCACCAGCCTTACTACCTCGTCCTCGTAGCGCAGCGGCACCCGCGCACGAATGAAAGCCGGCGGCCGGGTCAGGCAGTGGCCACAGCGCCTGCCCGCCAGCGAGCCCGATGGCTGCGGTTCGGCACAGCTCGGACAGGCTGGCAGGTTCCACGGCAGCGCCTCGAAGCAGGCCTGGCACCATGGGCGCTCCTGCACGGCCGGCGCCAGGCAGAAGCCGCAGCGCCCCGGCAGGGCCTGGCGCAGGCCGCGGTCGATACCATGCCACAGCGGCCGCAGCCAGCCGCGCAGCCGTGTGAACTGTGGCAGCTCGCCTGCCATTGCAACGCGCTTCCGTTCCGGGTCTGGTGCCATTCGAGGTGTACCTGTCACGCCCTTCCATGCGAAGAAGCTTATCATTTCCCATGCGACGTGTTCCTAGCTCGGCACCACGCCCCGTCAACCTTGCCTACTCGTCTGGTTGACAGAAAGTCAAATTCACGTACGCTCACAGTCAATCTTGAAGTACCGCAAAGTTGACCAAGACGAGCCCCCTCTATGTCCAATGTCCAGCACGCCAGCCTGAACGGCCCAGCCCAACCAGCAGTAGACGTCGAGATTCGCCATGACTGGTCACTGGCCGAGATCGAGGCGCTCTTCTCCCTGCCCTTCAATGACCTGCTGTTCCGCGCCCAGCAGGTACATCGCGCCAACTTCGACGCCAATGCCGTGCAGGTCTCCACCCTGCTGTCGATCAAGACCGGTGCCTGCCCGGAGGACTGCAAGTACTGCCCCCAGTCGGGCCACTACGCCACTGGGCTGGACAAGGAGAAGCTGCTGGAGATCGAGAAGGTGGTAGCCCAGGCCAAGGCCGCCCAGGAGGCCGGCGCCAGCCGCTTCTGCATGGGCGCGGCCTGGCGCAGCCCACGCGAGAAGGATCTCACCGTGGTGCTTGAGATGGTGCGCCAGGTCAAGGCTCTGGGGCTCGAGACCTGCATGACGCTGGGCATGGTCGATGGCGATCAGGCCAGCCGCCTGGCCGAGGCCGGTCTCGACTATTACAACCACAACCTCGACACCTCGCCGGAATACTATGGCGAGATCATCACCACCCGCACCTACGCCGATCGCCTGGAGACCCTGGCCAACGTACGCGAGGCGGGAATGAAGGTCTGCGCCGGCGGCATCCTCGGCATGGGCGAGGCCCCTCGCGACCGCGCTGCCCTGCTGCAGCAACTGGCCCGGCTCGAACCGCACCCCGAATCGGTACCGATCAACATGCTGGTCAAGGTACCCGGTACGCCGCTGGAAGACGTCGAGGACCTCGATCCCATCGAGTTCGTGCGTGCCATCGCCGTGGCCCGCATCCTGATGCCGGCGAGCCATGTGCGGCTCTCGGCCGGTCGCGAACAGATGGATGAGTCGACCCAGGCGCTGGCCTTCCTCGCCGGGGCCAACTCCATCTTCTATGGCGACAAGCTGCTGACTACCGGCAATCCTCAGGCCACCCGCGACCGAGCCCTGTTCGACAAGCTCGGGCTCCACCCCGAACGGCGCGATACCTGCCACGACGACGAGCGGCAGAAGGCTGAACTCGCAGACGCCCTGGCACGCCAGACGAGCCAGACCCATAGCGCCGCCCTGGCCTATGATGCCACCCAGGCCTGAACGCGATGTCGCCCGCCCCTCATGCCTGGCCTGAGCGCCTCAGTGAAGCCGCGGCCTGGCGCCGCGCCCAGGGGCTTTGGCGCGAGCGTCATACGCTCCAGGCCGGACTGATCGACTTCGCCGGCAACGATTACCTTGGTCTTGCCGGCGATTCACGGCTGGCCGAAGCCCAGGCCGCGGGAGCACGCCAGTTCGGTGCCGGCGCCGGCTCCTCGCACTTGGTCAGTGGCCATCTGGAGGTTCATGAAGCCCTCGAGAGACGCCTGGCCGAACTCGTCGGACGCCCCCGGGCGCTGCTCTTCTCCACCGGCTACATGGCCAACCTGGGAACGCTTCAGGCGCTGTGCGACAGCGACACTCATGTCTTTCAGGACCGCCTCAACCACGCTTCGCTGCTCGATGGGGCCGCCCTTGCCGGGGCGCGCTCGCGGCGCTTCCACCATCGTGACCTCGATGACCTCGATCGCCTGCTCGCCCGAGCACCGGCGGACTCGACCAGGCTGGTGGTCAGCGACGGCGTGTTCAGCATGGATGGCGACGTGGCCAATATCGCCGGCCTGGCGGAAATCAGCGCTCGGCATGGCGCCTGGCTGATGATCGACGATGCTCATGGGCTGGGCGTTCTCGGAGCCCATGGCGACGGCTGTGTCGGTCGTGCCCACGGGGTCGAGCGCGTGCCGATACTGGTCGGTACCCTGGGCAAGGCGCTGGGAACCGCTGGCGCCTTCGTCGCTGGCAGCGAAGCACTGATCGAGCACCTGATCCAGTTTGCCCGCCCCTACGTCTATACCACCGCCCAGCCGCCCGGTGTGGCCGCAGCCACCCTTGCGGCACTCGACATTCTGGCCGCCGAACCCGAGCGCCGCGAACGCCTGCGAGAAACCATCGCCTACTTCCGCCACGAGGCCGCGCTGCTCAACCTGCCGCTGACCAACTCCTTCACGCCCATCCAACCGCTGGTTCTGGGAGAGAGCGGGAGCGTGATGCACTGGGCCGCTCGGCTACGCGAGGCGGGTTTGCTGGTCGGCGCCATTCGCCCACCGACCGTGCCGCAGGGTGAGGCCCGGTTGCGCATTACTTTGTGCGCCACCCACAGCCGCGATGCCCTGGACCGTCTGCTCGAGAACCTGACACGCCTGCACCGGGAGGAAGAGAGTTGACGACGCTGGTTCTACTTTCAGGCTGGGGTATCGATGCGCGCATCTGGCAGCCGCTCGCTTCTTACTGGCCAGATGGTACCGAGGTCAGCACTCCCGACTGGCCGGGCTACGGTGAACGCCTCGACGATAATCTCCCAACGAGTCTCTCGGCCCTGGCTGGCAAGATGGTGGACGACCTGACCACAGAGGCCATCTGGGTCGGCTGGTCGCTCGGCGGACTGCTGGCCGGCGCGCTGCTGGCCCACCTGCCGCCTCCCCGGGCCCTGGTGCTGATGGGTACTGGGTCTCGCTTTTGCAGTGAGGATGGCGTCAGGCCTGCCGAGCTGGCCACCTTCCGCCGTGCCTTCGATCGTGACCCACGTGCGACCTGGCAACATTTCTTGCGTTGGCAACTGCAGGGGGAACCCGCCCCGCGCGCGGCACATCGCCGCCTGCTCGACCTCCTCGGCAAGCAACCCAGCGCTTCCAGTCAGACCCTGGCCACGGGCCTGGACCAGTTGGCGCATATCGACCTCAGCGACGTACTGGCCGCACCCCCCTGCCCGATCCATCGTCTCACCGGCCAACAGGACAAGCTGATGGGCAAGACAGCACGGCAAACGGCCGATCTGACTCTCGCCGACAGCGGCCATTGCCCGATGCTGTCACGCCCGGATGCACTGGCGAAGCATCTCGTCGAGTTGGCGCACAAGATCGATCACGAGCACATCGCCCAAAGCGAGGCCGTCTCGTGAGCTCGTCTCCGCTGCCCACCACCTGCCATGAGGCAAGTGCGCCAAGCGCTTGGCGTCGACACGTCGCCCGGGCCTTTTCCCGTGCGTCGGCACAGTACACCTACCTGGCCCAGGCTCAGCTGCAGATGGGCGAAGCGCTCTGGACACTCCTGCCCGACCAGGCAGCTCATGTGCTCGACCTGGGCTGTGGGCCGGGACACTGGTGCCGCCGCCTGGCGGCGCGTTTCGGTCCAGATTGCCGGGTGCTTGGGCTCGACCTCGCCCCGGGGATGCTCGACGAAGCTCGTCGGGAAGCCCCGAGAGGCATCGACTGGCTGTGCGCAGATGCCGCCGCCCTGCCTCTGGCGAACCAGCATGTAGAACTGGTGTTCTCCAATCTGGCCATCCAGTGGTGCCCGGATCTGGACGCCGTGATGGCGGAGCTCTACCGGGTGCTTCGCCCCGGTGGCCGAGCAGTGATCAATACCCTGGGGCCCGGCACCCTGCACGAGGTCAGCCATGCCTGGTCGTCGCCTGGTGCCCTGCTCGACTTCCGCTCACGGGAGCGTCACGTGGCCAGCGCACGCCTGGCCGGCTTCCGGCACGTTCAGTGCAATGCCACTACGGAGCGCTTCTTCTATCCCGATCTGGCGGCGGTAATGGCCTCGATCAAGGGAGTCGGCGCCCAGATCCCGCGCCCCGACGCCCGCCTCACCCGCTCCGACCTGGCCGGTGCCAAGCGCCGCTACGAATCGCTGCGCGAGCCTGCGGGACTGCCGGTCAGCTATCAACGACTGACCCTGGTGCTCGACAAGGAGTCGGAAGCATGACCCGTTATTTCGTGACCGGCACCGATACCGATGCCGGCAAGACCCTCGTCACTGCCGCTATGCTGGCATTGGCCCGCTCACAAGGGCTGACCACCCTGGGCCTGAAGCCCATCGCTTCGGGGTGCCGCCGCACCGAGGCCGGACTGCGCAATGACGATGCCCTCGCTCTGCTGGCACGCAGCGTGCCGGCCGCGGCCTACGACCAGATCAATCCCTTCGCCTTCGAACCCGCCATCGCGCCGCACCTGGCCGCCGGCCAGGCCGATGTGAAGGTCGACCTTGCCCAGCTCTGCGAGCATGTCGCGCCTTTGTTGGCAGAACCCCGTGATCTCATCCTCGTCGAGGGCGCCGGGGGCTGGCGCGTGCCCCTCAATGACAGCGAAGACCTTGCCGGCCTGGCCCTGCGCCTGCGCCTGCCGGTGATCCTGGTGGTGGGCCTCAAGCTCGGCTGCCTCAACCACGCGCGACTGACTGCCGAAGCCATACGCGCGGATGGTGCCCAACTGGCTGGCTGGGTGGGCAACCTGCTCGATGCCGACTTTGCGCGTGACGCTTCTCTCTATGCCGACAACCTGGCCACGCTGCAGCGCACCCTCGCAGCCCCCTGTCTCGGCGTAGTGCCACGCCTGCGCCGGGTTGCCCCAGCCAGGCGCCCAGAAGCAGCCGTGGCACACCTCCAGCTACCCGAAGGCGATTGACTTGCGTCCGCGGGTCCGTACAATGTGGACGCCTGCCCAACCCTGCGGATGTGGTGGAATTGGTAGACACGCCAGATTTAGGTTCTGGTGCCTTCGGGCGTGGGAGTTCAAGTCTCCCCATCCGCACCATCACAGCTCGATTCCACCGAGCTGCACGAAATTTCCATTAAGCTTGTCTTCGCTTCTCCTTACGACTGCGTCTTTTCTTCGCTGCGCCTGCGCGCGCCTGCAACATAGGTTCGACACCCCACTCTTCCCACTTACGGAGGCATGATGGCATCCCCCGTCTGGCACCCCTATGCCCACCTGCTCACCCAACCTGCCACACCCAAGGTCGTGGGCGGTGAAGGCCCTCGCTTTACCCTCGAGGGCGGCGAGACACTGCTCGATGCCACCTGCTCCTGGTGGTGCATGATCCATGGCTATGCCCATCCTCGCCTGGTGAGTGCCATCAAGGATCAGGCCGACGCTCTGTGCCACGTGATGCTGGGCGGCCTTACCCATGAGCCCGCCGATCGCCTGGCACGCGAGCTGGTACGGATCACGCCGCCCGGGCTCGAGCACGTGTTCTTCTCCGACAGCGGTTCGGTGGGCATGGAAGTGGCCATGAAGATGGCGGTGCAGTACCACCACCTGCGCGGCAAACCCGGCAAGCATCGCATGCTGTCGCTGATGAAGGCCTACCACGGCGATACCAGCGGCTGCATGGCGGTGTGCGATCCTGAAGAGGGCATGCACAGCCTGTTCTCCGGCTACCTGCCCAACCACCACTTCGCCCCAGCCCCCACGGCACCGTATGACGCCGCGCCCGAAGCGGTGGCGCAAGATCTCGCCGCCCTGCGTGCGGTACTCGAGCCGCATCACCATGAAATTGCCGCACTACTGATGGAGCCGCTGCTGCAGGCCGCCGGCGGCCTCAACATGACCTCGCCGCTCTATCTCAAGGGCGCGCGCGAGCTATGCGACGAATTCGACGTGCTGCTGGTGTTCGACGAGGTGGCCACCGGCTTTGGCCGTACCGGCAAGCTGTTCGCTGCCGACCACGCCGCTATCACCCCGGACATCATGGTGCTCTCCAAGGGGCTGACCGGTGGCTACCTGGGCCATGCGGCGACCCTAGCCACCGACCGGGTGCACGATGCCTTCATCGGCGACACACCGCTACACGCCTTCATGCACGGCCCCACCTTCATGGGCAACCCTTTGGCCTGCCGCGTGGCGCTAGAGAGTCTCGCCGTGTTCGAGGAGGAAAACTACCTGGAGAAGATTGCGATCCTCAACCGAGTGCTGCGCGAAGAGCTGCTCGCTGACCCGGCGCTTCGCCGCCACCCTCGGGTGCGTGACGTCAGGGTACTGGGCGCCACCGCCGTCATCGAAGCCGACGACGCAGCCGATCTCGAAGGAGCCGCAGCATTTGCACGTGCTCGCGGTGTCTGGCTGCGCCCCTTCGGTCGCTGGCTCTACACCATGCCCGCCTATATCACCTCCACCGAAGACATGCGCAGCATCACCCGGACGATGAAAGCATGGTTCGCCTGAGGTAAAAAAACGCCGCCCTCATGGAGGGCGGCGCATTTCACATCGTCATCGCGTCACTACGGGCAGCCCTGGCAGCCAGCCCAAGCCTCAGGCCATGGCAGGCTGGGCGTAGGAGATCGGAGCCAGCTCGCGCTCGTTCTCGAAGGTGACGATTTCATATGCGTCGGGCTGGGCCAGCAGCGCCCGGCATAGCTGGTTGTTCAACGCATGCCCCGACTTCACGCCGCGGAACTCGCCGATCAGGCTGTAGCCCAGCAGGTAGAGATCGCCGATGGCGTCGAGCACCTTGTGCTTGACGAACTCGTCTTCGTAGCGCAGCCCACCTTCGTTAACGATGCGATAGTCGTCTACCACGATGGCATTGTCGAGGCTGCCGCCCAAGGCCAGATTGTTGGCGCGCAGGTGCTCGAGGTCACGCATGAAACCGAAGGTTCTCGCGCGGGAGACTTCCTTGACGAAGGAGGTCGTGGAAAAGTCCACCACCGCGGTCTGTTTCTGGTCCTCGAATACCGGGTGGTCGAATTCGATGGCAAACGAGACCTTGAAACCCTGGTGCGGCAGGAAGCGTGCTTCCTTGCCTTCGTCCTGCACCACCACTTCACGCTTGATGCGGATGAATTTCTTCGGCGCTTCCTGCTCGGCGATGCCTGCCGACTGGATCAGGAAGACGAACGGGCCGGCACTGCCATCCATGATCGGCACTTCGGGCGCGCTGATATCGATATAGGCATTGTCGATGCCCAGACCCGCCAGGGCGGACATGAGGTGTTCCACGGTCGCGACCTTGACGTCGCCCCGAGAGAGCGCGGTACACAGAGTTGTGTCGGTGACCAAGGCAGCACTGGCCGGCACCTGTACCTCAGGATCCAAGTCCGTACGCACGAACACGATGCCCGTGTTCACCGGAGCCGGACGCAAGGTCAAGTACACCTTCTTGCCGGAATGGAGGCCAACGCCGGTGGCGCGGATGGTGTTTTGCAGGGTGCGTTGTCTGATCATGGGCAGTAGCCAGGCCGTTGTAGGTTATCAAACACCGTTCACTATAACACCGAACGGATGTTTCAACAAAAAAACATCTCCTGGCCCTGCCTATGCATTCAATAGCTTTTTTCAATCAGCCTGTCGACGCAGGAAGGCCGGAATGTCGAGATAGTCGTCCAGCTCCTGAGGTGTACGACGCTTCTCGACCTGCGGCTTGACCGTTTCCTGGGGCTCGGCCTTGGCCACGGCACTCTGCTGCCGCATGGACGGCTGCGCACGCTGGCGATACTCGCTGCCCTCGTTGCGCTTGGCGGTCTCACGACCCGCAGCGGCGGCGGCCTTGACCTGACGCCCTTCGAGGCCCGCAGCCACTACCGTAACCCGCAACTCGTCGGTCATGTCCATGTCGATGGAAGTGCCCACGACGATGGTCGCATCCTGCGAAGCGAACTCCTGGACCGTGGCACCAACATCGTTGAATTCGCCGATCGACAGGTCCGGCCCAGCGGTGATGTTGACCAGAATGCCGCGTGCTCCGTGCAGGTCGATATCCTCCAGCAGCGGGCTGCGAATGGCCTTTTCGGCGGCTTCGCGGGCGCGGTTCTCGCCGGTGGCGCCGCCGGTCCCCATCATCGCCATGCCCATCTCGGACATCACCGTGCGTACGTCGGCGAAGTCGACGTTGATGATGCCTGGGCTGGTGATCAGTTCAGCGATCCCCTGCACGGCACCCAACAGCACATCATTGGCGGCACTGAAGGCAGTCAGCAGGCTGGCATTCTTGCCCAGCACCGAGAGCAGTTTCTCGTTGGGAATGGTGATCAGGGAGTCGACGTGTTCCGACAGTTCCCTCATGCCTTCCTCGGCCACACGCATGCGCTTCGGCCCTTCGAAGGGGAACGGTCGAGTCACCACGGCCACGGTGAGGATGCCGAGTTCCTTGGCCACCTGGGCGACGACCGGCGCACCGCCGGTGCCGGTGCCACCACCCATGCCGGCAGTGATGAAGACCATGTCGGCACCGCTGATCAGCTCCGCGATACGCTCGCGGTCCTCCATGGCGGCCTGGCGACCCACCTCGGGGTTGGCGCCCGCACCCAGCCCCTTGGTGATCTCGTTGCCGAGCTGGAGCACGGTCTTGGCGGCCACCCGTTTGAGCGCTTGGGCGTCCGTGTTGGCGCAGATGAACTCGACGCCTTCGATATTGCTCTCGACCATGTGGTTGACGGCGTTACCACCACCGCCACCTACGCCGACGACCTTGATGACCGCACTGCTCGAGGGTGCGCTATCTACCAGTTCGAACATAAGCCCCGTCTCCTGGACCGCGCCGCGGCCCTATTAGAAATTTCCTTTCAACCAGCCCTTGAGTTTTGCCAGCGCCGGAATCCCTTCCCATCCACCACGCTGGGAGACGTCGTCGCGCCTGGGTGGCGCTGCCACTACCCTACCCTCACGGCCATGCCCTTGCCGAGCCTCCTGAATGGCGTAATGTAGCAAACCTACACCCGTTGAATAAATCGGGTTGCGCACCACGTCGGACAGCCCGCGCACGTTATGGGGGCAGGCGATGCGCACCGGCATGTGGAAGATCTCCTCAGCCAGCTCAACGACCCCCTCCATGCGCGAGGTGCCACCGGTGAGTACCACGCCGGCTGCCACCAGGTCCTCGTAGCCGCTGCGCCGAAGTTCGTCGCGAATCAAGGTGAACAGCTCCTCGTAGCGCGGCTCTACCACTTCGGCCAAGGCTTGGCGCGAAAGATCGCGCGCGGGACGATCACCGACGCTGGGCACCTTGATCATTTCGTCACTGGCGGCCAGTTGGGTCAGGGCGCAGGCGTACTTGACCTTGATCTCTTCGGCATACTGAGTCGGGGTGCGCAGCGCCATGGCGATGTCGTTGGTGACCTGATCGCCGGCAATGGGGATCACCGCGGTGTGGCGAATGGCCCCCTCGGTGAAGACGGCAATGTCGGTGGTACCGCCACCGATGTCGACCATGCAGACCCCGAGCTCGCGCTCGTCCTCGGTCAGCACTGCCATGCTGGAAGCGAGCTGCTCGAGAATGATGGCATCGACCTCCAGACCACAGCGCCGCACGCATTTATCGATGTTTTGCACCGCATTGAGCGCGGCCGTAACCAGATGGACACGCGCTTCGAGACGTACGCCGGACATACCGAGTGGCTCACGAATACCACCCTGGGTGTCAATGGCGAATTCCTGAGGCAAAACGTGCAACACGCGCTGCCCCTCGGAGATGGCACGCGCTCGAGCCGAATCGATCACACGATCGATATCGGTGGACATCACTTCACGCTCTTTTATCGCAACCACGCCGTCCGAATTCATCGAACTGATATGGCTGCCCGCCACGCCGACATACACCGAATGGATATCGCAGCCGGCCATCAACTCGGCCTCTTCCACGGCACGCTGGATCGACTGGACCGTCGACTCGATATTGATCACCACGCCTTTCTTCATACCGCGAGAGGGGTGCGATCCGATCCCGGCAATCTCGATGCCACCGTCATCGGTAGGCTGTCCGACAATGGCCACTACCTTGGACGTTCCGATATCCAGTCCGACTACCATATTGGATGAGTTGGAAGTGACTGCCATGTGCCGGAGTGTCTCCTGAAACTTGACCCGCTGGGAATCCCATTATTCTGATAAATGGTCATTGCGCCCATTATAGAAACAACTGGCGTTAAACCACCAGTCCATTACGAAAAACCTGGTTCACGATACGGGTTATTGAGGACAAAGAAAATAGCGCAATGACTGCAAGATGAGACCTGCACGTGACAAAAGGTTTCAACCCGTACCGTCATCCTCCTCCTCGATGTCGGTTTCACCGTGCCAGGCCACGGCCACGCCGTTGGGATAACGCAGGTCGATGTAGCGAATGTGCGTCGCTTGCGGGCCCAGCTGTCGCTGCCACGCGGCAGTCAGCCTGGCCAGCCGCGCCTCACGATCGCTGCGCCCCAGCATCACCCACACGCCGTCGTCGAGCTGAAAGCGCCAGGCACCACGGGGCTCCAGTCGCAGTTGGGTGATGGTCAGCCCCAGCGCTTCGAAACGTGGGGCCAGCCGGTTATGGTAAGCCAGAACTTCGGCGCCGCTGCCGACCGGGCCGGCCAGGTCCGGCAGGCCATCGGGCGGCTCCACCGGGGCAAAGGCAAACGGCTCGCCGTCGGGGTTGAGCAGGTAGTCGTCGTTCCAACGCGCCACCGGTACCTGCTCGACCAGCTCGAAGGCCAGGGTATAGGGCCACTCGCGAGCCACTCGAACCTCATCGAGCCAGTCGATGTTGCGCGCGCGACGACGCAGCGCAGGGAGATCGGCCGATAGCCAGGTCTGGCCCTGCAACAGAGGCGCCAGCTGCGAGCGCAGATAGTCGGCGCTGACATGATGCAACTCGCCGCGGATCGAAACGCGCTCGATGGGCCGATCGAGCCAAGTCCACAGGGCACGACCGCCGGCCCCCAGCAGGATCAGCAGCAGCAATATGCCCAACGTCGAGCCGCGGGTACTCATGCCTGGCACGGCTCCAGCGTGGTGCCGAGGATGCGCAGCACCAGCTCATCGAAATCGATGCCGGCATGAGCGGCCGCCTGAGGCACCAGGCTGTGGTCGGTCATTCCCGGGGAGGTATTGACCTCGATCAGCCAGAAGCGCCCCTCGCCGTCGCGCATCACATCGACGCGCCCCCAGCCTTCGCCGCCCACAGCCTCGAAGGCTCGACGGCACAGCTCGCCCAGCGTTGCCTCTTGCCCCGCATCCAGGCCACACGGCAGGTGGTAGCGCGTGTCGTTGGAGTTGTACTTGGCTTCGTAGTCGTAGAAACCGCTGGGCACCTCGACACGAATGGCCGGCAGCACGCACGCGCCCAGCAGCGACACGGTGTACTCCTCGCCGTGGATGAAGCGCTCGGCCATGACGCGCGCATCAAAGCGAGCCGCCTCCCGATAGGCCGACCTCAAGGCTTCCTTGCTCTCGACAATGCTGATGCCCAGGGTCGAGCCCTCGTGCACCGGCTTGACGATCAGCGGCAGCCCTAGCTGGGCGACGATACCATCCCAGTCGGCATCTTCCGTCAGCATCAGCGATTCCGGGGTCGGCAGCCCCAGCGCTTGCCAGACAAGCTTGGTACGCTGCTTGTCCATGCCCAGCGCAGAAGCCAGCACTCCACTGCCTGTATACGGAATGCCCAGCAGCTCGAGGGCCCCCTGTAGGGTGCCATCCTCGCCTCCGCGACCATGCAGGGCGATGAAGACGCGATCGGGAGCGAGCGCCTCGAGCCCGACCAGTCCACCATCTGCCGGATCGTAGCCGATCACGTCGATGCCACTGCGCTCCAGCGCCGCCAGTACCGCTGCCCCGCTTCTGAGGGAAACCTCGCGCTCGGCGGAATTGCCGCCATACAGCACCACGACCCGCCCAAATTCGCTCGCCTGTGTCATAACTCCACCTCGTCGAGAATCAAACGGCTCTCGGCCAGCCCAAGGGCGATGCCGCCCACGTCCCCCGCTCCTTGGGTGATCAGGATGTCGTCGGCACGCAACACTTTGGCCAGCAATGCCGGCAACTCGGACTTGTGCTGTACGAAAATCGGATCGAGAGTACCGCGCTGGCGGATAGAGCCCGCCAGGGTCTTGCCATCGGCGCCTGGAATCGGCGTCTCTCCCGCACTGTACACATCGAGCAACAGCAGCACATCGACCCCGGCAAGCACGCGCACGAAGTCTTCGTAAAGATCGCGTGTACGGGTGTAGCGGTGCGGCTGATAGATCATCACCAGTCGCCTGCTGGGCCAGCCGGCCCGCACTGCCTTGATCACCATTTCCACTTCGCGCGGATGGTGACCGTAGTCGTCCACCAGCATGACCTCGCCGCTGCCGCCGGGCGGCGCGAAGTGACCATGCACCTGGAAGCGGCGCCCCACGCCGGCGAAGCCCGCCAGGCCACGCAGGATGGCGGCATCGGCGACGCCGGCGTCGGTTGCCACGGCGATCGCCGCCAGGGCGTTGAGCGCATTGTGCCGCCCCGGCATGCCCAGGCGTACCTCCAGCGGCGCCAGGCCGTCAGGGCGCAGGGCGGTGAAGTGAACCTCGCCGGCCTGCTGGGTGAAGTCGACGACCCGGTAGTCGGCATCCTCGCTGAAGCCGTAGGTGACGAACTGTCGATGGACACGGTCGAGCAGACCACGCACGTGCTCGTCGTCGATGCACAGGATGGCCAAGCCGTAGAAAGGCAGATTGTGCAGGAACTCGATGAAGGTTCCCTTGAGCCGCTCGAAATCACCGCCGTAGGTGCTCATGTGATCGGCATCGATATTGGTGACGATCGACACCATCGGCTGCAGGTGAAGGAACGAGGCATCGGACTCGTCGGCCTCGGCCACCAGGTAATCGCCCTCGCCCAATCGCGCATTGGTTCCGGCGCTGGTCAGCTTGCCACCGATGACGAAGGTCGGGTCGAGCCCACCTTCGGCGAGCAGCGTCGCCGTGAGGCTGGTGGTGGTCGTCTTGCCGTGGGTACCGGCCACCGCGATGCCATGACGAAAGCGCATCAGCTCGGCAAGCATTTCGGCGCGGCGAACCACCGGCACACGGTGATCATGAGCCCAGCGAATCTCGGGGTTCGAGGGGTCCACGGCGGTGGAGACCACAACGACATCGGCACCCGCCACGTTCTCCTCGGCATGACCGATGATCACGCGAATACCGTGTTCGCGCAGCCGGGTCACTACCGTCGAGGCCTTCAGGTCACTGCCGCTGACCTGATACCCCTGGTTGGCGAGGACCTCGGCGATGCCGCACATGCCGGCGCCGCCGATACCTACGAAATGAATGTGCCGAATACGGCGCATGCCCAGGCCCCGTCCGTGACGGGGCAGCGTTGCCTGACCGGGAACCGGCCTCAAGGTGCTATCGCTCAAGCGCTGTCTCCATGCAACCGGCCACCAGGCGTTCGACGGCATCGAGGTGCGCACAGTGGCGCGCCTGCCTGGCCATGGTGGCAAGAGTGTCGGGATCGAGCAGCATCGCCAGGCTCTCGGCCAGCGACGCCGCGGTCATGTCGTGTTGCGGCATCAGTTGGGCCGCGTTCGCCGCCACCAAGGCTCGGGCATTGGCGGTCTGGTGGTCGTCGACCGCATGGGGCAAGGGTACGAACAGCGCCGGCTTGCCCGCTGCGGCCACTTCTGAAACGGTCAAAGCCCCGGCCCGGCACACTACCAGGTCGGCCCAGTCGTAGGCCGCCGCCATGTCGTCGATAAAGGCACTCACCTCGGCTGCGACGCCCTGTGCCGCATAGGCCTCACGGGTGGCCGTGTCCTTGTCGCGGCCGGCCTGGTGACGCACTTCGGGACGGCTCGCCTCGGGCAGCGCCGCCAGCGCCTCGGGCAGGCGCTGATTGAGCGGCAGTGCACCCAGCGAGCCGCCCACCACCAGCAGCCTCAGCCGCCGCCCTCGCATCGACAACGCCTCCCGCGGCGATTCACCCAAGGCGGCGATCTCGCCACGCACCGGGTTGCCGACTACCTCGCCCCGGTTGCCGAACGCCTGCGGGAAGGCGGCATAGACGCGTCGGGCCAGCCGCGCCAGGGCACGATTGGTCAAGCCCGCCACGGCGTTCTGCTCATGAATCACCAGCGGCCGACGCAGGAGCCAGGCCGCCAGTCCACCGGGGCCACTGGCAAAGCCGCCGAGCCCCACCACCAGCACCGGATCCAACTGGCGAATGATGCACGCCGCCTGCCATACGGCACGCGTGAGGTTGAACGGTGCCTTGAGCCAGCCGGCCAGGCCGTTGCCACGCAGGCCGGCTACCGAGATACGATGAAGCGGCAGCTCGGCCGCCGGCACCAGGTGGTTCTCGATGCCGTGCGGACTACCCAACCAGTGCACCTCGAGCGCCTCGGCCTGCAGTCCACGGGCCAGCGACAGCGCCGGGATCACGTGCCCGCCTGTGCCCCCCGCCATGATCAGCACCCGCCGCGTCCTGGCCTGCGTCACTTCATGACTCCTTGCCCGTTGATCCTGGGTTCGCGCCGCCCTGGCGCCTCGCGTGGCGCAGTCGCGCTGGCACGTCGCAGAGCCTGGCGAGTATCGATGTCGGCGCGCAGCAGCAGCGCTACCATCGCCGCACTCACCAGCAGGCTGGACCCCCCATAGCTGAGCAGCGGCAAGGTCAACCCCTTGGTCGGCAGCATACCGGTACTTACGGCGATGTTGATGAAGGCCTGGGCGCCGATCACCATGGCGATGCCGTAGCTGACATAGGCGGCAAAGGCCAGTCCCGCCAGTTCGGCACGCCGCCCAACCGCCATCGCCCGCCAGATCAACAATGCGAACAGGCCCACCACGCCGATGGCACCGAACAGGCCAAGCTCTTCCGCCAAAACGGCGAAGACGAAATCGGTGTGGGCCTCCGGCAGGTAGAAGAGTTTCTGCACGCTGTTGCCAAGTCCCATGCCCAACCAGTGCCCGCGCCCGAAGGCGATCAGGGCCTGGGTCAACTGATAACCGCTGGCGAACTGGTCGGCCCAGGGATCGGAAAAACTGGTCAGGCGTGCCAAGCGGTAGGGCTCCGCGATGGCCACGTAGAAACCGAGCAGACCCACCGCGGCCAGGATGAAGACGAACCGTCCCCACGGCGCTCCCGCCATCAGCAGCACGCCCATCACACAGCCGGTCATGACCACTACGGCACCATAGTCGGGCTCGAGAATCAGCAGTACGGCGATGAGGCCCATGACCAGCAGCGGACGCAAGAAAGCCCCCCAACTGCGACGCACATCGGGCAGGAAGCGTTCCAGATAACCGGCGAGATAAACGATCAGGCACAGCTTGGCGACTTCCGATACCTGCAGGTTGAAGGGCAAGAGCGGAACCGACAACCAGCGCCGGCTACCATTGACCTCGCGTCCGACCAGCAGCACCAACAGCAGCAGCGCAATGCTGATCAGCAGCAGCAATGGTCCATTGGCGCGCCACCAAGCCAGGGGGGAGCGCAGCGTCGCCACCGCCGCTAGCAACGCCATGGCCACGAACAGGGCATGTCGCTGGCTGAAGTACCATGGGTTGCCGGTCAGACTGGCAGCCACCTCGGTGGAAGCCGAGGTGACCATGACCCAGCCGATCAGGATCAAGGCCAGCGCGGCAAACAGCAGCCAGCCATCGAACGGTTGGCCGCGGGTCGAGAGACTCTCTCGCAGCCGACGAAAACGGGCGAATCGGCGCGTGGAGGGCGCCTTGGTCTTAGCCATGTCCACACTCCTCGACGTGTCGCTGGACCCACTGCCGAAACGCCTCGCCACGGGCCATGTAATTGGGAAACTGATCGAGACTGGCGCAGGCCGGCGAGAGCAGCACGCAGTCGCCCGGCTCGGCAATTGCGCGCGCGCGCTGCATGGCGGCCCCAAGGTCGGCGACCCGGGTCACGGCAACGCTGTCCTGCAAAGCAGCGGCGAGCTGGGCGGCATCGGCACCGAACAGGATCGCCTCGCGCCCGTAGCGGGCCAGCGGTTCGGCCAGCGGCGTGAAGTCGGCCCCTTTGCCCAGCCCACCCGCCAGCAGCACGACCCGCCCCGACAGCGTGGGGCCAAGCCCGGCGATCGCGGCCAGCGTCGCACCGACGTTGGTCCCCTTCGAGTCATTGATCCAGCGGATGCCGTCGCGCTCGGCGATCAACTCACTGCGATGGACGAGGCCCTTGAAACGCCGCAGTACCTCGCACATGGCATCGAGCGGAAAGCCGAGCTGGCGGCCCATGGCCAGCGCCGCCAGCGCATTGGCCTGGTTGTGCCGACCCGCCAGCCCCAGCTCGTCGGTTGCCATCAGCGCAGTGTCGCCGTGCATCAGCCAATCGCGGTCGGCCTGTCTGGCAATGCCCCATTCACCCGCCTGGGGAGGCAAGGTCGTGAAGCGATCCATGGCCGGGAGCGGCTCGAGCGGCCAGGTCATGGCATCCTCGGCGTTGACCACGGCATGCCTGGCACCGCGAAAGATGCCCAGCTTGGCGGCACGATACCCCGCCAGGTCGCCGTGCCGGTCGAGGTGATCCTCGGAAAGGTTGAGAAAGGCGGCGGTTTCGGCACCCAGGCAGGGGGTAGTCTCGAGCTGGAAGCTCGACAGTTCTAGCACGTAGAGTTCCGCTTCCGGCACATCGACCAGCAGGTCCAGGGCCGGTGTGCCCAGATTGCCGCCGACTGCCACGCGTCTACCGGCCGTTTCGGCCATCTCGCCGAGCAAGGTGGTCACGGTGGACTTGGCATTGGACCCGGTGATGGCGGCGATCGGCGCACGAGCTGCGCGCACGAACAGGGCCATCTCCCCCACTACCAGCGGCTCACCGCTATCGCGACGACACCCCCACATCTCTGCCAGACCCGGCGTATGCGGGTCGACGCCTGGGCTCACCACGATCTCAGCCGCCTCGCTCATATCGAGCATCGTGAGCGCCCCGCAATGCAAGGCCACGCCTGGGTGGGCGGCACGAAATTCGTCGAGCCTCGGCGGCACCTCACGGGTATCAGCCACCATGAAGGCCACTCCTTGCCGAGCCAGATGGCGGCAGATGGCCCAGCCCGATACGCCGAGCCCGATCACCAGTGTCTCCCCCTTCGCCACCTTGGGCATTGCAGCCTCCTCGCGCAGTGGGATCGGTGCCACCTGGCTCAGCGAACCTTCAGCGTAGCCAGGCCGACCAGCACCAGTACCACGGTGATGATCCAGAAGCGCACGATGACACGCGGCTCCGGCCAGCCCTTGAGTTCATAATGGTGATGCAGCGGCGCCATACGGAAGATGCGGCGCCCGGTCAGCTTGTAGGAGCCGACCTGGAGGATCACCGAGATGGTCTCCAGCACGAAGATGCCGCCCATGATGAAGAGCACGATCTCCTGACGCACGATGACGGCCACCACGCCTAGCGCCGCCCCCAGCGCCAAGGCTCCCACATCGCCCATGAAGACCTGGGCCGGATAGGTATTGAACCACAGGAAGCCGAGCCCGGCCCCGGCGATGGTGGCGCAGAACACCGCCAACTCGCCGGCACCGACGATGTTGGGAATCTGCAGATAATTGGCGAATACCGCATTGCCACTGGCATAGGCGAAGATCGCCAGCCCCATCGCAACCATGACGGTGGGCATGATGGCCAAGCCGTCGAGACCGTCGGTGAGGTTCACGGCGTTGGAACTGCCTACGATCACCAGATAAGTGAGCACCACGTAGAACACGCCCAGCGGGATCACGATATCCTTGAACAGCGGGACGATCAGACTGGTTTCCACCGCACTCGTTGCCGTCAGGTAGAGCATCACGGCAGTACCCAGGCCGATCACCGACTGCCAGAAATACTTCCAGCGCGCCGGCAGGCCGCGGGGATTCTTTTCCACTACCTTGCGATAATCGTCGACCCAACCGATCGCGCCGAAACCCAGCGTGACCACCAGCACGACCCACACGAAGCGGTTGGCCAGGTCGGCCCACAGCAGCGTACTGACGGCGATCGCCATCAGGATCATGGCACCGCCCATGGTCGGCGTACCGGCCTTGGACAGGTGCGACTGCGGGCCGTCGTCGCGTACCGCCTGGCCGATCTGTCGCTCGACCAGGCGACGGATCATCCACGGGCCCAGCCACAGGCACAGCAGCAGGGCCGTCATGGTGCCCAGGATCATGCGCAGGGTCAGATAGTTGAAGACATTGAAGGCGCTCTGGTACTGCGCCAGGAAATTAGCCAGAAAAAGCAGCATGTGTTGCGTTCACCTTGATGCGTCAGCTCGTAGCGCCGCCACAACCCGTTCCATGCCAGCGCTGCGCGAACCCTTGATCAACACGCTGGCACCGGTGGGTAGATGGTTCAGGACATGGCGCGTCAGCGCCTCGTGATCGTTGAAATGATGCCCGCCGTCGCCGAAGGCCTGGCTTGCGGCCAGCGCCGGATCGCCACAGGTCATCAGCGCGTCGATTCCCAATTCCCGTGCGTAGTGGCCGGCTTCCGCGTGCAGCCGGTCCGAGTCCGCCCCCAGTTCTCCCATGGCGCCCAGCAGGCACCATCTGGGGCCGGGCAACTCGGTCAACAGTGCAAGCGCCGCCCTGACCGCTCCCGGGTTGGCATTGTAGCTGTCGTCCAGCAGGCGGCATCCCCTGATGCCCTGCAGCGGACTCAGCCGCCCCGGCATCGGCGTTGCCGCTGCCAGTCCAGCCAGCACCTGCTCGTCGCCCAGCCCTAACGCCCACGCTCCCGACGCGGCCGCCAAGGCATTGGCGACGCTGTGCCGCCCCAGCAGGGCCAACTGCACCCGACCGACCCGACGGCCATCCACGACAAGCGTGAAAGCATAGCGCCCCAGGGCGTCGCAGGCCAGCTCGATAGCCCGCACACGGCACTCTTCGGCAAAGCCGAAGTCCAGCACCTCCCGCGGTGCGGCCAGCCGCGCCCAGAACGGAAAATAGACGTCGTCGCGATTGAGTACCGCTACCCCATCGGGACCAAGACCGGCGAGGATCTCGGCCTTGGCCTGGGCGATCTGGCCCATGCCGCCGAACTCGCCGACATGGGCACCGGTGACATTGGTGATGATGGCGACCTGCGGCTCGGCCAGCGCCGTGGTCCAGGCGATCTCGCCGAGATGGTTGGCCCCCAGCTCGACTACTGCCTGGCGATGCCCGCCGTCGAGGCCAAGCAGCGTCAGCGGCGCACCGATATCGTTGTTGAGATTGCCCAGCGTGGCCAGGGTCTTGCCGCGCTGACCCAGCAGCCGCGCCAGCAGCTCCTTGACGCTGGTCTTGCCACTGTTGCCCGTCACTGCCACCAGCGGACCGCCCCAGGCACGGCGGCGCGCGCGACCGAGCAGCCCCAGCGCCAGGCGGGTGTCCTGCACCACCAGCTGCGGCAACGGGTCGTCGACCGACCGTTCGACCAGCGCCGCGGTGGCACCCGCCTCGCGGGCCTGGGCGATGAAGTCATGGGCATCGAAGCGCTTTCCACGCAGCGCCACGAACAGGCTGCCGGGTGTCAGTCGACGCGTATCGGTGACAATGTCGCCAAGTGCGAGGTCGCGATCGGGCACCGCCACGCCGAGCGCCTCGGCCACGGCGGCCAGGGACTGCAGGCCGGGTCCGCTCATTGCCCCTCCTTGCGTCGCGCCAGGGCGACCTCAGCCTCGGCGACATCGCTGAAGGCATGGCGCACGCCGGCAATTTCCTGATACGGTTCATGGCCCTTGCCAGCGATCAGTATCACGTCCTCATCATTGGCTTGTGCGATGGTACGGGCAATGGCCTCGCTGCGTCCGGCGACAACCTCGCAGCGCTGAGCGGACTCGACCGGCACGCCGACAAGGGTCTGCTGACGAATCTCGCCAGGATCCTCGCTCCGGGGGTTGTCGTCGGTGATCACCAAGAGATCGGCATAGCGCGCGGCAGCCGTCCCCATCAGCGGACGCTTGCCGCTGTCGCGGTCTCCACCACAGCCAAACACACACCACAACCGACCGTCGCCGGGCAGATGGTCACGCAGTGCGACAAGGGCATTTTCCAGCGCTCCGGGTGTATGCGCATAGTCGACGATGACTGCCGGACCACCCGCATGCCCCACCCGCTGCATGCGTCCCGGCACCGGCGTCAGCTGCGCTGCCGCATCGAACAGGGCATCGAACGATTCGCCCAGGCCATGCAGTGTGGCAATGGCCAGCAGGACATTGTCGAGATTGAAACGACCCATCAGCGAGAGCTCGAGCGAACGCTCTCCCTGCGGGGTCGCCACCAGGGCCAACTGACCGTTGCGGCCGGGCTGCCAATCGATCACTCGCAGCGTCGCCGCCGGGTCGTCTCCGACCGCCAGCACACGCGCGTCATCCGACAGGCCCGCCAGCATCAGGCGGGCCAAGGGGTCGTCGGCGTTGACCACTGCCAGGGCCAGCTCGGAACGACGGAACAGACGCGCCTTGGCGGCAGCATAGGCCGCCATGCTGCCGTGATAGTCCAGGTGGTCACGGCTCAGGTTGGTGAACGCTGCCGCAGTGACATGGCAACCATCGAGGCGCCCCTGCTCCAGCGCATGGGAGGAAACCTCCATGGCCACTCGATCGATCCCGTTCATTGCCAGCGCGCCAAGAGCCTCCTGCAGCGCCAATGGCCCCGGCGTCGTCAGTCCGACATCCTCGAGCTGCCCGGGACGTCCGACACCCAGTGTGCCGATGAGGCCGGCATCACGCCCCAGGGCCGTGCTCAGCTCGGCAATATAGTGAGTCACGGAACTCTTGCCGTTGGTCCCGGTGACACCGATCAGTTGCATCGAATCGGGCACGTCGAACAGCAGGCGGCCCAGTTCGCCCAGGCGCTGGCGCAGGAACGGCAGGCCGAGTACCGGCCGGCCCTGCGCCGAGTCGGGCAACGCCTCGTCCGGTTCGAGATGGAAGAGTACCTGGATGGCCCCGGCCTGGAGGGCCTCGGCCAGATAGGAGCGGCCGTCACCGGCCACCCCCGGCACGGCCACGAAGACGTCGCCCGGTTCGATCCGCCGGCTGTCGAGCACCAGGCGGACCGGCACATCGCCGGCAAGACCCGGCTCCGTCAGACCGGGCCAGCAGCGGCGCAGGGCCGCCTGGAGACGAGAAGCACTTACCTGCATCGGCACCCCCCTGTCGTGGGAAAGGCAGAATTCATCTTGCACGCTGGTCCGGTGGCACATCGAGCAAACGAAGGGCGCTGCCCGTGACACGCGAGAATACCGGCGCCGCCACGGCACCGCCGAAGTAGTCGCCTGCCCTCGGGTGATCGATCATGACAATGGTGACGATGCGCGGGTCGGAAACGGGGGCGATGCCGGCAAACAGGCTGCGATAGGCATTCTCCTCGTAACCTTGCGCCGAAGTCTTGCGTACTGTACCGGTCTTGCCGGCCACTCGATAGCCCGGCACCCCTGCACGTCGCCCACCGGTGGTAGGTTGCACGGATTGCTCCATGATGCGCAGCAGCTCGTGGGCCACCTGTGGATCGATGGTCGGGGTTCCCTGCGGCGCCTCATCCAGTTTGAGCAGCGAAGGCGGCATGCGCACCCCACCATTGGCCAGCGCGGTATAGGCACTGGCCAGCTGCAGGGCCGAGACCGACAGACCGTAGCCATACGAGAGCGCCGCCCACTGGCTGCGCGACCAACGCACCGGAGCCGGCATGTGGCCTACCGCTTCACCAGGGAAGCCGGTCTCGGTGCTCTGGCCGAAGCCGAGCCGACGGTAGAGTTCGGGGACCAGCGGGTCGTCGAGCTCCAGCACCAGCTTGGACATGCCGATATTCGACGACTTTTCCAGGATCCCGGCCAGGTCCAGCCTGCCGTAGTTGCGTATGTCGCGGATGGTGAAGCGGTCGATGCGCATCCAGCCCGGCGACGTGTCGACCACCACGTCACTGTCGAAACGGCCGCTCTCCATGATTGCCGCCATGGCCAGCGGTTTCATGACCGACCCCGGTTCGAAGACATCGACGACCGCCTGGTTGCGCAAGCCTCGCGGATCCAGGCCGGCGCGATTGTTGGGGTTGTAGGAAGGTTGGTTGGCCATGGCCAACACCTCACCGGTACGGGCGTCCATCATCACCACCACGCCGCCGTCGGCATCGTGCTCGGCGACCGCCGCCTTCAACTCACGGTACGCCATGTACTGCAGCCGCTGGTCGATCGACAAGGTAAGCTCACCACCCGGCTGCGCCTCGCGCAGGATCGCCAGGTCGCGCACCAGCCGCCCGCGGCGGTCCTTGATCACCCGACGCTGGCCCGGCGTGCCGGCCAGATAGGGCTGGTAGGCGAGCTCCACCCCTTCCTGCCCCGTGTCGTCCACGTTCGTCACACCCAGCAGTTGGGCCACTACCTCGCCGGCCGGATAGTAGCGCTTGTACTCGTGTTGGGCGTAGACACCCGGTACACGCAAGTCGAGCACACGCTGGGCGGCAACGGGCGTCAATTGGCGGCGCAGGAACATGAACTCGCGTTCGGCGAAACGCTCCAGCCGGGCATCGAGATCGTCCAGGCCCACTCCCAGCGCCTGGGCCAACATCAGCCGCTGGATACGATCCTCCGGTAGTTCCTGTGGATTGGCCCACAGTGTCACGACGGGAGTAGAAATGGCCAGCGGCTCGCCGTTGCGGTCGGTGATCATGCCACGATGGGCGGTGAGCGATTCTGTACGCAGGGTACGCGCATCGCCCTGCCCCTGGAGGAAGGTACGGTCGAAGACATGCAAGGTCACGATGCGGCCAGCCAGTAACAGCATCGCCACCAGCACCAGGCTCAGCACCACCACGTAACGTAGCCCACCCATTGGCGCCATGGGCGGCCGTCGACGCGGCGTCACACCACCACGCACGTCCGTACTCATGGCCGGATGACCTCGACTTCATTGACGTGGGGCAGGCGCATGTCGAGCCGCTCGACGGCGAGGCGCTCGATGCGCGCCGGCGACGACCAGGCGCTCTCCTCGAGCAGCAGTTGCCCCCACTCCGTCTGCAACTGATCGCGCTCACGCTCGAGCTGCTGTAGGCGAACGTACTGCGTGCGGGTCTGGTGGCTGGCGTTGATGACCGCCGTGGCACTGGCCAGGCAAGCCAGCATCAGCCCGAGCACCAGCAGCAGACGCCAGCTCGGCAGCCGGGCAGGACGCCAGGCTGCACGCAGCATTTGGGGAGACAACCGTCCTTGCGCCATGCCATTCCTCAAGTCAACTTGCGAGCTGCGCGCATCACCGCGCTACGCGCGCGTGGATTGGTCTCGACCTCGGCCGGGGTAGGCCGCTGAGCCTTGCCCAGCATCTCCAGGCGCTTGGCGAGCTGCTCATCTCGAAGCGGCACGCCGCGCGGCAGGTCGGTGTCGCCGCGCACATGCTCACGAATGAAGCGCTTGACCCGGCGATCCTCCAGCGAATGAAAGCTTATCACCACCAGGTGGCCACCCGGTGCCAGTGCCTCCAACGCCGCCGACAGCGCCTGGTCCAGTTGCTCCAGCTCAGCGTTGACATGAATGCGCAGGGCCTGGAAGGCGCGTGTCGCCGGGTGCTTGCCCTTCTCCCAGGCGGGATGGGCCACCTTGAGCACTTCGGCAAGGTCGCCGGTACGCAGGAAGGGCCGCTCGGCGCGCCGGGTCACGATGGCTCGCGCCAGGCGCTTGGCGAAGCGTTCCTCGCCATAGGCCTTGAAGACATGGGCGATATCGGCCTCGCGGGCACGGGCCAGCCAATCGGCGGCACTCTCACCCTGACTGGGGTCCATACGCATGTCGAGCGGACCGTCGCGCATGAAACTGAAGCCCCGTTCGGGATCGTCCAGCTGCGGCGAGGAGACTCCGACGTCCAGCAACACCCCGGCCAGGCGGCCATGCAACCCATGCCGACGTGCAATCTCGCCCAACTGGGCGAAGTCGCTCTGCTCGATGGTAAAGCGGGGGTCGACCAGGCTGCGCGCCTCGGCAATCGCCTGGGGATCGCGGTCGATGGCCAGCAGGCGTCCAGCGGGGCTCAAGCGCTCCAGGATGGCACGCGAGTGGCCGCCACGACCGAAGGTGCCGTCCAGGTAGACTCCGTCAGCGTCGTGAACGAGCGCATCCACGGCTCCGTCCAGCAGCACGCTGGCATGACGAAAGCCATGTCGGCTCGGTTCTGCTGCGGGTGGCGGCATGCGCTTTCCTGATGTCTCGATGCTGAATGAATGCACCGGCCGCGGCCGGTAGCGAGGGAATCGATTGGGGGAGTCGGCCGATAAGCCGGGTTCTGTCGAGGACAGCCATTCATCTAGGAGCCGCGTCACCGCGGCCCTCCAGCAACCTACCCGAACCCGACGCGGGCCACGCCATTGGGTTCCTATTTGGTCTTGCTCCGGGTGGGGTTTACCATGCCACGCACTGTTACCAGGCGCGCGGTGCGCTCTTACCGCACCCTTTCACCCTTACCGGCCTCCCGTAGGAGACGTAGGCGGTCTGCTCTCTGCTGCACTTTCCGTCGGCTCGCGCCGCCCAGGCGTTACCTGGCACCCTGCCCTATGGAGCCCGGACTTTCCTCCCCCTCACCGACACAAGGCCGGCTCGGCGGCGACTGTCTGGCCGACTCCGAGCGCAAGAATACCAGCGTGCCCGAGGCCTCTCAATGTCTTTCCGCAGCGTATCAGCGCGTCTCCTTCAGCGCCTGGGCCCGGCCGTACCACACTTTCTTGGCACCGCCCAGAAGTCGCGCCGCCACCGCCGCAGCCTGCTTCACCCCAACGCCCTCGGCGAGCAGCGCCTCGATCACGGCATCGGCCTCCAGGCTGGCGGAATCGGAGCTTTCCCGCGCCTCGGCGCCAGCCACCATGACCACGAACTCACCGCGCGCCTGATCGGGATCGGCCTCCATGCGCACCAGCAGCGCCGGGGCGCTGCCGTCGAGAAATGTCTCGAAGGACTTGGTCAGCTCCCTGGCCAGCACCAGGCGCCGCTCACCGAATACCGCCCCGATGTCCACCAAGGTGTCGCGGATGCGGTGTGGAGATTCATAGAAAACCAGTGTCTCCTGGTGAGTCACGAGCCCCTCGAGCCGCTGGCGCCGCGCTCCCGTCCTGGCCGGCAGAAAGCCCTGGAACAGGAAGCGGTCGGTCGGCAGGCCCGCGGCGCAAAGGGCCGCTACCAGGGCACAAGGGCCCGGCACGGGCACGATGTGGCGCCCGCGCGCGCGTAACTCCCGCACCAGCACGAAGCCCGGATCACTGATCAAGGGCGTGCCAGCGTCGCTGACCAGGGCGATGCTCTCACCACGCTGCAGCCGCTCGTCGAGCTGCTCGACCCTGGCCGCCTCGTTGTGCTCGTGCAGCGAAAGCATGGGCACCGAGAGACCGAGATGACGCAACAGCCGAGAGGTATGCCGGGTATCTTCTGCGGCAACCAGCGCCACTTCGCCCAATAGCCTGGCCGCCCTGGGGCTCATGTCCTCCAGATTCCCAATCGGTGTGGCGACCACGTACAATGTACCCAGATCAGTGTCAGACATGGCGGTTCCTCAGGGAGACTGTCGGGCTTGGCCGAATGTGGTTGATTGTCGGGCCCAGAGACAGTCCTGCGCCTCTCTGAGCCTGCAGACAAGGAAGGATACATGCTGAAAATGCCCCGCGGCCTGTTGGCCACCGTGCTCCTCGCTCTCCTCATGGCCGGCTGCGCCCCTCCCGGCATCGTCGAGCGCGTACCCGACGACGATCCCGGCCAGCTTCTCGAGCGCGCCGAGCAGCAAGACCCCGAGCAGGCCGCACTCAGCCGGCTCGAGGCGGCCGACATCCTAGCACGCCGCGGCCAGCGTACCCAGGCGCTGGAGATTGCCAGCGAGATCGACGATGCCCGCCTGCCTGCCGAGTACCGCTTGCATTGGGCCATGCTGCTGTCGGAACTCGGCGAGGAGCTCGAGGAGCCCTGGGCCGTGGTCCAGGCTGGGCAGTTGCTTGGCGAAATCGATATGCCACGCGATGCCGGCCTGATCCTGCGCGAGCGCATGGGGCGTGCCCTGATACAGATCGACGAGCATCGTGCCGCAGCCGAGCTGCTGATGTACGTTCAGGCACGCACCGACCGCGAAGCACTCAACGACGCCATCTGGACCTCGCTTTCCCGACTCGAGGGCAGCGAGCTGGCCAGCCTGCGCGAGGGAGCCGATGAACTGACCCTCGGCTGGCTGGGGCTTGCCAGCCTGGTACGTGAAAGCGACGGTGACATCGAGCGCCTGTTTGCACGCCTGGAAACCTGGCGCGAACGCAACGCTCAGCACCCCGCAGCGCGCAGCGTACCCGCCGAGCTGCTGGCTCTGCGTGAGCTGCGCGGCAAGGAAGTACGCCATATCGCCGTCTTCCTGCCCGATAGCGGTCCCCTGGCAGGCGTCGCCGAATCGATTCGTGCCGGCATCCGCATCCATCACCGCCACAGCGCCGAGCGCAATGGCGGCGTAAGGCTCACGTTCCTCGACGCCAGCCATGGCAACCTCGAGGCCCTCTATAGCGAAGCGCGCAACATCGGTGCCCAGGTGGTCATCGGTCCGCTCGACAAGGACCAGGTCAGCGAACTCGAGGCCCGCGACAGCGTCCCCCTGCCGACACTGGCGCTGAATTACGGTGCCGGCCAGACAAACCAGGCCGAGGGGCTGTTCCAGTACGGCCTGTCGGCCGAGGACGAAGCCCGCCAGGTCGCCAGGCGCGCCCGCGAGGATGGTCATCGCCGCAGCGCCCTGCTGGTACCGAACAACGAATGGGGCGCACGGGTCGGCCGTGCCTTCGAGGAGGAGTGGCGCAGCCGCGACGGCATCATCACCAACGCCGTCTCCTACGACCCCCGCGGCTCCGCTACCGAGAGCACCCGTCGCGTGCTCAGCGGCGGCCGCCCCGACATGCTGTTCCTGCTGGCCCTACCCAGCTATGCACGCCAGGTGCCGCCGACACTCGACTACTACGATGCCGCCAACCTGCCCATCTATGCGACATCGCATCTGTATGAGGGACGCCCACAGCCGCTGCTCGATCATGATCTCGACGAGGTCAACTTCGTCGACATCCCCTGGCAGATCCCGGATGCCGCCGTGGGTGGCGTGGAAGCGCTACCCTACCTCGCCAGCTTTCGCGAGCTGCACGAGGATGCCGATCCGTCCACCTTCCGGCTGATGGCAATGGGCGTCGACGCCTACGAGCTGGCACGCCGGCTGCCGCAGTTCCAACTGCTGCCAGAGAGCGAGATGTCCGGCGCCACCGGCTTGCTTGTGTCCGGGCGTGACGGCCGCATCGAACGGCGCCTGCCCTGGGCACGCTTCGAGCGCGGCGTACCGCGCCCCATCCTGACATTCGATCTGCTCGACAATGGCCAGCTCCGCTGACGCTCGTGCCCGCGGCGCCCGCATCGAGCGCCTCGCCGCCGAGTGGCTCTCGGCGCGAGGCCTCAGGCTCATCGCCAGCAATCAGCAATTCAAGGGCGGTGAGCTCGACCTGGTGATGAGCGAGGGTGAAACCCTGGTCTTCGTGGAGGTTCGCCATCGCGCCAACGTGCGCCACGGCCATCCACTGGAGACCGTGACTGGCTCCAAGCAGCGCCGGCTGGTACATGCGGCGCGTTTTTATCTGGCGCGCAACCGGCTATCATGTCCCTGCCGTTTCGACGTGCTGGCCGTGACCGGCATCCCGCCCGCGCTCGACTACGAATGGGTACAGGGCGCCTTCGAAGCGTTCTGACCGGGCTTATCGTTCGTTCCGCGACAGGACTCGACAGAATGGATTTTCAGCAACGCATACTCGGACACTTCAACGCCAGCATCGACACCAAGACCTATGCCAGCGAGGTATTGCCTCCCTTCATCGAGGTCGCCAGCCAGATGATGGTTCAATGCCTGGTCAACGAAGGCAAGATTCTGGCCTGCGGCAATGGCGGCAGTGCAGGCGACAGCCAGCACTTCTCCTCCGAGCTGCTCAACCGCTTCGAGCGGGAACGCCCCAGCCTTCCGGCCCTGGCGTTGACTACCGATACCTCGACGCTCACCTCGATTGCCAACGACTACAGCTACAACGAGGTCTTCTCCAAGCAGATCAGGGCCTTGGGCCAGCCCGGCGACATCCTGCTGGCGATCTCGACCAGCGGCAACTCGGGCAACGTGATCCAGGCCATCCAGGCAGCCCACGACCGCGACATGGCCGTCGTCGCCCTGACTGGTCGTGACGGTGGTGACATGGCCTCCCTGCTTGGACAGGACGACTGCGAAATTCGCGTCCCGGCCACTTCCACTGCGCGCATTCAGGAGGTGCACCTGCTGGTGATTCATTGCCTGTGCGACCTCATCGATGAACAACTCTTCGGCAGCAGCGAGTAACCCCACATGACCTCAACCAGACTGTTCGCTTGTCTTCTGACCTCCCTGGTTCTGGCCCTCGGCGGCTGTACCACGGTCACCGGTGTCGCCAACCCTGGTACCATCGACGAAAACTATGGCCGGCGCACGCTCGGCGCCCAAGTGGAAGACGAGAGCATCGAGACCAAGATCGCCCACAACCTGCGCCGTAGTGATGCACGGCTCGGCGATGCGCGCATCAACGTCGACAGCTACAACGGCATCGTGCTCCTTACCGGACAGGTGCCCAGTGAAGAGCTGAAGCAGAAAGCCAGCGAAGTGGCACTGGAGGTTCGCAACGTGCGTGACGTGCACAACGAGCTGTCCGTCGCCGCCAACCTGCCAGCAAGCCAGCGTCTCTCCGATACCTGGATCAATACTCGCATCCGCACGACTCTGGCCGCCGACCAGAGCATCGACACCGGCCGACTGCGTTTCGTCACCGAGAATGCCACGGTCTATATCATGGGCATGGTCAGACGTGCCGAGGCCGATCGCATCGTCAATGCGGTTGCCGACGTTGGCGGCATACAGCGTATCGTCAAGGTTTTCGACTATATCGACTGAGCCTGTATCGCACAGCGCAAAAAAAAGCATAACGGCAGGTCAATGACCTGCCGTTATTCTTTGTGGCCGACAATGGCGACGCGGTACCCGGATCAGCGGCTACTTGATCACCCGTAGAGAAGGCCGTTTCTTGGACGGCGCCTTGCCAGAAGGTGATGCCTTGCCGCGCTCCTGCTTCGCGCTATCGTCACCCCGTCTCTCGTCACTGTCGACGCCAGTCAGCTCGGGCTTGTCCGTCGCAGCGCGCTCTTCCGACTGAGACGCCGGCATGGTCGGTTCATGGCCGAACACCATGCCCACCCCGTTCTCTCGTGCGTAGATGGCTACCAGGGCCGGCATCGGCACGACGACCCGCATGGGCTGCCCGCCAAAGCGGGCATGAAACCTGATGGCGTCGTTCTCGATCAGCAGGTCCCTCACCGCGGTTGGTCCCACGTTCAGTACGATCTGACCATTCTGCACGAACTGCCGCGGCACAGTAACGCCGGGCTGCTCGGCATCGACCACGATGTAGGGAGTGTGGTCGTTATCCAGAAGCCACTCATAGAGGCCTCTGGCTAGATAGGGGCGGCTCGACAACATGGCGCTCTGCCCTCCAGTCTATTGGCGTCGGATGGGCCCGACGCCAGGTTCAGGTGCGCATTTCGCGCTCGTTCTCGCTCAACGCCGACACGAAGGATTCACGCTCGAACAGGCGCTCCATGTAGGCAATGAGCGGCTTGACCTGCTTCTCCGGAAGCTCGATGCCCAGCACCGGAAGACGCCAGAGGATCGGCGCGATGCAACAATCCACCAGCGAAAACTCCTCGCTCATGAAGAAGGGCACGTCTTCGAAGATCGGTGAGATACCAACCAGGCTCTCACGCAGCTCCTTGCGCGCCTTCTCCACCTCCTTCTTGCCGCCGCTCTCGATCTGCTCGACGAGGGGGCACCACTCACGTTCGATGCGGTGCATCCACAGCCGGCTTTGGGCACGCGCCACCGGATACACCGGCAGCAACGGAGGATGAGGAAAGCGTTCGTCCAGATACTCCATCATCACCTTGGATTCATACAGCGCCAAGTCGCGATCGACCAGAGTCGGCACGCTATTGTAGGGGTTCAGGTCGGCAAGTTCCTCGGGGCGCTGATCGCCATTTACCTCGACGATGTCGACCGCCACGCCCTTCTCGGCGAGTACGATGCGCACACGATGACTGAGGTGGTCATCGCTTCCCGAGTAGAAGATCATCGACGACCTCTTGGCCACTACACCCATGTAACAATCCTCGCATCAATTCGAACCAGCATGATAGCACGCACCCCGAGTCACGGGGTGGCATCTGCTCTCGGACTTGGAACAACACGCAGGGGGCGCATGGCATGATGGCCATACGCCCCCTGCGGCACAACGGACCGATTCGATCGAATCAGTGGATATCGCGCCAATACTCACGCTTGAGCAGGTACGCCAGCACACCGAAGATGAAGATGAAGATCAGCACCTTCGGCCCCAGCACCTGGGCCTGCAGCTTGGACGGCTCACCCACGTAGGTCAGGAAGTTGGTCAGGTCGTAGACTGCTTCCTCGAACTCGTCAGGCTCCATGCTCCCCGGCCGGGTCACCTGCAGCACGTCGCAAGACTGGTACTTGCCGGTCAGCGGATCGAGCTCAGCGCCGTCGACGGGACGGTCCGTTTCCGCACAGACCTTCTCCTGCACGCCCTGCAACGGCTCGAGCACGTTGGGCATGGCGACCATCTCGAAGACCTCGTTGTTGACCCCGTTCGGACGGCTCGGGTCACGATAGAAGGTCAGCAGGTAGGAGTAGATCCAGTCAGGGCCACGCAGGCGTCCATGCAAGGTCAGGTCGGGTGCCGCCGAACCGAACCAGTTGGCGGCATCGCCATGATCCATGGCGATACGCATCTGGTCGTTGAAGGCAAGGCTGGACGAGAAGATCAGATTCTCCTCGACCAGGTCCTGCGGCATGCCGAAATCCTCGGCAGCCCGCGCGAAGCGCTGGTGCTCCAGCGAGTGACAGCCCATGCAATAGTTGACGAAAAGCTGCATGCCACGCTGCAACGACTCCTCGTCGCGCAGGTCCGGCGTCATCGAATAGGGCACGTCTGCGGCCGGCGCAGCCATCACCGTGAAGGGCACCAGCGCGAAGAGCAGTGCGAACAGTTGCTTTTTCATTAGCCAGTCACCCTTTCCGGTAGCGGTTTGGTCTTCTCCATCCTGGTGTAGAACGGCATCAGCAGGAAGAAGGCGAAATAGACCACGGTGCAGAGCTGCGCCACCACGGTACGCATCGGCGTGGCCGGCAGCGCCCCAAGCACACCCAGGATCACGAAGCTGATGGCGAACAGTGCCAGCATCACCTTGGACATCCAGCCCTTGTAGCGCATGGAGTTGACCGGGCTACGATCGAGCCAGGGCAGCACGAACAGCACGGCAATGGCACCGCCCATGAACACCACGCCGAGGAACTTGGCGTCGAGCCCGAACAGGTCGAAGGTTATCGCCCGCAGGATGGCGTAGAAGGGTGTGAAGTACCACACAGGCGCGATGTGATCCGGCGTTACCATCGGGTTGGCCGGCTCGAAGTTGGGCCGCTCCAGGAAATAACCGCCACCCTCGGGGAAATAGAACACTACCGCGGCGAACACGAACAGGAAGACCGCCACACCGAACACGTCCTTGACGGTGTAGTAGGGATGGAACGGAATGCCGTCCAGCGGCTTGCCGGTCTCGTCCTTCTTGGCCTTGATGTCGATACCGTCAGGGTTGTTGGAGCCTACTTCGTGCAGGGCGATCAGGTGAAGCACCACCAGCGCCAGGATCACGATGGGCAGCGCCACCACATGCAAGGCGAAGAAGCGATTCAGGGTGATACCGGAAATCAGGTAGTCACCACGTACCCACTGAGCAAGATCAGGGCCGACGAACGGAATCGCCGAGAACAGCGAGATGATGACCTGGGCACCCCAGTAGGACATCTGGCCCCAGGGCAGCAGGTAGCCCATGAAGGCTTCGGCCATCAGCAGCAGGTAGATGGCCATGCCGAAGATCCACACCAGCTCGCGCGGCGCCTTGTAGGATCCGTACAGCAGGGCACGGAACATGTGCAGGTAGACCACTACAAAGAAGGCGGAAGCACCGGTGGAGTGCAGGTAGCGGATCAACCAGCCCCACTCCACGTCGCGCATGATGTACTCGACGGAGGCAAAGGCGCCCTCGGCCGAGGGATTGTAGCTCATGGTGAGCCAGACGCCGGTGAGGATCTGGTTGACCAGCACCAGCAGCGCCAGCGAGCCGAAGAAATACCAGAAGTTGAAGTTTTTGGGTGCGTAATACTTGGAGAGATGGTCCTGCCACATCTGCGTGGCGGGAAAGCGATCATCCACCCAGCGCATGATGCCGCTTTCAGCCTTGGCACGATTCGGGTTACCCATCAGGCGGCCTCCTCATCTTCGCCAACGACGATCACGTCGTCGCCATCAAAGCGGTACGGCGGCACCTCGAGGTTGAGCGGCGCCGGCACATTGCGGAAGACACGGCCCGACAGGTCGAAATAGGAGCCGTGACACGGACAGAAGTAACCACCGGGCCAGGCCGTCATGTCGACGTCGTCTGGCTCGGGGCGAAACAGCGGCGAGCAGCCCAGGTGCGTGCAGATACCGATCAGCACGGAGTACTCGGGCCGCACGGAGCGCAGTGGACCGGTCACGTAGTCAGGCTGCTGCGGTTCGTTGGAATCGGGGTCGGCCAGACGGGCAGGATCGAAGTTCTCGGTCCGCTCGATCATGTCGGGCGTGCGCCTGACGACCCAGACCGGCCTGCCACGCCACTCGACGGTCATGCGCTGTCCTGGCTCGAGCTTCGAGACATCTGCACTCACTGGCGCGCCCGCCGCCCTTGCCCTGGCACTCGGCTGCCAGGAAGCCACAAAGGGAACCGCCACTCCCACGGCACCCACCGCTCCTACGACGGTGGTGGCACCAAGGAGGAGACGGCGCCGCCCTTTGTTCACGCCGTTGTCTGCCATTTTATGGTTTCTCCCATCAGCTTACCCGTTGATCCCGCACGGAATGAGTTCCGCGGCCACGGATACCAAATCCGCCATATCTTAAGGAATCGGGCCGCAACGCACAAGCCGAGGCGGCCCTGACCAAGGTGGAATTATTTTTGCAATTTCTTGAAATAAAAACCAAAAAACCCGGGCAAACGCCCGGGTTTTTGCCAGCGACTGAGCGAAAAATCAGCGCTTGGAGAACTGCGGGCGACGACGCGCCTTGCGCAGACCGACCTTCTTGCGCTCCACCTGACGCGCGTCACGAGTGACGTAGCCAGCAGCGCGCAGCGCCGGACGGAAGTCCTCGTTGTACTCCATCAGGGCACGGGTAATACCGTGACGAATGGCGCCTGCCTGGGCAGAACCACCACCACCCTTGACGGTGACATAAACGTCGAACTGGCCGGTGGTCTCGGTCAGTTCGAGCGGCTGGCGAACCACCATGCGGCCGGTAACACGACCGAAATACTGGTCCAGCTCACGGTTGTTGACAGTGATCTTGCCGGTGCCCGGCTTGAGGAATACACGGGCTGTGGAAGTCTTGCGGCGCCCGGTACCGTAATACTGCTGTGCCATGGTGATGATCCCCTCAGATGTTCAGTTCTTGCGGCTGCTGGGCGGCGTGCGGATGCTCGGCGCCGGCGTAGACCTTGAGCTTGGAGTACATGGCGCGCCCCAACGGTCCTTTCGGCAGCATGCCCTTCACGGCAGATTCGATTACGCGCTCGGGTGCGTGCGCGATCATCTTCTCGAAATTCATGGAGCGAAGACCGCCCGGATAACCGGTATGGCGATAGTAGGTCTTGGCCTTGGCCTTGTTGCCGGTAACCTGCACCTTCTCGGCGTTGATCACGACGATGTAGTCGCCGGTATCCACGTGAGGGGTAAACTCGGGCTTGTGCTTGCCGCGCAGGCGACGAGCAATTTCGGTGGCCAGGCGACCGAGCGTCTTGTCCGCCGCGTCGACGACATACCAGTCGCGCTGCACGCTCTGCGGCTTAGCTGTGAACGTTTTCATGGAGAAATCACCACAAAATCAATCAAGTGTATTGGACCCCGTGCGCCGTGGCACAATCGGGATCATCCCTATTTTTCTTGGTTGTCGCACCAACAAGCAGCGACAACGGTCGAGAAGCGCGCATTCTACATGATTTGCGCACCCAGGTTAAAGCCTTATCGAGCCCGTCATCACGGCTTGTGTGGCAGAGCAAGGTACTCGTGGGACTGCATCTCCTGCAGGCGCGACAGAGTACGCTGGAACTCGAACCCGAGGCGGCCGTCGGCATAGAGCGCCTCGGCAGGCGCTTCGGCCGACATCAGCAGCTTGACGCCGCGATCGTAGAACTCGTCGACCATGTTGATGAAGCGACGCGCCTGATCGTCGGTCGCCGCGCCCATCCGGGTCACGTTGGAAACCAGCACGGTGTGGAATTCCCGGGCCAGCTCGATGTAGTCGTTCTGGCTCCGCGGCCCGTCGCACAGCTCGCGAAACTCGAACCACACCACATCGTCATGCAGGCGTCGCGCTCGCAGCACGCGGTGATTGATCTCGATCGGCACGTCGAGTTCTCCCGCGTGCCTGGCAATCTCACGGAAACTGCGCGCCAGCTCTCGCTCCGCCGCATCGTCCAGCGGAGCATGGAATATCTCGGCGCGCTTCAGGGCACGCAGACGATAGTCGACGCCCGAGTCCACGTTGACCACGCAACAGTGGCGCTTGATCAGGTCGATGGCCGGCAGGAAACGGGCTCGCTGCAGGCCATCCTTGTACAGTTCGTCCGGCACGATATTGGAGGTCGCCACCAGCACCACGCCGCGCTCGAACAGCGCTTCGAGCAGATTGGCCAGGATCATCGCATCGGTGATGTCCTTGACGAAGAACTCGTCGAAGCAGATGACCCGCGCCTCGGCGGCGAACTTGCCGGCAATCAGCGTGAGCGGGTTCTTTTGACCCTTGTAATGCTCCAGCTCGTTATGCACCCGCTGCATGAAGCGATGAAAATGGGTGCGCATCTTGTCGGGAAAAGGCAGGGATTCGTGGAAGGTATCGACCAGATAGGTCTTGCCTCGCCCCACCCCACCCCAGAAGTAGAGCCCCTGAATCGCAGGCAGGACCGGACCTCCAATCCCCTTGTCGCGCTTGCCGAACAGACCCGCCACCTTGGACTTGAGGCCACGCCCCGTCGTTACGGCCCGCGGCTCGGTCCGAGGCGATGCCACGAGCTGGTCGTAGAGGCGCTGCAGGTGCTCAACGGCCTGCTCCTGGGCGGGATCGTAGTGAAAGTCGTCGCGCTCGAGGTCGGCCCGGTAGCGCGCCAGCGGCGTGCCGGCATCTGCCGAATGGGACCCCGCGGACGTCACGGTAGCGCACATGGAAGATTCCTTGCTGATCTTGGCTCGTGTCGTTACAGGCCCGCATTATACGCATCCCCGGCGCCGTGCGCAGAATAATGGCCGCGCCGCCAGTTGCCACCGACCGTTGACCCGCTGGCTGCCAACGCTTCTATAATGGGCCGGCCAGCCTATGACTCGAACCGGGAAGCGGCACTGGCATCGGCGTGTACCTGTATCAGGGAGAACTTCGTGGATTACGGCAATGTGAACTGGATCGTCGCTATCGTCAGCCTGCTGGCCGGCCTTGGCATCGGCGCCATCGGCTATCGCATGTTCGGTGCGTCGGCAACGCGCACGCAGGAACTGCGCCGCCAGGCGGCCGAACGCGAGCGTGAGCTGAACGTGCTGCGGGAGGGCATGAACGAGCATTTCAGCCAGGTCGGCATGATGGTGAGCAATATCCAGCGCGAGATGCGCACCCTCGAACACCGTCTCACCGAGGATGCCAGTACGCTGCACTGCGACCTCCCCGCTGGCCGCCAGCTCAAGTCGGCCGAGCAACTCAAGTCGGCCAAGCAGCTCGCGGCAGCCGACCGACCGGCCCTGACAGGCAACGATGACGACATACCGGCACCGCGCGATTACGCCGATGGTTCCGGCGGTACCCTGTCGGAGGATTTCGGCCTCAAGCCCAGCGATGACAAGAGCGAGACCCCGCAGCCCCCGCGCTACTGATCGCCCATGACCCGCCCGCTCTGTCCGTCATGCCGGGTTGTCGATGTCGACGAAGCGATGTTCGACACCAAACTCCTGTTCGAGCAAAGCCCCCAGCGCCTGAACGCCGTATCGTTCGGTGGCATGGTGCCCCGCAGCCAGGTAGTGGATACCGAGTTCACGGGCCAGGTGCGTGGTGCGCTCGGAGATCTCGCCCGAGATGAACGCCTCGGCACCGGCTTCCCAAGCCTGGGTTATCATGTCCTGGGCGCCGCCGGTGCACCAGGCGACGCGACGAATCTGTCCAACGCCAGGCGCCTCGACGAGCAGCGGCTCTCGCCCCAGGCGCTCGCCGACATGACGTGCCAGTGCAGTGGGTGCAGTATCCTCGGCCAGACTGCCGAGCCAGACCAGCCCTTGGCCCAGTTCGCCGTCGGCGCAACCCTCGACTCGTAGGCCGAGACGCCGAGCGAGCATGGCATTGTTGCCGAGCTCCGCATGGGCATCCAGCGGTAGATGGTAAGCCAGCAAGTTGATGTCGTTGAGCAGCAGAGTACGAATGCGCCGCTGCTTGATTCCGGTGATGGGTACCGGTTCGTTCTTCCAGAAGTAGCCATGGTGGACGAGCAGCAGGTCCGCCCCCCACGCCACCGCCTCGTCGAGCAACGCCTGGCAGGCGGTCACTCCGCTCATCACGCGCTGTACCTCGGCGCGCCCGGCCACCTGCAAGCCGTTGACGGTGTAATCCTTGAAGGCAGGTGCCCCGAGCAAGGTATCGCAGGCCCGCACCAACTCGTCTCGCAAAATCATTCCCGCCTCCCGGACAGCGCTTCGCAGTCGATGTTACAATTGCCTCCATTGTAACGACTGAGCGGAAAGCCATCGACCGCCCGCCGACCAGGAAACGCCGCATGCGACGTTCTCTCATTGCCTATGCCCTGCCCGTCCTCATCGGCGTGCTGTTGGCCATTGTCTTGCTCAATACCTTTCCGCAGCTGCTCCGCGGCCCATCACCGCCAGGGGCGCCCGCCCAGCCAACGCTGACGACCGAGGTGCAGCAGGTATCGCGCCCCTCCCCCGAACTCCAGCAGGCTCCGCCCCTGGCACGCCAGCAGGGACCGGCCAGCTATTCGACCGCTGTCGAAAAGGCGGCACCGGCTGTCGTCAACATCTACTCGTCACGGGTCGTGGCGCGCGAGGAACATCCTTTGATGTCGGATCCGTTCTTCCGCCAATTCTTCGCCGACGACCTGCCAACCCAGCAGCGCCTGCTGTCGAGCCTGGGTTCCGGCGTCATCGTCAGCGAAGATGGTTACGTGCTGACCAACCATCACGTCATCGACGGCGCCGACGAGATCCAGGTAGCCCTGCGTGACGGCAGGGAAACGCTCGCAGAGGTGATCGGCACCGATCCCGAGAGCGACCTGGCCGTGCTGCGCATCGGCCTGGACCAGCTGCCCGTGATTCAGCTCGCCGATACCGAGGACGTCGCGGTGGGCGATATTGCCATGGCCATCGGCAACCCCTTCGGCGTAGGCCAGACCGTCACCATGGGAATCATCAGCGCCACGGGGCGCAGCCACCTGGGCCTGAGCGCCTACGAGGATTTCATCCAGACCGATGCCGCTATCAACCCTGGCAACTCCGGCGGCGCCTTGATCAACGCCGAGGGCTCGCTGGTAGGAATCAATACCGCCATCTTTTCCCGTTCGGGAGGTTCCCAAGGGGTCGGCTTCGCCATTCCTACGCGCCTGGCACGTTCCATTCTGGAAGCTCTGGTGACCCAGGGGCGTGTCATTCGTGGCTGGCTGGGCATCGAGGCCCAGGAGATGACTCAGGACCTGGCGGCCTCTTTCGGCCTGCAGGCGCCGCGAGGCGTGGTCATCTCCGGCGTGGTGCCCGAGGGACCGGCCGCACTGGCCGGCCTGCGCCCGGGTGATGTACTACTGGAAGTCGATGGGCGGCCGATCCTCGATGCCCGCGCCGCCATGAGCGATATCGCGGCCATCGAGCCCGGCGCCACGCTCCCCCTGACACTGGTACGCAGCGGCGAGAAATTCACCGTCGACCTGGAAGTCGGCGAGCGCCCGCTGCCGCCCGGACGACAGTTCGAGCGCTGAAGGGAGGCTGGCACAAGAAACGCTGGGTATTACTCCTTGATACGGTACTCGGCGGAGCGGGCATGTGCGGTCAGGGACTCCCCGCGCGCCAGCACCGAGGCCACCTTGCCCAGCGACGACGCCCCCGCTTCGGAGCAGTGGATGATCGAAGAGCGTTTCTGGAAGTCGTAGACACCCAGCGGTGAAGAAAAGCGCGCCGTGCCGGAGGTAGGCAGCACATGGTTGGGTCCGGCGCAGTAGTCGCCGAGAGCTTCTGCGGTGTAACGCCCCATGAAAATCGCTCCTGCGTGGCGTACCTCGGGCAGCAGCGCCTCCGGGTCGGCCATGGAGAGCTCGAGGTGCTCCGGGGCGATACGGTTGATCAGGCGCACGGCCTCGTCGCGGTCGCGGCAGTGGATCAAGGCCCCGCGACGCGCCAGCGACTGGCGCACGATCTCCTCACGCTCCAGCGTCGGCAGCAAGCGAGCGATGGCCGCCTCGACGTCGACCAGATGCCGTTCGTCCCAGCTGACCAGCAGCGCCTGGGCATCTTCGTCGTGCTCGGCCTGGGAGAACAGATCCATGGCCAGCCAGTCGGGCTCGGTACCGCCATCGGAGACCACCAGAATCTCTGAGGGGCCAGCGATCATGTCGATGCCTACCTGGCCGAACACCGCACGCTTGGCGGTCGCCACGTAGATGTTGCCGGGCCCCACGATCTTGTCGACCTGCGGCACCGTTTCGGTGCCATAAGCCATGGCGGCCACCGCCTGGGCACCGCCGATGGTGAAGACGTGATCCACCCCGGCCAGGTGGGCCGCTGCCAGCACTAGCTCGTTGAGCACGCCGTCCGGCGTGGGCACGACCATGACGATCTCGCGCACTCCCGCCACATGGGCAGGAATGGCATTCATCAATACCGAGGAAGGGTAGGCCGCCTTGCCGCCCGGCACATAGATGCCGGCCCGGTCCAGCGGCGTGACCTGCTGACCGAGCACGTTGCCATCCTCCTCGGTATAGGACCAGGAAGTCGGTTTCTGTCGCTCGTGATAGATGCGAATGCGCTCTGCGGCCTGGGCCAGGGCATCACGCTGAGCATCGGGCAGGCCCCTGAAGGCCTGCTCGAGCCGAGCCGCTCCCAGCGTCAGCTCGCTCATGCTTGCGACCGCCAGCCGGTCGAAGCGCTGGGTATACTCGATCAGGGCTGCATCGCCCCGTTCACGAACCGCTGCGATGATCTCCGCTACGCGCCCCTGGACCTCGGCGTCCGACACGCCCTCCCATGACAGCAGCGCATCCAGACGCACTTCGAAATCGGTGTCCTCGGTCGACAGCCGGGCAATATCGACGGACCCAAGGGTTTCGCTCATGGTCGCCTACGCCTCCAGTTGAAAGGGTCAATGGAAATAGTCTCGTTGCCGAGATCAAGCAGGATGGCTATCGAACCGTCGACCCGGCATTGGCCCGCCGCCGCTCCACCGCTACGGCAAGGCGCGCGATCAGCGGCTTGAGGCGCTCGTGCTTCATGGTCATGGCCGCCTTGTTGACCACCAGGCGCGTGCTGATCTGCGCGATCAGCTCGCGTGGCGACATGCCGTTGGCACGCAGCGTGTTGCCGGTGTCGACGATGTCGACGATCTCGTCGGCCAGATTCATCAGCGGCGCCAGTTCCATGGCCCCGTAGAGCTTGATCACTTCGGCCTGAATACCCTGCTCGGCGTAGTAACGACGCGCCACATCGACAAACTTGGTGGCCACCCGGCGTCGCGCGCGCGCCGGTTTGGCGCCATCGATACCCGCCGTCATCAGCTTGCACTTGGCGATCTCGAGGTCCAGCGGCTCATACAGGCCTTCGGCGCCGTGCTCGAGCAGCACGTCCTTGCCCGCCACACCCAGGTCGGCAGCCCCCAACTGGACATAGGTGGGTACGTCAGTGGCACGAATGACCACCAACTTGACGTCGTCGAGGTTGGTATCGAAGAGCAGCTTGCGGCTCTTGCCCAGATCCTCGGCCGGAACGATGCCGGCGTCCGCCAGCAGCGGCAAGGTTTCGTCGAGGATGCGGCCCTTCGACAGGGCCAGTATCAGTTGCTTGCTCATGCTCTCGCCTAATGGTCGGAAGCTGTGCGCCCACGCCGCCCGTTCAACCAGGAATGCGGCGAATCCGAGCCCCCAGCAGCTGCAGTTTTTCTTCGATGCACTCGTAGCCGCGATCGATGTGATAGATACGATCGACCAGGGTCTCGCCGTCGGCCATCATCGCCGCGATCACCAGCGACGCCGAGGCGCGCAGGTCGGTAGCCATGACCGGAGCCCCGGAGAGGCGCTCGACCCCGGTAATCATCGCGGTGTTGCCCTCGAGCGCGATCTGCGCCCCCATGCGGTTCAGCTCCTGAACGTGCATGAAGCGATTCTCGAAGATGGTCTCGACCACGCGAGAGGTGCCATCAGCCACGGCGTTGAGCGCCACGAACTGGGCCTGCATGTCGGTAGGAAAGCCCGGGTATGGGGTGGTGCGGATATTGACCGGCCGCGGACGCCGCCCCTCCATGTCCAGCTCGATCCAGCCATCGCCGATGGTCACCTTGGCACCGGCCTCCTCGAGCTTGGCCAACACCGCCTCGAGGATATCGGCACGGGTATTGCGGACTCTCACTCGGCCGCGCGAGAGCGCAGCGGCGACCAGGAAGGTCCCGGTCTCGATACGGTCCGGCATGACGTCATGATAGGCCGCGTGCAGCCGCTCGACGCCTTCGATGATGATGTTGTTGCTGCCGTGGCCACGGATCTTCGCGCCCATCTTGATCAGGCACTCGGCCAGATCCACCACCTCAGGCTCGCGCGCGGCGTTCTCCAGCACCGTGGTGCCTTCCGCCAGGGTCGCTGCCATCAACAGGTTCTCGGTACCGGTGACGGTGACGGTATCGAAGAAGATGGTGGCTCCCTTGAGCCGCCCGTCGACACGCGCACGAATATAGCCGCCCTCGACGTGAATCTCGGCCCCCATGGCCTCGAGCCCGCGAATGTGCAGGTCCACCGGTCGCGAACCGATGGCGCAGCCGCCAGGCAGAGAGACGTCGGCATGGCCGAAATGCGCCAGCAAGGGGCCGAGCACCAGGATGGAGGCGCGCATCTTCTTGACCAGCTCGTAGGGAGCGTGGCAGTCGCGCACCTGGGAACCGTCGAGCTGGATGGTCATCTTCTCGCCCATCACCGGCTCGACACCCATGCGCCCCAGCAGCTCGAGCGTGGTGGTGATGTCCTGCAGGTGCGGCAGGTTGCCGATGGTGACCGGCTCGTCGGCCAGCAGGGTAGCGCACAGGATAGGCAGCGCTGCGTTCTTGGCACCGCTGGCCCAGACCTCGCCATCGACGGGTCCGTTGCCGGTAATGATCAACTTGTCCATGAATGCTCGACCGTCAGGCGCCCTGGCCAGGTGAAGCCGCATTTTCCGGCGCACTAGCCCACTGCGCCGGCGTGTAGGTCTTGAGGCTCACGGCATGCACGGCACCGGAGGCGATCTCCTCGGCAAGGGCGCCGTAGATCAGCTGTTGCCGCTTGACGGGCGACAGGCCATCGAAGACATCGCCCACGGCGATGACCTGGAAGTTGCAGCCTTCGCCCTGGATGTAGAAATCGCAATCCTCGAGGCGTGCCTCGAGCAGCGCCTTGACGTCACTGGGTTGCATGAAAGACGGAACTCCTGTGGGACGAATAAAGCGGCACGCGACCCAACCAAGGGCCGCTGCCAGGAACAAGAATTCCTACATGGTAAAGAAAAGCATCGCGCTTGGCGATGCCGGAACCGGGCTTTGCCGGCGCGGATCAGGCCTCGCCGGCAAGCGGTAGCAGGTCGTCGAGCTCTGCCACCCGTGTCAGTCGAGCGAGCGGCTCCGAGAGTCTGACTTCACGAATCTTGACGCCAGCCGCACGGGCCTGACGCGTCCATTCGAGCAGCACGCTGAGAGCGGCGCTGCTAATCCGATCGACGCCGCGCAGGTCGAGCGCCACGCGCGTCCCGGCGGGCTGCTCGACCAGCCAGGCGGTACCTGCCTCGACCAGCGGCGTGGCGATCTCGAAATCGACATCGCCACTGACGGCCAACCCTTGTGGGCCGGATTCCAGCATTACGCCGCCACGCTCGAGCAGTCGGCTCATGCGTCGCCGCCCTCCTCCAGCTCCTCGGCGGCAATCTCCGGCGACCAGTTAGCGATCACCGCATCGTAATCGCGCCCATGGTCGCGCATGGACTGGTCGAACTGGTTGCGGAACGTCAGCCCCAGGTTGATGCCGTTGACGATGACATTGACCACCTTCCACTGGTCATCGCTCTGGCGCAGCGTGTAGCTGACCGGATAGACGGTGCCGTCCATCGCCACCACCTCCATGGCCACGGAAGCCTGGTCCTCGTGGCGAGGTTCGTGCCGGCTCTCGAGCACGCGCAACTCACGGTAATCGAAGGTCACCAACCCCTTGGTATAGGTATCGATCAGGGTCTGACGAAAGACGTTGACGAACCGGGAACGCTGCTGGGGAGTGGCATTCTGGAAGTAGCGCCCCATCACACTGGCACCGATATAGCGAAAGTCGGCGATATCGTCGAGGCTGCCATCCACCAGCGCCTTGAGCTCGTTGATGTTGTCAGCGTAGTAGTCCTTGCGCCCATCGATCTCGCCCATCAGCTCGTCGATGCTGTCACGAATGACCTGCTCGGGGCTGCGCTCCGGGGCAGCCGACACCGACAGACTGGTCAGGGCCAGGCATAGCCCGAGCAGCAAACGGCGAAACAGGACAAGGGAGAGTGTCATCTGGCTCATGGGTCGACCTCGAATGATGCGGTAAATAAGGGGAGTGGCTTAAGCAAATACTCAGTCACTGACCATATTGGACACGAATTGCTGGATGAGTTCTTCCAGCACGAGGGCGGATTGTGTGTCGCGAATCGTATCGCCATCGCCCAGCGTCTCGGGATCACCCCCGACCGTGAGCCCGACATACTGTTCACCCAGCAGGCCCGATGTCAGGATGGCAGCCGTGGTGTCGCGCGGCAGGCGGTCCTCCAGCTCGGCATCGAGCTCCAGAATGACCCGGGCATCGTACCACTCGGTATCCAATTCGATGGCGGCGACCCGCCCCACCGTGACGCCCGACATGGTGACTCGTGCACGCGGCTTGAGGCCACCGATGTTGGCAAAATTGGCCTCGAGCTGGAAGCTGTCGCCCGGCACCGTAAAGGTCAACCCGCTGACCCGCAGCCCCAGAAACAGCAACCCCAGGATGCCGGCCAACATGAACAGGCCGACACCCAGCTCCATTGTCTTGCTGCGCTTCATCCTGCCTCTCCGTTAAGCGATAGGAACCCACCAAGCATCAGGAAAACCCTCCGAACATCAGCGCGGTAAGAACGAAATCGAGGCCCAGTACCGCCAGCGAGGAGTAAACCACCGTGCGCGTGGTGGCGCGGGATATGCCTTCCGAAGTCGGCACCAGGTCGTAGCCCTGGAACACGGCAATCCAGGTCACTACCAGGGCGAACACCAGGCTCTTGACCATGCCATTGCCGACATCAGCGATGAAATCGACACTGGCCTGCATATTGCCCCAATAGGAGCCCTCGAACACCCCCAGCCACTCGACTCCGACCAGGTAGCCGCCATAGACACCGACCACGCTGAAACCAACGGTCAGCAGCGGCAGCGCCACGAAACCGGCCCACAGCCTCGGAGCCACCACCCGGCGCAGCGGGTCGACACCGATCATCTCCATGCTGGTGAGCTGCTCGGTGGCCTTCATCAGGCCGATCTCGGCGGTCAATGCCGAGCCGGCACGTCCGGCAAACAGCAGTGCCGCCACCACCGGCGACAGCTCGCGCAGCAGCGACAGCGCCACCATCTGTCCCAGCGCCTGCTCGGCGCCGAAATCGACCAGGATGGTGTAGCCCTGCAGCGCCAATACCATGCCGATGAACAGGCCCGACACCAGCACGATGGCCAGCGACAGTACGCCGACGAAGTGCATCTGCCGCAGCCACAGGTACCAGCCTTCGCGCGATGGAATGCCGACGGCAGACTGGGCGAGGAACAGACCCGACCGTCCCAGGGCCTCTAGCAAGTCGCAGCCGCGCCGACCGAGACTCAGGATGCGCCCGATCATGGCCGCCCCTCCAGATTGAGCATGTCGCGGAAATAGTCCGGCGCCGGATAGTGAAAAGGCACCGGCCCATCCGGTTCACCATGCACGAACTGGCTGACACGAGGGTCGTCGTCGATGTCGAGGCTGTCGGGCGTGCCATGAGCCATGACCTGGCCATCGGCGATGACGTAGACATAGTCGGCAATCGACAGCGTCTCCTGGATATCGTGCGAGACCACGATGGCGGTCAGACCCAGCGCTTCATTGAGCTTCTTGATCAATTGCACCAGCACACCCTTCGAGATCGGGTCCTGGCCGACGAACGGCTCGTCGTAGAGCACCAGATCGGGGTCCAGCGCGATCGCCCGGGCCAGTGCGACACGCCTCGCCATGCCCCCGGAAAGCTCCGCCGGCATCAGCTCCCGCGCCCCACGCAGCCCCACCGCCTGCAGCTTCATCAGCACCAGGTCGCGAATCATCGACTGCGGTAGCTCGGTGTGCACGCGCAGCGGGAACGCCACGTTCTCGAACACGCTGAGGTCGGAGAACAACGCACCGCTCTGGAACAGCATGCCCATGCGTCGACGCAGGGTGAACAGCGCCTTGCGCGACAAGGCATGCACGTCCTGCCCGTCGATCAATACCCGGCCGACATCGGGTGCCAACTGCCCGCCGATCAGCTTGAGCAGGGTCGTCTTGCCTGTGCCACTGGGGCCCATGATGGCCGTGATCCGGCCACGGGGAATCTGCAGCTCGACGCCGCTGAAAATAGTCTTCTCACCGCGCGAGAAATGTAGATTCTTCACCTCCACGAAGGGGGAATCGATCATGCCGCAAGGTCCAGAGAAAAAATTATCGAACATCGTATCCTAACACCTTTGCCCGACGCCAGCCCGACCGGCAGCGCCGCTTGCACCCGGACCACTGAAGACGTCTAATGTGCGACCTCTATCGTCGTCCTGATCGGTGCCATGCTGCTTCCCCTCATTACGGTCGCCCTGGGTCTTGCCGTGCTCACCTGGAGCGCCGACCGCTTCGTCAATGCCGCCGCCGCCACGGCCAGCCGCACCGGGCTGAGCGCGATGCTGATCGGCATGACCATCGTGGCCCTGGGTACTTCGGCTCCCGAGATGGTGGTCGCCGTATTTGCCGCTCTGGATGGCATACCCGACCTGGCCACCGGCAATGCCTTGGGCTCCAATATCGCCAACATCGGGCTGGTGCTGGGCGTCACGGCCCTGGTCAGGCCTATTCCCATCCGCTTCTCGCTGGTACGGCGCGAGCTGCCGCTGCTGCTCGGCGCCACTGGCCTGGCCGGCTATGCACTGGCCAACGGCATATTGGGACGCTTCGATGCGCTCTTCCTCGGCTTGTTGCTGATTTTCAGCCTGTGGTGGCTGATGCGCGCAGACACCCCCGACCCACACCTCGCCGGCGAGATCCCCGATCTTTCCCTGCCCAAGGCACTGTGCTGGCTAGCAGGAACCCTGCTGCTCCTGGTAGTGAGCTCCCGAGCATTGGTCTGGGGTGCCAGCGAAATCGCACGCGGCCTCGGCATCAGCGATCTGCTGATCGGACTGACGATAGTCGCCATCGGCACCAGCCTGCCCGAGCTGGCCGCCTGCGTGGCCAGCGCCATCAAGCGTCATCACGACCTGGCCATAGGCAACGTGATCGGCTCCAACCTCTTCAACCTTCTGGCGGTACTGCCGATTCCCGGCCTGCTGGCACCGGGACCGGTCGATCCAGCAGCCGCGCAACGTGATTTCCCGATCATGCTGCTGCTGACGCTGGGCATGGGCATGCTGTTGCTTTGGCATCGCCATGACCGACTGGGAAGGCTTCCCGGCGCCCTGTTCCTTGGCGCCTATCTCGTCTACCTGACCTGGCTGGCCACCGCGGCCAGCGGTGCCACTTGAGCGATTCCCCACAAAGGGCAACAATCATCGCCATGAACACAGACGATTCCCCAGCTCAGAGCGCCGATTCCTCGCCACTGCGAGACAGCGCTCGTCGCACCCTGAAAATCGAAGAGCAAGCCATCGCTGCTCTGGCCGAACGCCTCGACAGCCACTTCGACCGCGCCTGTGAGCTGATGCTCGCCTGCCGGGGGCGTGTGATAGTGACCGGCATGGGCAAGTCGGGCCATGTCGCAGGCAAGATCGCCGCGACGCTTGCCAGCACCGGCACGCCAGCGTTCTTCGTCCACCCCGGCGAAGCCAGCCACGGTGATCTGGGCATGATCACACCGGGCGACGTGGTAGTGGCACTGTCGAACTCCGGTGAAACGGCCGAAGTCACTGCCCTGCTGCCGCTGCTCAAGCGCATCGGCACGCCGCTGATCAGCATGACCGGGCGCCCCGACTCGACGCTGGCACGCCACGCCGACGCCCATCTCGATGCCGGCGTCGAGCGTGAGGCCTGCCCACTGGACCTGGCACCGACGGCCTCGACCACCGCCGCCCTGGTGCTGGGCGACGCCTTGGCCGTGGCCCTGCTCGAGGCGCGCGGCTTCACCGCCGAGGATTTCGCCCTCTCACACCCCGGTGGCAGCCTGGGCAAGCGCCTGCTGCTGCGCGTCAGCGACCTGATGCATCAGGGCGACCGGCTGCCCCGGGTGCCGCTCGGCAGTCCCCTGCGCGACGCCCTGCTTGAAATCACCCGCCAAGGGCTCGGCTTCACCTGTGTCGTCGATGAGCAGAATCAGCTTATCGGTGTCTATACCGACGGCGACCTGCGTCGCACACTCGACCAGCATCAGGATCTCAGCCAGCTGACGGTGGACGACGTCATGACCCGCCCCGGCAAGCGAATCTTTCCCGACATGCTGGCCGCCGAAGCGGTGCGCATCATGGAAGACAACCTGATAACGGCGCTTGCCGTCGTTGACGAAACGGGGCATCCGATCGGCGCCCTACACATGCATGACCTGCTGCGAAGCGGCGTCATCTGACCTCACCCTGACCAAGGAGAGCCCATGGCTCTGGCCACCTCCACCATCGATCCGCGCCTTGTCGACCGTCTGCGCAAGATTCGCCTACTGGCACTGGACGTGGACGGTGTACTCACCGACGGCCGACTCTATTTCCAGGCCGATGGCGTAGAGATCAAGGCGTTTCACACGCAGGACGGCCTGGGTCTCAAGCTGCTGCGGCGTGCCGGCCTGCAGGTGGCTTTCCTGACCGGACGCGAATCACCCATGGTCAGCCACCGTGCCGCCGCACTGGGCATCGACCATGTCTTCCAGGCCTGCGAGGACAAGCTCACCACTCTGCGCGAACTGTGCTCACGCAAGGGGCTCGAACTCGAGCAGGTCGCCTACTGCGGCGACGACCTGCCCGACCTGGCAGTCATTCAGCGCGCCGGCATCGGCATCACCGTACCCGACTCCCCCACCTACATGCGCGCGCTGGCAGACTACGTCACCCAACGCAAAGGTGGACATGGCGCGGTGCGCGAGATCTGCGACATGCTGCTCGAAGCGCAAGGGCATCGCGATGCGCTGGTCGACACCTATCTCCACGGCAAGCGTTGAGGCCGTTCGGATATGCTGCGTAGGCTGCCACGCCCCTCGTTCCGTGTCTGGCTGTTCCTGCTGCTGCTCGGCCTGGGCGCCCTGATCGCCTGGCTGGATCCCTGGCAGGCGCCAGCCCCCGGCCCGGTACCCACCGACGAGGCCGGCGAGCCCGACTATTTCCTGGAACAGGCGCAGTTGACCCGTTTCGATGCGGAGGGTCGGGCCCACCAGCGCCTGGAGAGTCCTAGGCTGGTGCATACACCCCACGACGACGTCACCCGCGCCGTCACACCGCTGGCCCACCTGATCGACCGCGAAGGCCGGCTTTGGATGGCAAGCGGCATGGAAGGTCGTCTCGGCCCTGGCGGCAACCCGCTGACCCTCTCAGGTGACGCCCGCCTGTTCGCCCCCGAGGAGCACTGGCAGCTCGATACAGAGACTCTGCACTTCGATGCCGATGTGGGACATGCCTGGAGCGATACACCCGCCCTGCTACAGCAGCCACCGCAGCACATGCGCGGCGAGCGCTTCGACGCCTGGATCCATGACAACCGGGCACGTTTGACCGACAATGTGCGCGGCCACCACCCCTCGGAAGGCGCTCAGCCGGGGCAGGCCGACGCCGTCAACCTAGAGGATTTCACGCCATGAAGCGATGCAAGCTCCCGACCGTCCGCAAGCTGCTCACCCCAGCGCTGGTTGGCATGGCGTTGTTCGGTCTTGCAGGTATCGGTTCGGCTACGGCGCAGCAACGCGACGCCGAGCAACCCATCGAGGTCGAGGCCGACCGGCTCGATCTGGACGATGTCGCCGGCACTGCCGTCTATACCGGCGAGGTCGACATTCGCCAAGGCACCATGCGACTCACCGGTGACCGAGTCGAGTTCCAGCGCAATGCGGCCGGCGAACTCTCCCGTGCCACGGCCCGCGGCGAACGCGCCTACATCGAGCAACAGCCCGACCCCGACCAACCCGTGGTGCGAGGCTGGGGCCGCACGATCATCTATCACGTGGCCGAGCGCCGAGTGGAACTGATCGACCGCGCCGAGCTGCACCAGGGCGGCGACACCTTCGACGGCGGCTACCTGGAGTACTTCCTCGACCGTCGGGTGGTACAGGCCCGCGCCGAGAGCGAGGGCGTCGAAGGACGCCAGCGGATCCGCATGACCCTGCAGCCGGAGCGCTGAAATGCTGAAGAAGACCCTGCATGCCCGGCATCTGGCCAAGAGCTACAAGCGTCGCCGCGTGGTGCATGACATCAGTCTCTCCATCGAGCAGGGCTGCGTGGTCGGTCTGCTCGGACCCAACGGGGCCGGCAAGACCACCTCGTTCTACATGATCGTGGGGCTGGTCAAGGCGGATGCCGGCGAAGTGCACATCGACGACATGGATCTCTCACACAGCGCCATGCACCAGCGAGCCCAGGCCGGGATCGGCTACCTGCCCCAGGAGGCGTCGATCTTCCGCAAGCTATCGGTAGCCGACAACATCATGGCCATCCTCGAGACGCGCAAGGATCTCGACCGACGCGGGCGCCAGGCAAGGCTTCAACAACTGCTGGAAGACTTCCACGTCACCCACATCCGCGACAACCTCGGCATGAGCCTCTCAGGCGGTGAACGGCGTCGAGTCGAGATCGCCCGGGCGCTGGCCACCGAACCGGCCTTCATCCTGCTCGACGAACCCTTCGCCGGGGTCGATCCGATTTCGGTGGGCGAGATCAAGGGCATCATCCGCCAGCTCAAGGCGCGCGACATCGGCGTGCTGATCACCGACCACAATGTCCGCGAAACCCTCGACATCTGTGACTCGGCCTATATCGTCGGCGATGGCCAGATCATTGCTGAAGGCGACGCCGAGGCCATCCTGGCCAACAAGCGGGTGCGGGAAGTCTACCTTGGCGAGGATTTCCGCCTATAACGCAATCTTGCACATTAAGCAAGTAATTGATCTTTGTTTAAAACATTCTAATCAGGCATAAATATTGCCGCTGGCATGCATATTGCAATCAATTCTCTTGCATGTCACTGCCTACCGGTCTAGGGTAGAGTTTTCCGGCAGATGAGCCCGTTATCCTCATGGCCATGAAAGCATCCTTGCAACTGCGTGTCGGCACCCAGCTGACCATGACCCCCCAACTGCAGCAGGCCATTGCCCTTCTGCAGCTGTCCACCCTCGATCTACGTCAGGAGATCCAGCAGGCACTGGAATCCAACCCCATGCTGGAGCTTGACGACGACTTCGGTGAACAGGCCGTCAGCGAAACCCAGAGCGATGACTGGGCCAGTGAAATCCCCAGCGAGCTCTCCACCGACAGCGACTGGACGGATACCTACCCCGATCATGGCACGAGCTCCGGCGGCGCTACCGGTGAAGGACCGGACTTCGAGCGCCAGGCTTCGGGGCAGACGCTGGCCGGCCACCTGATCTGGCAATTGGCGATGACCGACCTGAGCGATCGCCAACACATTATCGCCGAGAGTCTAATCGACGCCGTCGATGGTGCCGGTTATCTGTCGCAAACGCTGGAAGAGATCCGCGACGGCCTGCGCCAGCAAGGCCTCGAAGGCCTGCCCACCCGGGAGGTCGAGCAGGTCCTGCTACGCCTGCAACAGTTCGAGCCTACCGGCGTGTTCGCCCGCGACCTGCGCGAGTGCCTGATGCTGCAATTGGCCGCGCTGCCCGACGACACACCGCTGCTCCCCCAGACCCGACGCCTGGTACGCCAGTTCCTCGAGGCATTGGCCTCCGATGATCGCCGTCTCCTCAAGCGTCGCCTGGGGCTGGACGACGATGCCCTGGATGAGGTCATCGCCCTGGTTCGCTCGCTGGACCCCCGCCCTGGCAGCGCCTATGCCGAAGTGAGCAGCAGCTACGTCACTCCGGACCTGGTTGCCTACCACGACGAAGCGGGCTGGCGCGTGGAACTCAACGCCGAGGCCTTGCCCCGGCTACGTATCCAGCCCGACTATGTCGCACTCGTACGACGCGCCGACAAGAGCCAGGACAACCAGTTCCTCAAGGATCACCTGCAGGAGGCGCGCTGGCTGATGAAGAGCCTCGCCAGCCGCAACGACACCCTGCTGCGCGTGGGACGGGAGATCATGGCACGCCAGATCGACTTTCTCGAGCAGGGCGAAGAGGCCATGAAGCCCTTGGTGCTGGCCGATATCGCCCAGACCGTCGAGATGCACGAATCGACCATTTCACGGGTGACTACACAGAAATTCATCCACACGCCGCGTGGCGTATTCGAGCTGAAGTACTTCTTCTCCAGCCACGTCGGTGGCAATGGTGAGGGGGACGCCCACTCCAGTACGGCGATACGCGCCCGTATCCGCAAACTGATCGCCGACGAGCCGCCTCGCAAGCCGCTTTCCGACAGCCGCCTGGTGGATCTGCTGGCCGAGAGCGGCATCGAGGTGGCACGCCGCACGGTAGCGAAGTATCGTGAAGCGCTGGGAATTCCTTCCTCGAGCGAGCGCAAGCGTTTTCGCTGATGTCTCGACACAATGTTGACGCGGGGCAATCACGACTCCCGAGGGGGTTTGCAGGGCAGTAAAAAGGGTTACAATCGAGCCACCACCCGAAGGACGAAGGAGCTTGTCATGCAAGTCAACATCACCGGCCATCATGTTGAACTGACCGATCCACTGCGTGACTACGTGAGCGAAAAGCTTAGCCGCGTCCAGCGCCATTACGACAACATCACCAACGTGCAAGTGACGCTCTCCATCGAGAAGGAGCGTCAACAGGCTGCCTGCACGCTGCACGCCGCCGGCGCCGACCTTCATGCCGAAGCCTCTGATTCTGACATGTACGCCGCTATCGATGCGCTGACTGACAAGCTCGACCGTCAACTGGTCAAACACAAGGAAAAGGCCCAGGCGCGCGCTCAGGGCGCCGGCATTCGCTGAGCTGCCATGACACTGGAAACCATACTGCCCCCTGAACGCGCGCTGTTCGACGTTCCCGGGGGTAGCAAGAAGAGGGTGCTGGAGTTCTTCAGCACCTTCATTGCGCAGAACACTCCGAGCCTCGACAGTCAGGAGGTCTTCGGCAGGTTGGTCGGTCGCGAGAGGCTGGGCAGCACCGGGATCGGCAATGGCGTGGCGATTCCTCATGCCCGCAGCCCCCACTGCCACAGCCCCGTGGCCGCCTTTCTCAAACTGGCCGAGCCCATCGATTTCGACGCCATCGACGGTGAGCCGGTCGATCTCGTCTTCGTACTGCTGGTACCCGAGGAGGCCGACGACACTCACCTGTCGTTGCTGAGCCAAGTGGCAGGCGTGATGAACGACACCGAGACGCGCGCGCGGCTGCGCAAGTGCACGAGCCAGCGCGAACTCCACGAGCGCCTCATCGAGGCGATCCGACGACAGTCCTCGGCCTGACTCTGCCTATTCGCCGTTCGGCCAGCCCCTGATCAGGAGAAATGTCATGCAGCTTGTGATCATTAGCGGCCGTTCCGGCTCCGGCAAGTCGATCGCACTGCAAGCGCTCGAGGACATCGGCTACTATGCCATCGACAACCTTCCGGCGATGCTGCTCGGATCGCTTGTGGATGAACTGCGCAATTCCCCCACGATCCAGACTTCGATTGCTGTCAGCATCGATGCGCGCAACCTGCCCCATGCCCTGGAGCGCTTCCCACGGCTGCTGGAGGAACTGCGTGCCAAGCAGGTCGACTGCCAGATCATCTATCTGACCACCGATGCTCGCATTCTCCTCGAACGCTACTCTGCCACCCGGCGTCGTCATCCGTTGACCCGCGGCAGGGACATGACCCTGGGCGAGGCCATCGAGTCGGAAGACGTGACGCTGAGCGACATTCGCAACCTGGCGGACCTGATCATCGATACTTCACGCCTGTCGGTTCATGACCTGCGTGGACGCATCACCGAGCAAGTGGCCTGCCATCGCGCAGAGCAGTTGACCCTGACCGTGGAGTCGTTCGGCTTCAAGGGCGGCGTTCCGCTCGACGCCGATATCGTTTTCGACGCCCGCTGCCTGCCCAACCCCTACTGGGATCCGCGCCTGCGCTCCGCCACCGGCAGGGAACCCAGTATCGTCGAGTTCCTGGAGCAATATCCCCTCGTCCAGGAAATGCTCGACGACATCATCGCCTGGGTCGAACGCTGGCTACCGGCCTACCGCGACACCCACCGCAGCTACCTTACCGTTGCCATCGGCTGTACCGGCGGCCAGCATCGCTCGGTTTACCTGGCCGAACGCCTCGCCAAGCACCTGGCCCAACAGCAGCCCGACGTACGCCTGCGCCATCGCGAGCTCGGCATCCACACACCGGTCACCGCCGCACAGGAAGAGACCGCAGAGACATCTGAACGCAAGGAACCCTGAGCGTGCCCTGCCGCAAGCTGACCCTGACCAACAAACGCGGTCTCCACGCCCGAGCGGCCACCAAGCTGGTCCAGTGCTGCCAGCCCTTTCGTGCCCGTGTCTTCGTCAACCGGGGACAACAGCAGGCCAACGCCAACAACATCATGGCACTGCTAATGCTGGGCGCCCCCTGCGGCACAGAACTCGAGATCAGCGCCGAGGGGGTGGATGCCGAAGCGGTACTCGAAGCCATCGAGGTCCTATTCGAGGCCCGCTTCGATGAGGATACGTAAACTTATTAACCGCCAGCCACGGTCATCTCGTCGACCAGCCAGCTGCCGGTGTGAATGCTGCCGCGGGAGTCGATGTCGCTGCCTACGGCCAGCAGCCCCTTGAACATCGCCTCGAGGTTGCTGGCGATGGTGAACTCCTCGATCGGGTACTGGATCTCGCCGTTCTCCACCCAGAAGCCTGCCGCGCCGCGTGAGTAATCACCGGTCACACCGTTGACCCCCTGCCCCATCAGCTCGGTCACCACGATTCCGCGACCCAGGCGCGCGAGCAGCTCTTCGCGCGAAGTGAGCGGCGCCGTGATGCGCAGGTTTCGCGCACCGCCAGCGTTACCGGTGGTCTGCATACCAAGCCGTCGGGCACTGTAGGCCGACAGCATGTAGCTGGCCAGGCGGCCATCCTCGATGAAAACGTTGTCGCGGGTCTGTACGCCATCGTTGTCGAAGGGTGAACTGGCCATGGCTCCGCGCTCCATGGGCCGCTCGCCGAGGGTAAACCAGTCGGGAAACAGCGGCTCTCCCAGTCGATCACACAGGAACGAGGCCTGACGATAGAGCGAGCCGCCGGCGATGGCACTCATCAGGTGGCCAATGAGGCCGCTGGCGATGGTGGCATCGAACAACACCGGTAGACGACCGGTGGCCGGGCGTCGGGCCCCGAGGCGCTGAAGGGTGCGCTCGGCCGCCTTCCTGCCCACCACGTCCGCGGCCAGCAGATCTTGCGGATTGCGTGCGCTGGTGTAGTCGTAGTCGCGCTGCATGCCGTTCTCGTCATCGGCGATGAGCATGCAGGAGAGCGAGTGGCGGCTGCCGCGCTGACTGCCGACAAAACCGTGGCTGTTGGCATAAATCCGCACCCCCTCGCCGCTGGAGAGCGAGGCCCCTTCCGATTGGCGGATGCCGGGTTCAGCACGGCCGGCCGCTTCGCAGGCCAGTGCCAGCTCGATGGCCTGTTCGGTGGACAGCGGCCAAGGATGATGCACATCGAGGTCGGGCAGATGGGTAGCCATCAGCTCGGGATCGGCCAGCCCGGCGGCGGGGTCTTCGCCGGTGTAGAGCGCGATGGCCATGGCCTTCTCCACGACCTCACGGATCGAAGCATCGCTGGCATCGGTGGAGGAAGCACTCCCCTTGTGACCACGCAGGTAGACCGTCACGGCGATACCCTGATCGCGGGAAAGCTCGACGGACTCAACCTCGCCCTCGCGCACGCTGATGCCGATCCCCTGATCGACGCTGGCGCCCACCTCGCAGGCGTCGGCTCCCAGGTGTTTCGCCAGGGTCAGCGCCTGCTCGGCGCGCGACTCAAGCAGCACCTGCTGGGCGGCGGCATCGAAAGCCTTGCTCATGTGTCTCTCCCTCGTTCACCGGCCGTGCCGGTTTCCGTACGTGTCTGTTCCCGCCGTAGCACGACGGACTGATATACTGCTGACATTCGAACCTATTCATCTCCCGATGGCCAGGCTAGCACTGACCCTTTCACTACTTGGATGCGGCATGACCCAGGATATTCCCTCCCCCTCCGACGAAAGACCCAGCAAGTCCCAGCTCAAGCGGGAAATGCACGCCTTGCAGACCCTGGGTGAGCAGATCATAGCCATGAGTCCTGCCGAGCGTTCACGCTTTCCGCTGTCGGAAGACATGCTCGCCGCCGTCGAGGAGACCTCTCGCATCCGCTCCCATGAAGGGCGCCGGCGCCATATGCAGTATGTCGGCAAGTTGATGCGCCGCGAGGACCTGGAAGCCATCCAGGCCGTGTTCGACGAGATCGAGCAGGAGAGCCGACGCCGCGACCTCGCCTTCCACCGCCTCGAGAAATGGCGCGATCGCCTGATCGAACAGGACGACTCGGCCATCGAGGCCTTCATCGAGGAGCATCCCGATGTCGACCGCCAGGCACTGCGCCAACTGGTCCGCAACGCCAAGAGCGAGCGCGAACGCGGCAAGCCCCCCGCCAATGCGCGCAAGCTGTTCAAGCTGATCCGCGATACCGCCGGTTTGTGAAAGCACAGGCGCAGGACACAGCCTGCGACCGACCGCCTGGCTTCACGGGGCCGCGGCGGCAGGCTTCCGAGGAGGCGCTGCAAGCCCTTCCGTGGGCGCTACCTACGCCATCCATGGCGTAGGACCTCCTCTCCAGCCTGCCCCCTGAGCCCCTTGCTCTCGTCGCGGATGCAATGAGAGAGCCCCCTCCTCAGGATTGCGTTCCTCCAACGGTGAGCTCATCCAGCTTGAGCGTCGGCTGGCCTACGCCCACCGGCACGCCCTGCCCCTCCTTGCCGCATACGCCGATACCGGTATCCAGCTCCAGGTCGTGGCCGATCATCGACACCCGGCCCATCGCCTCCGGGCCATTGCCGATCAGCGTGGCGCCCTTGACCGGCACGGTGATCTTGCCATCCTCGATCAGGTAGGCCTCGCTGGCCGAGAACACGAACTTGCCCGAGGTGATGTCGACCTGGCCGCCGCCGAAGCTGACTGCGTAGATGCCTCGTTTGACGCTTGAAAGGATGTCGGCCGGATCATCCTGGCCAGCCAGCATGTAGGTATTGGTCATGCGTGGCATCGGCATATGGGCGAACGACTCGCGCCGGGCGTTGCCGGTGGGCTGCATACCCATCAGACGAGCATTGAGCTTGTCCTGCATGTAGCCGGTGAGAATGCCATCCTCGATCAGCGGGGTGTACTGACCCGGCGTGCCTTCGTCGTCCACGCTCATGGAGCCGCGCCGATCGGCCAGGGTGGCATCGTCCACCACCGTGACGCCGGACGCAGCTACGCGCTTCCCCATGCGTCCGGCGAAAGCCGAGCTGCCCTTGCGGTTGAAGTCGCCCTCGAGGCCATGCCCCACCGCTTCGTGCAACAGGATGCCAGGCCAGCCGGGGCCGAGCACCACCGGCATCTGACCAGCCGGGGCATCGACCGCCTCCAGGTTGACCAGCGCCTGGCGCACGGCTTCCTTGGCAAAGCGCTCGGCAACGTTGTCGTCACGCAGCCGCGACATGGCATAGCGACCGCCGCCGCCGGCACTGCCACGCTCACGCCGGCCGTTCTTCACCGCAATGACGCTGACGTTGAAACGCACCAGCGGGCGAATGTCTGCCGCCAGCGTACCGTCGCTGGCGCGTACCAGAACGACCTCATGCACACCGGAGAGTGACGCACTCACCTGGGCGATGGCCGGATCCGCGGCCCGAGCCACGCGATCGGCCTGCTTGAGCATGGCAATCTTGTCCTCGGCCGAGAGGCCGGACAGCGGATCGACCGAAGCGTAGCGCAGTACACTCTGGCTCACGACACGCGAGCCGATCGGCAGGCTGGTGCCGCTGCGCACGATGCCGGAGGCCGTACGCCCCGTCTCCGCCAGGGCCTCGACGGTGATCTGGTTAGAATAGGCAAAGCCGGTCTTCTCGCCTGCCATGGCACGCACGCCGACACCGCCGTCGATGTTGTAGCCGGCCTCCTTGACTTCGCCATCCTCCAGCACCCAGCTCTCCTGCCAGCTCCTCTGGAAATAAAGATCGGCATAGTCGACGCCGGGCGTCAGCACATGGCCAAGGCCGACATCGAGGGCGTCGATGTCCAGCCCACCGGGGTGTAACAGGATCTCGGCGACGGTATCGAGCAGGGTAGGTGAAGATGTCATTCGGCGGTTTCCAGTGTGATGTCGGGCGAGGTCCAGGGACCCCGCACGCGATAGTGAATTCGGGTAACCCGGTCGATGGCGCTGCCAAAGAGACGGTCGGCGATGAATAGCGCTCCACCCACCACCGGTGCACCGGCGATCACTGCCGCCAGCGGCAGGCTGCTGCTGACCGGCACTGTGACGCCCAGGCGCTGATCCAGTTCTCCTCGGGCAAGATTGACGGTGCCGTCCAGGGTAAAGGAAGTTGCTGGGCCATCGATCGTTACCGGGCCGTTGGTTTCCAGTACTCCCCCATACAGGGTAGCAGCACCTCTTACATGATCGAAGGCCGTGCCCTGGCCGGTCACGTCGGAAAAGTCCATGCGCAGCCGGCGTACCAGGTTATCGACGTTGAGCAGACCCACCAGCCGCGCCGTGGGCGACTCGAGATTGACGAAGCGGCCATTGCGCAACTCGACTTCGACGCTGCCTCGCGAACGCGCCAGGGCAAATTGCCAAGGCGGACCAGGCCAGGCCAACTGGCTGCGCACGCGGGTCTCGTTGCTGCGAATCGATACCGGCTGGCCGAGCCGCTCCAGCGCCGTTCCCAGGTCGCGCCCGTCGAGATCGAGCCGCGAGCGGGTCAGGCTATCGCCGGGGCCGGCAGACTCCCACACGATCTCACCCCGCGCCGAGATCTGCCCCAAGGTCAATCCCAGAGGCGCCACCCTGAGCCGCTGGGCCCCTCCCTCCCAGCGAGCGGTCAGCGGGCCTATGACACGACCTTGGTAGAGAATGTCGGCGATGCGCAGGCGGCCGTCGGGCAACTCGGCAACCCACTCGGGTAGCGACGTCGGATCGGGCGGTACGTCGAGTTCTTGAAACAGGTTGCCGGTGCCTTCCGTCTGGGCGGGCAGCAAGCCATCGAGGGTCAGGCGTTCGAGCGCGATGTCCAACGGGTCGGAAAGGGAGGGTCGATAATCGAGATAACCTTCGAGCAGGCCGCCTTGCAACCCGATACGCCAGCCGCCACCAGTGTGTGGGCGCGCCTCGGCAGTCATGACTCCCAGGCAATCCTGCGGGCCAACGAGGCAGGCGGTTTCCACCCGCAGGTGGCGCAGCGGCGAAGGGCCGCCGCCGGCGTCAGTTGCACCGTTACCCAGCAGCGGTGCCAACGCTTCGCCCCACTCCATCAGGTCGAGCCGGGACTGGTAGATCGCTCCCGACCAACCCTCCTGCTCGGGCCAGGTGGGAGATTCCGGCAGCCGCCCCAGCCAGAACTGCCCTTGCCCCATGTCGGACCACGGCAAGCCCCGCCAGCGCAGCCGTGCATCGCCTCCCAGCTCGGCCTCCACTCGCTGCTGGTCGATATCGGCCTGGACCCACAGCGGCCGCACCTCACCGGCAGCCTTGCCCAGCGGCGGCGGCAGATCGATGGCGACACCCTGCAGGTTGCTGTCGAAGCGGAAGCTGTTGTTCGCTTCGCCGAGCGTGAAACGTCCCCGCCAAGGCAGGCGCCCCGACACCCTGGCGCCCAGGGCGCCGGCATCGAACCGCTGTAGTATCCTCGCCACTTCGGCGGCCCCATCGAGCTCGATATGACCGGCCAGGGTATCGATGTCGGCATTGACCGGGCCGCCGAACAGGCGACCCTCCAGACGCCCCTCGAGCCCCCCATCTTCGTCGCGCTGGCGCCAGGCAAGCGGCCCAGTAACGTCCTCCAACGGCACCTCGAGCGGCAGATAGGCGAGCCGCTCCAGGCTCACTTCGGTTTCGAGATCGAGCTGGAAGCCCCCCTCTTCGCCAAGCCTGGTGGCCATCTCGATCCGGCCAAGCGCTCGCCCCTCGCCGCGCCAGTCGTCGACCTGCTCCATGCCGTCTACGGGTATGGCACGCAGGTAACGGCGCAAGGCCTCGCCATCCGCGGCCAGATCTCCCGTGACGCGCAACACGTCATCCTCGATGACGACGCGCCCGTTGCTGCCTACGACGCCCAGGCTCTCGGCATGACGCACCTCGGCATCCAAGGTACCGATACCCGCCGTGAGATGCCCTTCGACTGACTCGATCACGGGCCACTGCGGATCGAAGGGTAGCCGGCCCTCTTCGATCTCCAGGTCGAGCTGCAGGCGTGGCTCGACGCCACTGCCCCCGCGCTTCAATGGCAGGTGCAGCTTGAGTTCTCCGTTGGGCACCCGACCAGCTACGCCCGCGGCCAGCCAGGCATCGAGCTCGTCGCCCAGCACATCGGCCGGAAGCCAATCCACCAGCGGCCGCTCCAGGGCGTCGACGTCGCGGAAGCGCAGGTCCAGCCCCAGGCCACCATGCACGCCCCCACCGATCGCCAGACCAAAGCTGCCTTCCACCTCGGCATCCTGCCAGCCCGCCATGAGATGGCGTCCGCTGACGAAAGTCCGCGGCCCCTCGTAGGTCCAGCGCACCTCACCGCTGGCATGGGAGAGTGCCATGGGAGCCTCGTAGAGCTGCGGTATCTTGAGCGCGGGCTCGCCCACACCGATGAATTCGACTCGCCCCGAAAGATCCCGTGCCTCGACCCAGGCATCGAGCGGACCACCCCCCGGGACTTCATCCCAGGGCTCCACCTCAACCTGGTGTACGGCGGCCTGCGCTATCCAATGTCCGTTGCGCCGCCCGACCCCGAGCCCCGACACCAGGCCGCGAGGCTCCAGGGCATCGATGGTACGCACCAGACCTTCGGGTAGCAGGATGCGCTCGCGCCATGCGGCAAGCGATGCCAGCTCGAAACGGCTGGTGGTCAACCACCAGCCCTCGCTGTCATGGCGCACATACCAGAAATGCGGCAGTGCCGGCTCCCGCTCCCGCTCGAGTTCGTGCGGTTCCGCCCAGTCGGCTGCCGAGGCATCGCCTTGCAGCCAGGCTTCCCAGCCTTCGTCGTTACGCAGCCATTGCCCGCGCGCGCGGAGCGGCTCGAGCAGGATGAGATCGTCGCCACGACGCAGGGCCAACCTGGATATGTCGAGATCCAGTCTCGCGTCTGCCAGGGCTCCACGATGCCAGCGCCCCCAGAGGGTGACGTCACCACTGGCATCTTCCAGCCGCAGGGGGTCGTCAGCCGTGAATATCTCGACCAGGTCGACCAACGTACCAAGCTTCATCTCGGCCTGAAGGGCAGCACTGAAGTCGCGAAAACCGGAGGGGCCGGGAAAGATTTCCAGGGCGGCCTGCAACGAGGCCTCTTCCTGCCCCGCCAGATGCACCTCGCCCTCGAGGTGTGCGCGTCGTTCGTCGCCAGTCAGCAGCAGGCGCGGCGCCAGCATGTCGACCCGACGCTCGCGCCCGTGCAGCACCAGCCGCACGTTCTCCACCCAGGCCCGTTGGCGCAGCAGCAATCCGACCCAGAAATCGAGTCGATCGAGATCGAATTCACCCTCCAGCAGTTCCGGAGGGATCCTGGCCGGGTCCGGCCAGTGCCAGCCGCCTTGCTCATCCTGATAGAGGTGAAGCGTCAGCCCGGTCAGACGCGCGTCCTCGACAACGGGCACACCGGTACGCAGGCTCGCAGCGGTATCGAGTCTCAAGCGGGCATGCCCAACCTCGAGCAGCGGTAGGCCGCCCTCCCCCTCATGAGTACTGAGCGTGAGCCCACCGCCCTCCACGACGGGATCGAGCCGGGCGAGCCGGGCATCGAATTCACGCAGCTGCACCGCAGCGCCGGTGCGCGCTTCGAGCAACCGCTCGACGCGCGGCGCCAGTTGATCGACCTGGGACAGGGCCAGACGCAAGGCCAGCAGCAGCACGGCCACCAGCGTCAGCAGTACAGCCAGCAGGGTGAGGGTCCAACGTCCTACCTGACGAAGAGGATGCATCGGCCGCTCACATCAGCACGATGTCGTACTGCTCCTGGGAGTAATGCCCCTCGACCTGGAAGCGAATGGTCTTGCCGATGAACGCCTCCAGATCGGCGACTGCCGCTGACTCCTCATCGAGCAGCCGATCCACCACTGGCTGAGAGGCAAGCACCATGTAGGTCTCGGCGCTGTATGCGCGCTCCTCGCGCAGGATTTCCCGAAAGATCTCGTAGCACACCGTCTCGGCGGTTTTCAGTGTGCCGCGACCTCCGCAGGTAGGGCACGACTCGCACAGGGTCTGCTCAAGGCTTTCGCGGGTCCGCTTGCGGGTCAACTGCACCAGCCCTAGCTCGGTGACACCGGTACACTTGGTCTTGGCATGATCGCGCTCCAGCGCCTTTTCGAGGACTCGCAGCACCTGACGCTGGTGCTCCGGATCCTCCATGTCGATGAAGTCGATGATGACGATGCCGCCCAGGTTGCGCAGGCGCAGTTGGCGGGCGATGGCATTGGCCGCCTCGAGGTTGGTCTTGAAGATGGTTTCCTCGAGATTGCGATGCCCCACATAGCCGCCGGTATTGACGTCGATGGTGGTCATCGCCTCGGTGGGGTCGATGACCAGATAGCCGCCGGACTTCAACTGCACCTTGCGCCCAAGCGCCTTCTGGATCTCGTCCTCAACGCTGTAGAGATCGAAGATCGGCCGTTCCCCGGGGTAGTACTCGATACGCGCCGCCGAGTCGGGCATGAACTCCTCGGCGAACTCCAGCAGCTTGACGTAGTTCTCCCGCGAGTCGATGCGTACCTTCTCGATCTCGTCGCGCATCAGGTCGCGCAGGGTACGGATGAACAGCGGCAGGTCGTCGTAGATCACGCTGGGTGCCGGAGCGGTCACCTTGCGCTCGCTGACCTTGCGCCACAGCCGCAGCAGGAAGTGCATGTCGGCAAAGAGTTCCTCCTTGCCCACGTTCTCGGCCGCCGTGCGCACGATGAAGCCACCGGTGATCTCGATCTCCTGCTCGCCCTGGCAAAGTTCGAGCAGCTCGCGCAGACGCTCGCGCTCACGCTCGTCCTCGATGCGCTGGGAAACGCCATGATGAGGGGAGTCAGGCATGTAGACCAGGTAGCGTGACGGCACGGACAGGTGGGTAGTCAGGCGCGCGCCCTTGGACCCGATAGGATCCTTGGTGACCTGCACGACCAGGGCTTGCCCCTCGTGGAGCAGTTGGCCGATGGAAGCCTGCTCCTCCGGCGGGGTGCCGGGAGGCATGACTTCATGGGCATGGATGAAGGCCGCGCGGTCGAGACCGATGTCGACGAAGGCCGCCTGCATACCGGGAAGCACCCGAACCACGCGACCCTTGTAGATGTTGCCGACGATGCCACGCCGACGCGTACGCTCGATCAGCGCTTCCTGCAGCACGCCGTTTTCCACCACCGCCACGCGGGTTTCCATGGGCGTCAGGTTGATCAGTACTTCGCCGCTCATGCGGAAGTCCTTGTCCAATTCAGTCTTCGCCGCATTATGACATAGTGATGCGGCTAGACAGCACCATTCCAGATCGGCACGCCCTGGCGTGCGAGCAGCTGAGCCGTCTCGAACAGCGGCAGCCCGACCACCGCCGAGTGACTGCCCTCGATGCGCTCGACGAAGATCGCCGCCAATCCCTGTATGGCATAGCCGCCCGCCTTGTCGCTCGGCTCGCCGGTGGCCCAATAGGCCGTCATCTCCTCCTCGCCGATCTGGCGCATGGTGACCCGCGTGGCCACGCACACTTCGAGCAGCCCGACAGGGCCCGTCACGGCCACGGCGGTGAGCACCTCGTGGTCGCGGCCCGACAGCAGGCGCAGCATGTCTGCGGCCTCGATCTTGTCGGCAGGTTTGCCAAGGATCCGGCCATCGCACACCACGGCGGTATCCGACCCCAGCGTCGGCAGCACGCAATGGCGCGACCCCGCGACAGCTTTTTCCCGAGCCAGACGCACGACATAGGCTTCCGGGCTCTCGCCATGGAGAGGCGTCTCATCGACATCGACCGACCGGACCTCCACGACTACGCCGATACTGGCCAACAGTTCGCGTCGCCGCGGCGAGGCCGACGCCAGGCATAGCATGGCAGAGGTTGATGTCTCGATCATAGCCGCCGCTCCATTCAATCGTGACTTGCCAAGCGGCGCTCGAAAGCCTGGAACATGGTGACCAGCCAAGGCCACAGCACCGCTCCGATCAGCGAAGGCAGCAAAAAGGCGAGGTGCATCGAGAAGGGACCGAACAGCGTGCGCAGCCACTGCTCGACGAGCTGCACCAACCCCAGCAGCACCAGGATCAACAGCGCCTGTTGCACGAGGGAATAGGTGCGAAAACGGGGATAAACCAGCGCCGCAAGAAAGGCCAGTAGCGATAGCGTCAGCGCATTCTGGCCCAGCGGCGCCCCCTCGATGAGATCGAGCAGGATGCCGAGCACGAAGCCATGGAAGACCCCCACTCGCTCGGGGGCAGCCATGCACCAGTAGATCAGCATCAGCCCCAACCAGTCGGGGCGCCAGATCTGCCAGCCTTCGGCCAGGGGCATCACCTGCAGGCTCAATGCCAGCAGCAGCGTGAGCCACACCCAAGGCAGCGGCGTTCGCGGTGCGCTCGGCATCAGTCCGACTCCTCTTCAGCGGATACCAGCGCGGCATCGACATCAGCCTCATCGGGCAGCTCGCGATCCCACATCTCGTCGTCGGGGACCGGCGCCGGATCGGGCGGGAAGACCAGCAGGAAGTGGCGCGAACGCTGCAGGCGCGCCACGGGCTCGGCCGATACCCGGGCGAAGGGCTGCCCCGGGTCGTGCACCACCTCGGTCACCCTGGCCACCGGGTAGCCTGCCGGGAAGCGGTCCGCCAGACCGGAAGTCACCAGCAGGTCTCCTTCGCGGATGTCGGCCGTATCGGGAACGTGCACGACGCGCAGGGAGTCGTACTGGCCGCTGCCCTGAAGCACGAAGCGAAGCCCGTTGCGATTGATCTGAACCGGCAACGCATGGCTGGCGTCCGCCACCATCAGCACCCGGCTGGAATAGGCCGAAACGGCCGTCACCTGCCCCACCAGGCCCGAAGCATCCAGCACCGGCTGCCCCACGAAGACGCCATTGCGACGCCCACGGTCGATCACCATCTGATGAGTGAACGGGTCGGCATCCAGGGAGAGCAGCTCGGCGGTGATGTACGGGGCATCGAGACGTGCAGCGGCACCGAGCAGTTCGCGCAGCCGTACGTTTTCCGCCGTCAGGCTCGACATGTGCTGTACCCGATGCGACAGGTGCAGGATCTGCTCGCGCAGGCGGCGATTCTCCTCCACCAGGGCACGCTGGTCGGAGAGCGCCAGCGACCCCCAGGCCAGCACGTCGCTAGGCATGGCAACCAGCCACTGTATCGGCGCAACGACAGTGGTGAGCTGTGCACGCACCTCTTCCATGCGGGTAAAGCGGTGATCGACGAACATCAGAGCGGAAGCGGCCACCGCACATATCAGCATGCGGTAGCCGGGCACAGAACCGTGCGAGAACAGCGGTTTAATAGACGTTCCCCCCGCACCGGGCGCAGCAAGCCAGTTGGCCGCGCTTGTTCATACCTTGATTCGCACTGGCAAGCGGCCTTGTGCCAACGTCAGTCGCTCGAGAGCAGCTCGAAGGTGTGGCGGTCGATCATCTCGAGCGCCTTGCCGCCCCCGCGCGCCACACAGGTCAGCGGATCCTCGGCGACGATGACCGGCAGCCCGGTCTCCTCGGCAATCAGCTTGTCGAGATCGCGCAGCAAGGCGCCGCCACCGGTCAGCACCAGCCCGCGCTCGGCGATATCCGATGCCAGCTCCGGCGGCGATTGTTCCAGCGCACTCTTGACCGCGGCTACGATCGAGGAGAGCGTCTCCTGAAGCGCATCGAGTATCTCGTGGGAATTCAGGGTGAAACTGCGCGGAATGCCCTCGGCCAGGTTGCGCCCGCGCACGTCGATCTCGCGCAGCTCCCCACCCGGATAGGCGCAGCCGATCTCTTCTTTGATGCGCTCGGCAGTGGCTTCGCCGATCAGGCTGCCGTAGTGGCGGCGCACGTAGGCAGAGATGGCTTCGTCGAAGCGGTCACCACCCACACGGATCGATTCGGAGTAGACCACCCCGTTGAGCGAGATGATGGCGATCTCGGTGGTACCACCACCGATATCCACCACCATCGAGCCCTGGGCGTCATCTACCGGCAGCCCGGCACCGATGGCGGCAGCCATGGGTTCCTCGATCAGGAACACCTCGCGGGCACCGGCGCCCTCGGCGGACTCCTTGATCGCCCGGCGCTCGACCTGGGTCGACATGCAGGGCACGCAGACCAGCACCCGTGGACTCGGCGTCAGGAAGGTGCTCTGGTGAACCTTGCGGATGAAGTGCTGCAGCATCTGCTCGGTAACGGTGAAGTCGGCAATCACGCCATCCTTCATCGGGCGGATGGCGGTAATGTTGCCCGGCGTTCGACCCAGCATGCGCTTGGCATCGGCGCCAACCGCGGCCACGCTGCGCATATTGCCGGATTGGCGAATGGCGACTACCGACGGTTCATCGAGCACGATACCGCGACCGCGAACGTAAATCAGTGTATTGGCCGTACCCAGATCGATGGAAAGATCGCTGGAGAACAGCCCCCTCAAGCGTTTGAACATGGACGTCGTTACCTAGTGCAGACCGGGACCAGTGCGGAGGCAAACGGTATCATCGCGGCCCCCATGCAGCAAGCGGCATGGCGCCGCCATGGGTGCGAGAAGAGTGCCCGCCACGCGTCGGATATGGTACCTTTTCCCGCTGTGCATAACACTTCATTCCGTGCGAGGACACTCAGCTAATGGCGCTTGAACACGCAGACGTGCAGCGGGCCGCCCACCTGGCCCGCCTCGGCCTGACCGACGACGAAGCCGCCCGCTACGTGGACGACCTCGGCCGCATCCTCGAGATGGTCGACATGCTCCAGGCGCTCGACACCGAGGGAGTCGCGCCGCTGGCCCACCCCCTCGATGTCACCCAGCGCCTGCGCGCCGACGAAGTCACTGAGGGCGATCAGCGCAGCCGCTTCCAGCGCTGCGCCCCGGCCGTGGAAGATGGCCTCTATCTGGTTCCCCGCGTCGTCGAGTGAGCCCTGGCCAGCGCCCTGGGGCCATCAGCCACCGCAGGATCCGCTTTACTACAACGGCACGCTTTCATGGAGCCATGCCGCATGCATGACAAGACCCTTGCCGAACTGACCCGTTCGCTCGAAACCGGCGAGTTTTCCAGCCGCGAATTGACTCAGCATCTGCTGGGCCGCATCGACCGCCTCGATGGCCAGCTGAACAGCTTCGTCACCGTCACCTACGACCAGGCCCTGGCTGCCGCCGATGCCGCCGACGCCGCCCGCGCCGCGGGCAAGGCCGGCGCCCTCACCGGCCTGCCCCTGGCGCTGAAGGACATCTTCTGCACCCGTGACGTGAAGACCACCGCCGGTTCGAAGATGCTCGACAATTTCATCGCGCCCTACGATGCCACCGTGGTCGAGAAGCTCAAGGCCGCCGGCAGCGTGAGCCTGGGCAAGACCAATATGGATGAGTTCGCCATGGGCTCCTCCAACGAGAACAGCCACTACGGCCCGGTCAAGAACCCCTGGGACCTCTCCGCCGTGCCTGGCGGCTCCTCGGGCGGCAGTGCCGCGGCGGTCGCCGCCGGCTTGGTCCCGGCCGCCATCGGCACCGACACCGGCGGCTCGATTCGCCAGCCTGCCGCCTTCTGCGGTATCACCGGACTCAAGCCGACCTACGGGCGGGTGTCGCGCTACGGAATGATCGCCTACGCCTCTAGCCTCGACCAGGCCGGTCCCATGGCCCGCTCGGCCACCGATTGTGCCCTGCTGCTCAATGCCATGGCCGGCCACGACCTGCGTGACTCCACCTGCGTGCAGCGCGGCGTACCCGACTACACCGAGGAGCTGGACACTTCGCTCTCCGGGCTCAAGATCGGCCTGCCCAGCGAGTATTTCGGTGACGGCCTGGACCCGCAGGTCGAGGCCGCCGTGCGTGACGCCATCAAGGTATTCGAGTCGCTTGGCGCCAGCGTGCGCGAGGTGAGCCTGCCGCATACCCACTACGCGATTCCGGCCTACTACGTCATCGCCCCGGCAGAGGCCTCGTCGAACCTGTCACGCTTTGACGGCGTGCGTTTCGGCCACCGCTGCGACAACCCGACCGACCTGATCGACCTCTACAAGCGTAGCCGCGCCGAGGGCTTCGGCGATGAGGTCAAGCGCCGCATTCTGATCGGCACCCACACGCTCTCCGAAGGCTTCTTCGACGCCTACTACAAGAAGGCCCAGCAGGTGCGCCGCCTGATTCGCCAGGACTTCCTCGATGCCTTCGAAGAGGTCGACGTACTGATGGGGCCGGCCTCGCCCACGCCGGCCTTCGATCTCGGCGCCAACAAGGACCCGGTATCGATGTACCTGCAGGACATCTACACCATCGCGGTCAACCTGGCAGGCATCCCCGGCATGAGCGTACCGGCCGGCTTCGCGGGCAGCCGCCCGATCGGGTTGCAGATACTGGGCAGCCATTTCACCGAGGCACGCCTGCTCAACGTCGCCCACCAGTTCCAGCAGGCCACCGACTGGCATCGTCAACGTCCTGTCTTCGCCGAGGAGAACGCCTGATGCAATGGGAAACCGTGATCGGGCTGGAGGTGCACGTCCAGCTCGCCACTCGCTCGAAGATCTTCTCCGGCGCATCCACCGCCTTCGGCGCCGAGCCCAACACCCAGGCCTGTGCCGTCGACCTGGGCCTGCCCGGCGTGCTGCCGGTACTCAACGAGGCCGCCGTAGCCATGGCGGTGAAGTTCGGCCTGGCGATCCATGCCGAGATCCCCGAGGTCTCGGTGTTCGATCGCAAGAACTACTTTTACCCCGACCTGCCCAAGGGCTACCAGACCAGCCAGATGTATCAGCCCATCGTCGGCGCCGGTGAGGTCGAGATCACGCTGGAGGATGGCTCCACCAAGACGATTCGGGTACATCACGCCCATCTGGAAGAAGACGCCGGCAAGTCGCTGCACGAGGATTTCCACGGCATGACCGGGGTCGATCTCAACCGTGCCGGCACGCCGTTGCTGGAGATCGTCTCCGAGCCCGACATGCGCTCGGCGAAAGAGGCCGCCGCCTACCTCAAGGCGATCCACTCCATCGTCACCTACCTCGGCATCTCCGACGGCAACATGGCCGAAGGCTCGATGCGCTGCGACGTCAACGTCTCGGTACGCCCCATGGGCCAGGAGACTCTCGGCACCCGCGCCGAGATCAAGAACGTCAACTCCTTCCGCTTCGTCGAGCGTGCCATCGCCTATGAGGTGGAGCGCCAGATCGAGCTGCTCGAGGAGGGCGGCAAGGTGGTGCAGGAGACACGGCTGTTCGACCCCGAGCGCGACGAGACCCGCAGCATGCGCACCAAGGAGGAGGCCAACGACTATCGTTACTTCCCCTGCCCCGACCTGCTGCCGGTAGTACTCGACAAGGCCTATATCGATCACCTGCGCGACAATCTGCCGGAGCTGCCTGCCGACAAGCGCACCCGTTTCGAGAACGAGCTGGGGCTCTCCGCCTATGATGCCAGCGTGCTCTCCGCCACCCGCGAGATGGCCGACTACTTCGAAGAGGTCAAGGATGTCTGCGGCGATGCCAAGCAGGCCGCCAACTGGGTGCAGGGCGAACTTTCCGGCGCCTTGAACCGTGAGAACCTGTCGATCGACAACAGCCCTGTCTCGGCACGCCAGCTCGGCGAGCTGGTGGCCCGAGTGATCGACGACACCATCAACGGCAAGGCCGCCAAACAGGTGTTCCAGGCGCTGTGGAACGGTCAGGGCGCGAGTGCCGACGCCATCATCGAGGCCCAGGGCCTCAAGCAGGTCACCGACACCGGCGCCATTGAGGCAATGATCGATCAGGTGATCAGCGACAGCCCGGCCCAGGTGGCACAGTACCGCGATGCCGAGCCGGACAAGCGCGGCAAGATGATCGGCTACTTCGTCGGCCAGGTGATGAAAGCCTCACGCGGCACCGCCAATCCTCAGCAGGTCAATCAGTTGCTGAAGGAAAAACTGGACGCGCTCTGCTAGGTCACAAGGCGCTGTCGCGTCAGCGACAGCGCCGGCTTCCCACGACGAGGAAACCGGCATGTCGGACGATGTAGGCATACGCCTGCGTGCCCTGCGCACCCTGCGAGGCATCTCCCAGCGCGAGCTGGCCAAGCGCTGCGGTGTCACCCACTCCAGTCTGTCGCTGATCGAACAGGGCAAGGTCAGCCCCTCGGTCAGCTCATTGAAGAAGATCCTCGACGCTATCCCCATCAGCGTTGGCGATTTCTTCACCCTGGACATGGAGAGCCGCGACCAGGTCTTCTACTCGGCCGACGAGCTTGCCGACGTGGGCAGCGGCGAGGTCATCTACAAGCTGGTGGGCGCCAATCGTACCAGCCGTGCGCTGGCCTTCATGATCGAGACCTACCCTGCTGGCGCCGACACCGGTCGCGAGATGATCGCCCACCAAGGTGAGGAAGCCGGCGTGGTACTCGAAGGCGAGATCGAAATCACCATTGGCGCCGAAACCCGCGTACTCGGCCCCGGTGAAGCTTATTACTTCGATACCAACGTGCCCCACCGCTTTCGCAACCCCGGCAAGACGCCCTGCCGTCTGGTGAGCTGCTGTACGCCGGCGCGAACGTTCTAGACCAGTTTCCAAGTCGAATCGCCACTCCTAATGGCCGATAGCGCTATGCGTTCCCCGCACCAGGCACGGGGCGCTCGGCCTCCAGCTCCAGCCCGGCCCGCTCGACCAGCTCTGCGGGTAGCTCTTTCTTCACCGCCACGCCCAGCTCCTGGAACTCGGCAGCCTGCTTGATCAGGTTGCCGCGGCCATTGACCAGTTGCCCCATGGCGCGGTCGTAGCTGTCGCGCGCGCCGTCGAGCCGGGCCTGCACTTCCTGCATGCTCTCCAGGAACAGCCGTAGCTTGTTGTAGAACTTCTCTGCGCGGTTGGCCAGCTCCGCGCTGTGGCGGCTCTGGTCCTCGAAGCGCCAAAGCTGGCGCACGATGTTGAGACTGGTCAGCAGCGTGGTGGGGGTGGCCACCAGCACGTTGTGCTCGATGGCGCGCTGATAGAGCGTCTCGTCGTACTTTAGCGCCTCGACGTAGGCCGACTCCACCGGCACGAACATGATTACCACGTCTGGCGAGTTGAGCCCCGGCAGGTCGTAGTAGTGCTTGTCGGCAAGCTCGTTGATGCGATCGCTCACCGCCGTGGCGTGGGCCGCCAGGGCCAGCTCGCGCTCACGTTCGTCCTCGGCATTGACGTAGCGTACGTAGGCGGCGAGCGAGGTCTTGGCATCGATCACCAGGTGGCGTCCCTGGGGTAGGTAGACCAGCGCATCGGGGCGCCGGCGTCCCTCGGCGGTGTTGAAGCTCACCTCGCGCTGGTAGTCCTTGCCCGGGCGCAGTCCTGAGCCCTCGAGTACGTTCTCAAGCATCAGCTCACCCCAGTTGCCCTGGACCTTCTTCTGGCCCTGCAGCGCCTGGGTCAGGCGTTCGGCCTGGTCGGTGATCTCGCGGTTGAGCGCCTGCAGGTGCCTGAGCTCGGCGCGCAACCCGGCGCGCTGCTCGGTGTCGTGGCGGTGAATCGTCTCGACCTTCTCGCGAAAGCCCTTCATCTCGGCCTGGATAGGCTGCAGCAGGCCGCTGATGCGCTGCTGGGAGAGCTCGGAGAAGGTGCGCCCCTTGCGTTCGAGGATCTCGTTGGCGAGGTTCTCGAACTCCTGCTTGAGCTGGTCGCGACTGTCGCCCAGCAGAGCCAGTTGAGCGTCGAAGTGCTGCTGCTTCTGCTCCAGGGTCGTGGCCAGGCGCGCCTCGCGCACCTGCACCTCGCCAAGCGTGCGCTGCAGTTCATCGAGGCGTCGTTCGCGTTCGGCGAGTCGCTCACGTAGCTCCGCCAGTGCCGCTTCATGATGCTGCGTATCGGCGCGCTGGCGGCGGGCGGCGAGCAGGCCGGCCAAGCCGAAGGCGAACAGGAACGCCAGGAGCGCAGCGAGCGCCATGGCGTATCCCAAGGGAAGAGCTGCCAGCAGCGTCAAAAGATCGGTCAAGAGGAGGACTCCAACGGCTGCATGAAGGGATCGAGCCAGAGTCTCCTCAAAATGGGCCGGCTTGTCACGGCTTACGGATAAACCTCCTGATGTGATTCCAGCTCGTCACGCCGCTGTCCTCTGCATTCCGATGAGACGGCACACGGGCGCTAACGCTGGGACATGATATGTTGGAATCCCTATTTCCCGACCCGATGCCGACATGCTCGACTTCCTTGCCCGTCCCGAAAGCCTCACCTGGCATCAGCAGTTGGCTCGCCTGCAGCGCGCTGCGGGAGCGGCCGACTTCCCTGGTAGGCTCGACCATTGCCTGCGTGAACTTGTCGGTCACGAAACGGTACTGATCAATGCCTACCGTGGACGCCGTCGACCGCTATTGATCCATGACGATTACCCCCCGCATCGTCGCGAGCAGGGCATCGAGCGTTACCTGAGCGAGGCGTATCTGCTCGACCCGTTCTTTGCCGCCGTGAGCGACGGCCTCGATCACGGTGCCCATCGCCTGCGTGAGCTGGCCCCGGACCGCTTCGAGGCCAGCGATTACTACGCCCACTACTATCGTGCCTTGGGCCTGCAGGACGAAGTGGGTCTCTTCTGCCGAGTCGAGGAGGATGTCGTGATTGCCGTATCGCTCGGCTTCGTCGTCAAGTCGCCGCCACTGACCCGCCGCACCCTGCAGGCCCTGCGCCACCTCTCGCCGATAGTGGAAGCCCTGCTCGTCGAGTACTGGAAATGGCAGGGAAGCCAGTTCCAGCAGCGCCTGGCCGAACAGGAGCCGGTGGAAGCGGCCTTTGCCAGCTTCGGCGCCGGCGTGCTGACCGCACGCGAGCAGGAGATCGTGCGGCTACTGCTGGCCGGCCACTCGACGAAATCGGCCGCCCGAGAGCTCGATATCAGCGACGGCACGGTCAAGGTGCATCGCAAGCACATCTACCAGCGGCTCGAGGTTTCCAGCCAGTCGCAACTGTTCCGGCAGTTCCTCGACCATGTGGCCTTGGTATCGAGACAGCGGGCTGGGTAAGGAATAGGGTAGTAAGGCCGACCCCAGAGACGAGAAGGAGTCGGCAAGACAGCGCGATTGAATTCATGCGTAAGCGTTGACCTCGGATGCGTCGTCAGGGCGCTAGCGCCATCCACACAGTCTTCAGCTCAGTGTACTCCGTCAGGGCGTGCAGGGATTTGTCGCGGCCATTGCCGGACTGCTTGACGCCGCCGAAGGGCACCGTCATGTCGGGGCCCGCCCAGTTGTTGACGAATACCTGGCCGGAATGGAGCTTGCGCGACACTCGCATGATGCGATCAATGTCCTGGCTCCACAGCCCCGCCGCCAGGCCGTAGTCGCTGTCGTTGGCCATGGCCACGGCCTCTTCCTCGCAGTCGAAGCCGAACACCGCCAGTACCGGGCCGAAGATCTCCTCGCGACCGATGGCCATGGCCGGGGTCACGCCGTCGAATATCGTCGGCGGAATGAACAGCCCCGGGCCTTCCAGCACCTGGCCGCCGCTACGCAGCCGCGCGCCCTCCTCGCGCCCCTGCTCGATATAATCGAGCACCCGACGATATTGGGCCTCGTCCACCATGGCGCCCATGAAGCTCTGCGGGTCGAGCGGATCACCGGGTTGCATGTCCTTGGCAGCCTCCACCACCTTGTCGATGAAGGCTTCGCGAATCGTGTTCTCCACCAGCAGCCGCGAGCCGGCGATGCACACCTCGCCCTGGTTGTGGAAGATCGCCGCGGCGGCGTGGCTCGCCACCTGGTCCAGGTTCTTGCAGTCGGCGAAGACGATGTTGGGAGACTTGCCGCCACACTCCAGGTAGACCCGCTTGAGGTTGGACTGGCCGGCGTACTGCATCAACTGCTTGCCTACCGCAGTGGAGCCGGTGAAGGCCAGGCAATCGACCTGCATGGAGAGCGCCAAAGCCTTGCCGACGGTGTGGCCGAAGCCAGGCAGCACCTGGAAGACGCCGCGGGGAATGCCCGCCTCGCGGGCCAGGCTCGCCAGGCGTAGCGCCGAGAGTGGCGACTTCTCCGAGGGCTTCAGAATTACGCAGTTGCCCGCGGCCAGTGCTGGGGCGATCTTCCAAGCGGTCATCATCAGTGGGAAGTTCCACGGTACGATGGCCGCCACCACGCCCAAGGGCTCACGCAGAACCAGGCCCAGGCTATCGTTTCCGGTGGGGGCGACCTCACCGTAGACCTTGTCGATGCCCTCGGCGGTATAGCGCAGGCAGCCGATGGCGCCGGCGATATCGCCCAGCGAACTGGAGATCGGCTTGCCCATGTCCAGGGTGTCGAGCAGCGCCAGTTCGTGTTGATGCGCCTCCATCAGCTCGGCCAGCTGGAGCAGCGTCTGCTTACGCCGCCCCGGTGCCAGCCGCGCCCACTCGCCCCGGGCGTGGGCAGCCCGGGCACAAGACACGGCAAGCTCGGCATCGGCAGCGTCACAACTGGCGACATAGGCCAGGGTCTCACCGGTGGCCGGGTTGACGGTGGCGAAGGTCTCGCCGCTGGCGGCAGCGTCGAAGGTATTGTCGATAAAGGCGCGGCTCTCCAGGTTCGGGATCAAAGTATCGGCCAGGGCCTGCCAGTCAGCCTTGGTGGCGGGAATCGTGACGTTCATTGGCTCGCCTCCAGAGTATTGGCCCGTTCCAACATGGCGTCACAGAGCACCTGGGCTCCCAGAGCGCAATGCTCCGGGGAGGCATACTCCGCCTCGTTATGGCTGATCCCGTCGCGGCAGGGAATGAAGATCATCGCAGTCGGCGCGACCCGGGCCACATAGACGGCGTCGTGGCCGGCGCCGCTCATCATGCGCCGGTAAGCAACGCCGCGGGCCTTGGCGGCTCTCTCCACGGCGTCGATGCAGCCGCTATCGAAGCTCACCACCGGCGAGGCCCAGATGCGTTCGCTGTGCGCCGTGATGCCAAAGGCCTCACCGGCAGCGGCCAGCTCACGCTCGAAGCGCGCTTCAAGGGCGTCCAGCTCAGCCTCATCGACATGGCGAAGATCGACGGAGAGAGTCACTTCGCCGGGAACCACGTTGCGCGATGCCGCGTCGATTTCCAGGGTACCGAAGGTGACCTTGGTGTCGCCGCTGGGATCCGCCAGGGCGTGGTCCTGCAGGCGATCGATCAGGCGCGCCGCGGCGGCCAGAGCGTCGCGGCGATAGCGCATCGGGGTGGGCCCGGCATGCGAGGACTGCCCGCGCAGAGTGACGTCGAACCAGCGCATGCCCTGCACCCCGGTCACCACACCAACCGCTTCGTGGCTCTCCTCCAGTACCGGTCCCTGCTCGATATGCAGCTCGAGGAAGCCCGCCAGACGAGGCTCGCCCACCGCCATCTCGCCAGCGAAACCGGTGGCCGCGAGCGCCTCGCCCAGGGTCACGCCATCACGGTCGCGGCGCGCCAGGGTCGACTCGAAGCTGAACGCCCCGGCATAGGTACCGGAGGCGACCATGGCCGGGGCAAAGCGGCTGCCCTCTTCATTGGTCCATACCACCAGTTCCAGCGGCCGCTCGGTGACGATGCCGTGATCGTCGAGGGTGCGGAACGCCTCGAGGCCGGCCAACACGCCGAGCACACCGTCGAAACGCCCACCCTTGGGCTGGGTATCCAGATGGCTGCCAACGCCAATCGGATCGAGATCGTCGCGCTTGCCGGCGCGGCGCAGGAACATATTGCCGACCCGATCCACGCGCAGCGTACAGCCCAGCGCCTGACACCATTCAATCAACAGGCGACGCCCGGCGGCGTCCTCCTCGGTCAATGCCAAGCGGTGACTACCGCCGTTGGGGCTGGGGCCGATCTCGGCCATGGCCATCAGGCTCGACCAGAGCCGCTGGCCGTCGATGGAAACCGTCATGGGTGCCTCCCTTGTGATTGTCCCTGCCACCCTAGGCGGGAAGGTCGCAGCAGCGATATACCCTAATCAGGATATACCGGCGGCACCCTCGCCCTGATTAGGCTGGCCGTGTAGATCATCCCGAGACACCGAGAGAGGAGCCAGCTCATGACAACGACAACGACCTCCGCGCGCCCCGCCCAATCGATGCGGCGCTATGACCCCCAGTCGCTGTGGCAGAAGGACAGGGACCACTTCATCCACCCCTTCACCGATTTCAGCCTATTCCACGACAAGGGCTGCGACCTGATCACCGACAGCGACGGTATCTACGTGGAGGATATCCACGGCAACCGTTTCATCGACGGCATTGCCGGCCTGTGGTGCGTCAACGTCGGCCACGGGCGCGCCGAGATCGGTCAGGCCATGGCCGAGCAAGCCACCCGCATGGCCTACTTCTCCACCTTCAACAACCTCTCCAACGCGCCAGCGGCGGAGCTCGCCGCCAAGCTCGCCGAGCTGGCTCCGGCCCATCTCAACCACGTCTTTTACAGCTGTGGCGGCTCGGCGGCCAACGACGCCACCATTCGCCTGGTGCACTACTATTTCAACCGCCTGGGCAAGCCGAGCAAGAAGCGCATCCTGTCGCGCAACAACGCCTACCACGGCACCACCTACCTGGCAGCGAGCCTGACCGGCATCGAGAGCAACAACTGGGGCTTCGACACCCTGGACCATCTGGTCACCCACCTGAGCGAAGCCAACCTCTATCGCCGGCCAAAGGGGATGAGCGACGCGGAGTACTGCGATCACCTGGTGGACGAGCTGGAGGAGAGCATCGCCGAGATCGGCGCCGACAATATCGCCGCCTTTATCGCCGAGCCGATCATGGGCGCCGGCGGCGTGCTGATGGCGCCTCGAGGCTACCACGCCCGCATGCAGGCGGTGTGCCGCGCCCACGAGATCCTCTATATCGCCGACGAGGTGGTCACCGGCTTCGGCCGCCTGGGCCATTTCTTCGCCTCCGAGGCGGTGTTCGATACCCAGCCGGACATCATCAACTGCGCCAAGGGGCTGTCGTCGGGCTATGCCCCGCTGGGTGCCACCCTGATTTCCGACGCGATCTACGAGGTGCTGGGCACGCCCCAGCGCAAGGGCGGCGTACTGAGCACCGGCTTCACCTATTCCGGCCATCCAGTGAGCTGCGCGGCGGCGCTCAAGAACATCGAGATCATGGAGCGCGAGGGCATCTGCGCCAACGTGCGTGAGGTGGGCCCCTACCTGGAGCGGCAGCTCAAGACGCTCTCGCATCATGAAACCGTCGGCGACGTGAGGGGCAGCCACTTCATGCTGGCCATCGAGAACGTCGCCGACAAGGCCAGCAAGGAGCTGCTGCCGGTAGAGGCACGGGTCGGCGACCGGGTCGCCGCCGAGGCCCAGAAGCGCGGCCTGATCATTCGCCCGGTGGGCCACCTCAACATCATCTCGCCGCCGCTGATCTGGGATCGTGACGTGGTGGATCGTGTAGTGGCGATCCTCGGCGAAGCCTTCGCCGCGACCACGACATCGCTACGCAAGGACGGTTACCTGTAACCCGCCAGCCGCCGCCGCATGCATGACCCGGCATTTCCCGGCGGGTCCAGCCATCGTGCTATGTACAACAATAAAGGTGAACGACCATGTCACACTCCCCTTCGGGCCCGACGGCCCACCCCCAACACTTCGGCAGCGCCACCAAGGGTGGCCTGCTGTTTCTCGGTGTCGTGCTGATTGCCAGCCTCGGCAGCTTCGCACTGTTCGATGGCGACGACTATGGCATCTACAGCCTGCTGCCCACCGCAGTGGTGCTGGGCATGGCCATCCTCACGCGACGCACCATCGAGTCGCTGCTCGCCGGCGCCCTGGTCGGCCTGCTGATGGTCGACCCCACCAGCGTGGTCTCCCAGGGCTCCGACATCCTGCTAGGGGTGCTGGGCAACGATACCGTGACCTGGATCATCCTGGTCTGCGGCCTGTTCGGCAGCCTGATCGCCCTGCTGGTCAAGACCGGCGGCGTACTGACCTTCGGCGATGCCGTCACCAAGCATATCCATAGCCGCCGCCAGAGCCTGCTGGCCACCTGGCTGCTGGGCCTGGTGATCTTCGTCGACGACTATCTCAACGCCCTGGCGATCAGCGCGTCGATGAAGAAGATCACTGATCGCTTCAATATTTCGCGCGAGAAGCTCGCCTACGTGGTGGACTCCACCGCCGCGCCGATCTGCATCCTGGTGCCCTTCTCCACCTGGGCGGTGTTCTTCGCCGGCCTGTTGGAGGAGAACGACATCGCCGGCAACGGCATGAACCTCTACATCGAGGCGATTCCCTTCATGTTCTACGCCTGGGTGGCTGCCGCCTTGGTCCCCCTGGTGGCCCTCGGCTGGATCCCCAATCTCGGCCCCATGAAGGCCGCCGAGGCCCGCGCCGCCGCCGGCCAGCCGATTCCGAGCGGGGTCGACGACAGCGCCCTGGAAGTGGCGGACGACGGACGCAAGCGGCCGCACCTGCTCAACTTCCTGCTGCCCATCGTCACGCTGATTTTCTTCACCTGGTACTACGATATCGACATCCTGCGCGGCGTGATCGTGGCGCTCGCCGTGACCCTGGTACTGATCGCCAGCCAACGGCTGCTGAGCTTCCACGACACCTTCGACACCGCACTCGAAGGCTTCAAGTCGATGATCATGCCGCTGGGCACCCTGGTGGCCGGTTTCGCCCTCAAGGAGGTCAACGACGCCCTGGGACTCACCGATTATGTGATCACCACGGTGCAGCCATTGATGACACCGGGAATGCTACCGACGGTGGTCTTCGTCACCATGGCCTTCCTGGCCTTCGCCACCGCCTCCTTCTGGGGTCTGTTCGCCGTGGCCATGCCCATCGTGCTGCCGCTGGCGGCCAGCCTCGATGCCCACATGCCGCTGGTGGTCGGCGCCCTGATCTCGGCCAGCGCCTTCGGCAGTCACGCCTGCTTCTACGGCGACTCCACGGTGCTCTCCGCACAAGGGGCCGGCTGCACGCCCATGGCTCACGCCCTGACCCAGCTTCCCTATGTGCTGATCGCCGCTGCTATCGCCGCCGCAATCTTCTTGATCGCAGGCCACCTGTGAGAAATCATCATGAACCAACCACTCATTGATTCTCCCACTGTTGGGTCTTCCCCCCGGGCCCAGGGATTCACCATGCCGGCGGAGTTCGCCCCCCACGACGCCTGCTGGATGCTGTGGCCCCAGCGGCCCGACACCTGGCGCTATGGCGCCAAGCCGGCCCAGCAAGCCTTTGTCGAAGTGGCCGCTGCCATCGCCGAGAGCGAGACAGTCTACGTCGGGGTCAACGACGATCAGTACGAGAATGCCCGCCATCTGTTGCCCGCCCACATTCGGGTGGTGGAACTCTCCAGCAACGACGCTTGGATGCGTGACGTGGGACCCACCTTCCTGACTCACCCTGACGGTCGTCTGGCCATCGTGGACTGGGAGTTCAATGCTTGGGGAGGCCTGGACGGCGGGCTCTACTTCCCTTGGGACAAGGATCGGCGCATTCGCACCAAGATCGCCGAGATGCTCGGTATTTCACGTTTCGCCGTCCCGGTGGTACTCGAAGGCGGCGCCATTCACGTGGATGGTGAGGGTACCCTGCTGACCACCGAGGAGTGCCTGCTCAACCCCAACCGCAACCCGGATCTGAGCCGCGCCGGGATGGAGCGGGTGCTGGACGACACCCTGGGCATCGACAAGGTCATCTGGCTGCCGCGGGGCTGCCACTTGGACGAGACCGACGGCCACATCGACAACCTGTGCTGCTTCGTCGCCCCCGGCGAGGTGGTGCTGACCTGGTGCGATGACGAGAACGACCCCCAGCACGCCATCAGCCAGGAGGCGCTGGCCGTGCTGGAGTCCGCCACCGATGCCAGGGGCCGCAGACTACGCGTGCACAGGCTGCCCCAGCCGGGTCCGCTGTCTATCGAGGAGGACGAGGCCAGCGGCATCGACCGGCTGAGCAGCTCCCATCCGCGTCGCCCCGGGGATCGCATGGCAGGCTCCTACGTCAACTTCTACATCGGCAACTCGGTGGTGGTCATGCCGCTACTGGATCCGACCCGCGACGGGCACGCCCGCGATATTCTCCAGGGACTGTTTCCTGGCAGGCGAGTGATCGGCGTGCCAGCCCGAGAGATCCTGCTCGGCGGCGGTAACATCCACTGCATCACCCAGCAACAGCCTCGTGCTGTCCCGCAGCTATGGGGGCCAGCTTGTCGGCCGTCGGTCCATGGGGCATGCTAGGGGAAGGTCCGTCCAGACAAGAGGCCAAGCGCAGGAATCCGAAGGGTAAGCGTGTAACGTGACCCCAAGGAGAAGATACGATGTTTGCAAGAGTCTTGATCGGCATGACCTTCGTGGCTGGCATCCTGCCGTTGAGCGTTCTTGCCCAGGAGGATGGCACCACGGACGAACAGGTGGTGGGTGAGGTCGTCGTGGAAGAGAGCGAGCCGGTTTCCCGCGAACAGGCACGGGACGACCTCGACGCGGCCATAGAGCAGAACCCCGAGGCCGCTGTCTTCGGCCTAGAAAGCGCCCGCGAGGCGGTGACCGAAGGCGACGGCCAGGCGGTCAGCGAGACTGCCAGTGATGGGCGCGCGGCTTCGGGTCACGGCAGTGAAACCGCTGCTGGCGTTACCGGGGGCGGTATGGGCAACGCCGGTGCCGCTGGCAGTGGTGGTGGTGCCGGCGGCCGCAACTGAGCCTGTCACTCGTGCTTGCTCTACTATGACAAGGCCGGCCCCATGGGCCGGCCTTGTCATGTCGTCGCCATCGGCACGCCTGTCAGGCAAGCGAAATCCACACGCTCTTGAGCTCGGAGTACTCCTCCAGGCTGTGATGCGACTTGTCGCGGCCATTGCCCGACTGCTTGACCCCGCCGAAGGGCATGGTCTGGTCGCCTCCGGCCCAGTTGTTGACGAACACCTGGCCCGACTGCAGCCTCCGGGTGACGCGCATGATGCGGTCGATGTCCTGACTCCACAGCCCCGCCGCCAGGCCGTAGGGCGTGTCGTTGGCCATCGCGATGGCCTCTTCCTCGCTGTCGAAGCCGAACACCGCCAGTACCGGGCCGAAGATCTCCTCGCGACCGATGGTCATGCCTGGCGTCACGTTGTCGAATACCGTGGGCGGGATGAACAGCCCCGGGCCGTCGATGGCCTTGCCACCGCTGCGCAGTCGTGCGCCCTCCTCCACGCCCTGGCGAATGTAGTCGAGGATACGCCGATGCTGAGTCTCGTCGACGATGGCGCCCATGAAGCTCTGCGGATCCAGCGGATCGCCTGGCTGCATGTTCTCCGCCACCTGCAACACGCGCTCGACGAACTCCTCGCGAATCGTGTTCTCCACCAGCAGCCGCGATCCGGCGATGCATACCTCGCCCTGGTTGTGGAAGATCGCCGCGGCGGCGTGACTCGCTACCCGGTCGAGATCCTTGCAGTCGGCGAAGACGATGTTGGGAGACTTGCCGCCGCACTCCAGGTAGACCCGCTTGAGGTTGGACTGGCCGGCGTACTGCATCAGCTGCTTGCCCACCTGGGTGGAGCCGGTGAAGGCCAGACAGTCCACCTCCATGGAGAGCGCCAGCGCCTTGCCCACGGTGTGGCCGTAGCCCGGCAGTACCTGGAACACCCCGCGCGGGATGCCCGCCTCCTGGGCCAGCTGGGCCAGGCGCAGCGCCGAGAGCGGTGATTTCTCCGAGGGCTTCAATATCACGCTGTTGCCGGCGGCCAGCGCCGGGGCGATCTTCCAGGCGGTCATCATCAGTGGGAAGTTCCACGGCACGATGGCCGCCACCACGCCGATGGGCTCGCGCAGCACCAGTGCCAGGGAGTCCTCGCCGGTGGGCGCCACTTCCCCGTAGAGCTTGTCGATGCACTCGGCCTGGTAGCGAATGCAGGCGATGGCGCCCGCCATGTCGCCCAGCGAACTGGACACCGGCTTGCCCATGTCGAGGGTGTCGATCAGCGCCAGCTCGTGCTTGTTGGCCTCCATCAGATCAGCCAGGCGCAGCAGCACTTTCTTGCGCTTGCCCGGCGCCAGGCGCGACCACGCGCCGCCGGCGAAGGCCTCTCGCGCCGCCGACACGGCACGCGCAGCATCAGGTTCGTCGCAGCTGGCCACCTGGGCCAGAAGCTCGCCGGTGGCGGGGTTACGCGATTCGAAGATGTCGCCGCTCTCGGCAGCGACGAAGGTGTCGGCGATGAAGGCGCGCGACTCGAAAGCGAGCTCCGCGGCCTTGGCTTGCCAGTCGGCCAGTGAACGGGGGGATTGCGTTTGGCTCACGATCGGACTCCTGTACGAGGGTTTCGCTAACCCCTATGTTATTACGTGGCAATTACTTGGCCAGCACGGGTTCCCGGCGGACGGAATGTACTCGACAGGCAGCAGCAAAGCCCTGAAAGATCGCGTGATAAAGCGGATGCTCCTGTGGGCGCCACTCGGGGTGCCACTGCACGGCCAGCGCAAACCCCGGCGCTTCGGCCACCGAGACCGCCTCGATCAGCCCATCCGGCGCCAACGCCTCCACGGCAAGCCCGTTGCCCAACCGCTCTATGCCCTGCTGATGCAGTGAGTTGACCTTGGCATACGGTTGGGGATAAAGCGCCGCCAGGCGACCATCGGGCTGCAACTCGATGTCGTGCGCGGGTGCATAGCGAGTCGCATAGTCGGCTTCCGGTTCACGATGATCACCGAAGCCAGGCACGTTCTGAACCGCCTGGTGCAGTGTGCCCCCATAGGCCACGTTGAGTTCCTGGAAACCCCGGCAAATACCCAGCAACGGCAGGTCACGTGCAATGGCGGCGGGGATCCAGGCCAACGCAGCAGCATCGCGGTGCAGGTCATCGCGGGTGTTCTCCGGCGCACGCTCGGCGCCGTAGCGGGAGGGCTCGACGTTGGAATAGCTGCCGGTCAGCAGCAGGCCATCCAGATGCGCGAGCAGGTCACCATCCATGGCGTCCTGCCACACCGGCAGCACTACCGACGCCAGGCCGTATGCACGTAACGCACTCAGGTACTTGTCGGTCACTACGTGGGCGAGGTGTCTTTCCACCTCACGTCGACAGGCAATGACACCCACCAGGGGTCGGCTCTGCATGACACCTCCAGAATAGAGAATTTTTCAATCAAGCGTGTTGATTAAACTTTCCACTATGAAAAATCAAGAATCCTGCCCGAGGCCTAAAAATCACCTCTTTTCCTTATCAATACTACAAGAAAGCGAAAAAAGACGCACTTTTGACCAAAGGAACACGTAAAGGATTTGACAACAAAGTTATGTCATCGAAAGATAGAAGCAACGTCAAACCCAACGACAATCTACAGGTGCCACCATGCCGTCGCTCAGCGCTGACCAGGCCCGGGTGTTTCTCGAGCGCCATCCCGATATCGACAGCATCGACTTGTTGATCAGCGACCTCAACGGCGTCATGCGTGGCAAGCGCATTCCCCGCGGCAACCTGGACAAGGTCTGCCAGCTCGGCGTCAACCTGCCGGCGTCGGTCTTCGCCCTGGACATCAACGGCCATACCATTGAGACCACCGGGCTGGGGCTGGCCATCGGCGACAGCGACCGGGTGTGTCGGCCTATCGCAGATACCCTGATGCAGACGCCATGGCTGCGCGGCGGGCGCCAGGCGCAGTTGCTGATGACCATGGTCGAACCCGACGAGTCCCCCTTCTTCGCCGACCCTCGCCAGGTACTGTCGCGACAGTTGGAGCGACTACGTCGCCGCGGCCTGACGCCCGTCGTAGCCGTGGAGATGGAGTTCTATCTGCTGGACCGCGAACGCACCCCAGAGGGGCTGATTCAGCCACCCCGTTCACCCCGCAGCGGCGAACGCGCGACCCAGAGCCAGCTCTACTCCATCGGCGAACTCGATGAATATGCCGACTTTCTCGAGGACGTACAGCGCTCGGCACACTGCCAGAACCTGCCGCTGGACACGACGCTCAAGGAGTGTGCCCCAGGCCAGTTCGAGATCACCCTAGGCCACGGCGATGATGTCCTCAAGGCCTGCGACAATGCCGTGTTGCTTAAGCGCCTGATCAAGGGTGTGGCCTTGAACCACGGTTTCGAAGCCACCTTCATGGCCAAGCCTTATGGTCTCGAGGCCGGCAACGGCACTCACGTGCATCTCAGCATGCTTGATGACAGGGGCCGCAACGTCTTCGCCGCAGAGAACGGCGACCCGCTCGGCAGCGAGACCTTGCACCGGGCCGTCGCCGGGATGCTCGACCTGATGCCGGCCGCAATGGCGATCTGTGCCCCCAACCTCAACTCCTTCAGGCGCTTCCAACCAGGCCTCTACGTCCCGATGACGCCCACCTGGGGTTTCGACAACCGCTCCGTGGCCCTGCGCATACCTTCGGGCAGCAACGAGGCACGCCGCATCGAGCACCGGGTCGCCGGTGCCGACGTCAACCCTTACCTCTTGCTGGCCGTACTGCTGGCCAGCATCGAGCATGGTGTCGGCCAGCAGTTGATACCGCCCGTGCCCGTCGAAGGCAATGCCTACGAGCAGTTCGAGCCCACGCTGGCCAACAGTTGGCATCAGGCTCTCGAGCTGTTCGAAGCAAGCGAACCGCTGCGGGACGCCTTGGGCAGTGACTTCGTCCACGTCTTCGTCGCCAACCGGCGGGCCGAACGTGAACAGGCCATGCAGACGGTGAGTCAGCTGGAGTACAGTTGGTACCTGCGCCACGTCTAGAAAACTCCGCGCTACGCTTTCCCGGGCGAATCGCTACGCTTCATCTTCTTTGACGACTTGATCACTACTTCACTGGAACGACATCGCCCCGACCTGGGCCGGGGCGTGTGGTATACCGGGGTTCCGTCAGCCGTCGGTGCTGGCCAGCGGCAGGTCCCAGCGTGGCTGGCCTTCCTCGAGCAGCACTCGGTTGCCCTGGGGCCGATGATCGAGGCGCGCCACATCGCTCACCTCGCCATGACGCCAGGTCACGTCATAGCCGACGGTTTCCTCGGAACTGTCCATAACCGTATGGCACTGGCGCTGCGTGGTGGCATAGGTCTGGGTCTGGTTGGCCTCGACGCGCCCCTGGATCTCACGCCCAGCGAACCCACCACCAACCGCCCCTGCCACGGTGGCAAGCGTCTTGCCGCTGCCGCCACCTACCTGATTGCCTAGCAGGCCACCTACCACGGCACCCGCGGCGGTACCGGCGATACGGTGCGGGTCGCGGCTGGGCGCCTGGACTTGCTGATGCACCACCACGTCCTCGCACACCTCGCGAGGCGTCTCGACGCTGCGCGTCACCGGCTGCACCGCCACGACTTCGGCGAACTGAGGGCCGCTCTCGACCGGCTCTGCACCTTGCTGCACCTGCCAGGCGCCGAAAGCCAAGCCACCCAGGCCCAGCACGCTCAATGTCGTTCCGATCACGATCGACTTGTTCATGACACTCCTCCTGCAGGGCGATATGCCGCCCCGGGCTTATAAGACTCGGCTCGATACGATGTGCAAGAGAAGAGACGTGAAGAGCGGCGATTCCGTGCCACCCGGTAGATGATCTCAGTATACGCTGCGGCTGGCTTGGATTAAGCGCAGCGCAGCGGTTTCCACATTTTCTGACCCGGTGTCCGCCATTGGCGACATTTACCAGCCGAGCCGATCCCGCATTGCATAGTACCAGGCGCCAAGCGCCGAAAGCGGCACGCGCAGCAGCCGTCCACCGGGAAACGGCAGGTGCGGCAGACCGGCGAAGGCATCGAAGCGCCCGCTCTCCCCGCGCATCACCTCGGCAATCAATTTTCCGGCGAGGTGCGAGCAGGTCACTCCATGGCCCGAGTAGCCCTGGGCGTAATAAACGTTATCGTTGAGCCTGCCGAACTGAGGCAGTCGGTTGAGCGTCATCAGGAAATTACCGCTCCAGGCAAAATCGATGCGCACGTCGCTCAACTGCGGAAAGGTCTTGAGCATCTTGGGGCGAATCACCGCAGCGATATCGGCCGGATCCTGGCCCCCGTAGTTGACCCCACCGCCATAGAGCAGACGGCCATCGGCGGTAAAGCGGTAGTAGTCGAGCAGATAATTGCAGTCCTCCACCGCCATGTCGTTGGGTATCAGCTCGCGGCGCTGCGTCTCCGGCAGCGGTTCGGTGGTGATGATCTGGGTACCGCAGGGCATCGACTTGCTTTCCAGCTCCGGCAGCACCCCTTGCAGATAGGCGTTGCCGGCCATGACCACGCGCCGAGCGCGTACGCTGCCACGCGGCGTACGCAGCGTGACCGTCTCACCATGTTGCACACCGGTGACCGGCGTCTGTTCGTAGATGACGCCACCCAGCGACTCGCAGGCCGCCGCCTGGCCGAGCACCAGGTTGAGCGGATGCAGATGCCCGCCGGAGTGATCCACCAGCGCACCGACATAGCGATCGCTTGCGACCTCGCGCTTGAAAGCATCGCCCTCCAGCAGCTCCAAGTCGTGATGTCCGTAGCGTTCCCATAGCGCCTTGTGCTCGCGCAGCCCCTCGAGCTGCTTGTGATTGCAGGCGGCGAAGAGATTGCCCTCCTTGAGGTCGCAGGCGATATCGTACTGGGCGATGCGGCTGCGTATGATGCGGTTGCCCTCGAAGGCCATGTCGCCCAGCGACCGGGCAGTGTCGGCGCCGTATCGGGCCTCGATCACGTCCATGTCGCGGCTGTAGCTGTTGACGATCTGCCCGCCGTTGCGCCCCGAGGCGCCGAAACCCACCCGGGCGGCCTCCAGCACCACGACTTCATGCCCCTGTTCGGCAAGGTGCAGTGCCGACGAAATCCCCGTAAAACCCGCTCCGACCACACACACGTCGCATTCGATGTCAGCTTCCAGAGCGGCACGCTCGGGCGACGGGTTGGCCGTGGCGGCATAGTAGGACGCCACATGCTCGGTGGCGGCACTGGTCGACATAGCGATACCTCGCACGCAAAAAGAACGAAAAATAGGGGTTAACGGCCCGCCGTCATATCTTGCAACATCGCCTGCCGTCGCCTCGCCTCGCTACGCCGCATCAAATACCAGGCCAGGAACGTGGCCAACGACACCGCCAGGATGATCAACGTGGCCAAGGCGTTGATCTTGGGCGAGACCCCCAGGCGCACCGAAGAGAACACCACCATCGGTAGCGTGGTAGCACCCGGCCCCGAAACGAAGCTGGCGATCACCAGGTCGTCCAGCGACAGGGTGAAGGCCAGCAGCCAGCCCGCCGCCAGCGCCGGTGCGATCACCGGCAGGGTGATCTGAAAGAAAGTGCGCACCGGCCTGGCACCCAGGTCCATGGCCGCCTCCTCGATGGAGAGGTCCACCTCACGCAGGCGCGAAGCCACCACTACCGCCACGTAGGCACTGCAGAAGGTGGTGTGGGCGATCCAGATGGTGACCATGCCGCGGTCCGTCGGCCAGCCGATGGTCTGCGCCATGTGCACGAACAGCAGCAACAGCGACAGCCCCGTGATCACCTCGGGCATCACCAGCGGCGCGGTGACCATGCTCGAGAGCGCAGTCTTGCCGCGGAAGCGGGTGAAACGCACCATCACGAAGGCGGCCAGCGTGCCCAGGCACACCGCCATGGAAGCGGAAAAGAAGGCGATCCGCAGGCTGGTCCATACCGCCGAGAGAATCTGCTGGTCGCGAAACAGCTCCACGTACCAGCGTGCAGAGAACCCCGCCCATACCGTCACCAGGCGCGATGAATTGAACGAGTAGATCACCAGGATGATCATCGGCAGGTAGAGAAACACCAACCCGGCAATCAGCATCAGCGTGGTGAAGGATGGCTTGCGCATGGTCACTCCTCCAGCTCACGGGATTGATAGCGGTGAAACAGGGCAATGGGCACGATGAGGATCGCCAGCATCACCATCGCCAGCGCCGAGGCCACCGGCCAGTCACGATTGTGGAAGAACTCCTCCCATAGCACCTTGCCGATCATCACGGTATTGGGGCCGCCAAGCAGCTCGGGAATCACGTACTCCCCCACCGCCGGGATGAACACCAGCATCGAGCCAGCAATGATGCCGCCCTTCGATAGAGGCAAGGTCACGCGGAGAAAGGTGTTGAACTTGCGCGAGCCAAGATCCGAAGCCGCTTCCAGCAGCGAGGTATCGAGCCGGGTCAGGTTGGCGTAGAGCGGCAGCACCATGAACGGCAAGTAGGCATAGACGATGCCGAGGGTCACGGCGAAGTTGGTATTGAGCATACGGATCGGCGAATCGATCAGCCCCACCCAGATCAGCAGATTGTTGACCAGGCCGTTGTTGCTGAGGATGCCCATCCAGGCGTAGACGCGAATGAGGAACGAAGTCCACGACGGCAGCATCACCAGCAGCAGCAACACCAACTGCCAGTGGGAAGGCGCCCGAGCCATGGCATAGGCCATGGGATAGCCGAGCGCCAGGCACAGCACGGTGGCCAGCAGGGCGATCTTCACCGAACCCCAGTAGGCCGAGACATAGAGCGTGTCGGTGGTCAGGAACAGGTAGTTGCTGAACGTCACGACCACGTTCAGCGTCTCGTTGGCGTAGTCGAAGATGGCGCCGTAGGGCGGTATCGAGATGGCGGCCTCGGAGAGACTGATCTTGAGCACGATGCCGAACGGCAGCAGGAAGAACAGGATCAGCCACAGCAGCGGTACGGCGATGACCCAGCCACGGCCAGGCTTGAACAAACGCCGCAGACGAACGGAAACATTGGACATATCGATCTCCCGGCGAGCCGTCCGGGTGTGCTGGCTGGCCCGCGCTCTGTCAGTCGTGCAGGCTCGCTCAGTCGTGCAGGATGACCGCGCTCTGGTCGTCCCAGTGAACGAAGACCGCCTCGTCCCAGCGCGGTCGATCGCCGCGTCGCTCGGTATTGGCCATGCTGGCCTTGACCAGTTGGCCACTCTCGAGTCTCACGTAATAGACCGAGAAGCCTCCGAGATAGGCGATGTCTTCGACGATGCCGGCCGACCAGTTGAACTCGACGGGAGGTGGCTCGCGGGTCAGACAGGTCTTCTCCGGACGCACGGCAACCCACACCCGGCGCTCGTCGGCCTGGGTACTGACCCCATGGCCGATACGGATAGCGCGGCCAAGCGAGGGGCTGTCGATGATGCAGTGGTCGGTCTCGTCGACCACGATCTCGCCCTCGAACAGGTTCACCGTACCGACGAATTCCGCCACCATGCGGTTGGCCGGGCTCTCGTAGACATCGATGGGAGTGCCCACCTGGACGATCCAGCCGTCGGCCATGATCGCCACCCGGTCGGCCATGGTCATGGCCTCCTCCTGGTCGTGGGTGACCATGATGCAGGTCACCCCGACCCGCTCGAGGATCTGCACTACCTCGAGCTGCATCTCCGTGCGCAGCTTCTTGTCCAGTGCCCCCATCGGCTCGTCGAGCAGCAGCAGCTTCGGCCGCTTGGCCAGCGAACGCGCCAGGGCCACACGCTGGCGCTGACCGCCGGAGAGCTGGTGCGGCTTGCGCCTGGCGTATGCTTCCATGTGCACCAGCTTGAGCATCTCCGCCACGCGCTCTTCGATCTCCCGGCGCGGCAGCTTGTCCTGCTTGAGTCCGAAGGCAATGTTCTGCGCCACCGTCATATGGGGAAACAGCGCATAGGACTGGAACATCATGTTGATCGGCCGCTCATAGGGCGGCATGGTGGTGATGTCCTCGCCATCGAGCACGATCTGCCCTTCGCTGGGCTTCTCGAAGCCGGCCAGCATGCGCAATAAGGTCGACTTGCCCGAACCGGAACCACCCAGCAGCGCGAAGATCTCGCCGCGGCGAATCGACAGGCTGACATCGTCCACCGCCAGTACGCCGTCGAAGCGCTTGCTGACGCGACGGATTTCCATCAGCGCCTCACCGTGGGCAGGCCGCGGCTTGCCCACCATGCCGTCGGTAGCTGGCGGGCGCTCGACGGTTCTTCGCGACGCATCGGCAGCTTGTGTCCAGGATTGCGGCATCTCAATTTCTCCTGTGGCAAACAAGAGCTCATCAGCGTTCACTGCCGGCCCCGCAAGGCCGGCTCGGAGAATCAGATGCCGGACTTCACCCGGTTCCATACCCGGGTGCGCACGCGCTGTACGGCCAAGGGCTTTTCTTCCTGCACGAACAGGTTATCCATCACTTCCTGATCGGGATAGATGGCCGGATTGTTGAGAATGTCTGGATCGAGAAACTCGTTGGCGGCGATGTTGGGGTTGGCATAGACCACGTATTCGGTGATGCCGGCGGCTATCTCGGGCTCGAGGATGAAGTTGATGAAAGCATGGGCATTGTCGGGGTTCGGTGCGTCAGCAGGGATCGCCATCATGTCGAACCACAGCGCCGCGCCCTCCTTGGGAATGATATAGTCGATGGTGAAATCGCGCCCGGCCTCCTCGGCCCTGTCGGCAGCCTGGAAGACATCGCCTGAATAGCCTGCCGCCACGCAGATGTCGCCGTTGGCGAGATCCGAGATATAGCGCGAGGAGTGGAAGTAGGTAATGTTGTCGCGCACCGCGGCAATCAAGTCACCGGCCGCCTCGATGTCCGCGGATTCGCTCGACAGCGGCGAGAGACCCAGGTAGGCCATACCGGCGGAAAGCATGTCATCGCCGGTGTCGAGCATAGCGATACCGCAGCCGCCCGCGCGCAGGGCGCTGGTGATATCGGGATCGAAGATCAGCGCCCAGGAATCGAGAGGCGCATCCTCGCCGAGGATCTCCGTGACCCGCTCGACGTTGTAGCCGATGCCATTGGTGCCCCACATGTAGGGAATGGAATAGCGGCTGCCCGGATCGACGGATTCCAGGTCGTCCATCAACTCGGGGTTGAGATTCTCCATGTTGGGGAGCTTGTCGTGGTCGAGCTCCTGGTAGACACCTGCGCTGATCTGTCGGGTCAGGTAGTGGTTGGAGGGCATCACCACGTCATAACCGGAGCGGCCCGAAAGCATCGCGGCGTCGAGCACCTCGTTACTGTCGTAGACGTCGTAGATCACGCGAATGCCGGTGGCTTCGGTGAACTTCTCCAGGGTATCCGGCGCGATATAGTCCGACCAGTTGTAGACCCGCACCTCGTTGGCCTGGGCAGCGCTGACGGCCACGGCCAGCGAGCCCAGCGCAATGGCCTGCGACAGCTTGCGTTGACATGACATGATGACACCTCGTGTTTGCATTGTTGTCGTAAGCCCGGCCACGATACCGACCGGACGTCTTCCCCTGCCTTCCACATGGCCCGGCGCAATGTGCACCAGGCCTGACGGCAACGCTCGCCGCCCAAAGAGCCACCAGTGCCCTGCGCCTGGGCCTCCTTCTTGTGGGCTCCAGGCGCAGGAAACTAGACGCTCAGCAGCAGGAACTCCCTCTCCCACGAACTGATGACCTTCTTGAAATTCTCGTTCTCCACCCGCTTGACCGCGACGTAGCCGGTAACGAATCGATGGCCCATGTAGCGCTCCAGCTCGCTGCAGCTCTCCATCCGCTCCAAGGCCTGCTCGAGGGTGAACGGCAGGCGCAGGTTGCGCCGCTCGAATGCCCGCCCCTGCACCGGCGCGGAGGGGTTGAGCTGCTGCACCATACCCAGGTAGCCACATAGCAGGCTCGCCGCAATGGCCAGGTAGGCATTGGCATCCGCGCCGGGCAGGCGGTTCTCGATGCGCCGGTTCTGTGGCGACGAATCGGGAACCCTGAGCCCACAGGTGCGATTCTCCACGCCCCACTCCACGTTGACCGGCGCCGAGGTGTCGGGCAGAAAACGGCGGAATGAGTTGACGTTGGGCGCCATCAGCGGCAGCGCCTCGGGAATGAACCGCTGCATGCCGCCGATATGATGCAGGAACAGCTGGCTCATGGAGCCATCCTCGTTGGCGAACACGCTCTTGCCGGTGGTCGCATCCAGCACGCTCTGGTGAATGTGCATGGCGCTGCCGGGCTCGTTGGTGATCGGCTTGGCCATGAAGGTGGCCACCACGTCGTGCTTGAGTGCCGCCTCGCGCAGGGTGCGCTTGAACAGGAACACCTGGTCGGCCAGCATCAGCGGGTCACCGTGACGGAAGTTGATTTCCATCTGGGCGGTGCCCTCTTCATGGATCAGGGTATCGATGTCGAGCCCCTGGACCTCACACCAGTCGTACATGTCTTCGAAGAGGGGGTCGAACTCGTTGGCCGCATCGATGGAGAACGACTGTCGACCCGTTTCCTGACGCCCACTCCGGCCGATGGGCGGCAGCAGCGGCAGGTCGGGGTCCTCACAGCGCTTGGTCAGGTAGAACTCCATCTCCGGCGCCACCACCGGCTTCCAGCCCTGCTCGGCATAGAGCGCCAGCACTCGTTTCAACTGGTTGCGAGAGGAGAGCTCGATGGGATTGCCCATCTTGTCATAGCAGTCGTGGATCACCTGGGCGGTGGGTTCCAGCGCCCAGGGCACCGGATAGACCGCGGAGATATCGGGCCGGCAGAGCATGTCGATATCGGCGGGATCGAGCAGCGAATAATAGAGTTCGTCCTCGACGTAGTCGCCGGTCACGGTCTGCAGCAGCACGCTTTCGGGGAGACGCATGCCCTTCTCGGCCATGAACTTCGACACGGGCGTGATCTTGCCACGGGCGATGCCGGTGATATCGCTGACCAGGCACTCCACCTCGGTGATGCGTCGCTCCTTCAGCCAGCTTTCCAGGTCTTTCATGGGAACCTCATTGCGGCCCGTCCCGGGCGCCATGTTCGTTATAGTCGGTCGCGCAGCTTGTAGAAAGTGGTCGCCAGCACCAACAGTGGCGTGCGCAGGCGCTCACCCCCAGGGAAGCGGCGATGGGGCATGGCGGCAAAGATGTCGAAGCGCTCGCTCTGCCCGGCGATGGCCTCGCCGACCAGCTTTCCTGCCAGCCCGGCCAGCGCCATGCCATGCCCCGAATACCCTTGGGCATAGTAGACATTGTGGCCAAGGCGGCCGAAGTCCGGCGCACGGTTGAGCGTGATCGCCACGTCGCCGCCCCAGCGGTAGTCGATGCCCACGCCTTCGAGCACCGGGAACAGGCGTGCAATCTTGGCGTCCATGCGCTGCTGCAACCCGCGCGGCTCTCGGCCATCGTAGCTGACTTCACCGCCATAGATCAGCCGCTTGTCGGCTGAAAGGCGGTAGTAGTCGAGTACGAAGTTGGCATCGGACAGGGCATCGTTTCTTGGCAGCACCTGGACCGCCCGCTCTTCGCCCAGCGGCTCGGTGGCGACGATGTAGTTGGCCGCACGCATGACGCGACCCTCCAGCTCCGGCAACAGTCCCCCCAAATACGCATTGGCGCCTACCACCACGAAATCGGCCGCGACCTCGCCGCGTTCGGTTACCACGGTGGCGGGCTGGCCGCGCCTGATCGTCAAGGCCGGGCTGTGCTCGTGAATCTCCACGCCGGCCAGCTGGGCCGCTCGCGCCAGCCCCAAAGTATAATTGAGCGGGTGCAGGTGGCCGCCTTCACTCTCATGGAGCGCCCCCGGGTATGCAGCAGTCGCCACCCGCTCGCGCAGCGCAGCGCCTTCGAGCCAGACGAGCGCCTCGTAGCCGTAATCGCGGGCCAGGCGCTCCTGGAAATGGCGCAGCTCACGCACGTGGCGCGACTTCACCGCTGCGTGCAGGTATCCCCAAGTGAGGTCGCAGGGAATCCCATGGCGCTCGATGAGTTCGGCGGTCAGACGCACCGCCTCGCGGCTCAGCTCCCAGACATCTCGGGCGCGCTCGCGCCCCAGTGCCTGCTCCACGGTAGCGATGTCGGTGCCCAACCCGGGCAGGATCTGGCCGCCGCTGCGGCCGGAAGCGCCGAACCCGATCTCATGGGCTTCGAGCAGCACCACCGAGTAACCCCGCTCGGCCAGATGCAGCGCTGCGGAGCAGCCGGTGATACCGCCCCCGATCACACAGACATCGACCCGTCGCTGCCCATCCAGCGGCGGACAAGTCCGCTCGAGGCGTACCGCGATCGAATCGCGGTAGTAGGATGCGGGACTGTCGATCTGGGCCATACAGCGTATTCCTGAAGCGATGAACCGTCTTATCGAATTCGATCAGTCTGGCATCAAACCGCCAGTGCATGTCAAGTATTCAATAACGACCTTATCCGTTCCAGCACGCCAAAGAAACCCTCGACAAGCGACATGAAAGGCATAGCCACGCCTTTAACCACCTCTGCCATAGAGCTCTCAACATGGCTTGGCGCCGTAACCGACAGCTCAAACATGTCAATTAATGACCACCAAAAATGGCAAGAGCGGTATCAACCCGGCTGGCTACGGCAAACGAGCCGACGCTTCTTGTGCAAAATGAAGGCATGCAGCCGGTATCGCAAGGGCAAGAGATACCTGCCCCCTCAGCGCGAGGCGCAGACCGAACAAGCAGGGTCACGCGGCACCTGATAGTGACGCCACTGCCCTGTCAGGGCATCGAAGGTGGAAAGCCCACGATGAGGGGTACCGGCACCGCTGAGAAGCTTGACCGCCTCCAGTGCCTGGAAGCAGCCTATCAACCCCACCAGGGGCGCTACCACACCGCTCTCGGCACAGCGCAGCTCCTCGTCACCGCCCTCTCCCGGGGGATAGAGACAGGCGTAGCAAGGTGATGCCACATCGCGCGGGTCGAACACGGTCAGTTGCCCCGAGAATCGAATCGCCGCTCCCGATACCAGCGGCACCCCGGCGCGCTGGCAGGCCGCATTGATGGCATAGCGGCTGGAGAAGCGGTCGGTACAATCGAGTACCAGGTCGACCTTCTCCACCAAGGCGTCGAGCGCGTCGCCCGAGAGGTGCTCCTCGACCACGCGAATCTCGCAGCCCGGATTGAGCTCCGTGGCGGAATCGCGGGCGGAGCGCGCCTTGTTGCGTCCCAGGTCGGCCATGCCGTGGGCGATCTGGCGCTGCAGGTTGGAGAGTTCCACCTCGTCGGCATCGGCCAGGGTCAAGTGCCCTACCCCGGCGGCGGCCAGATAGAGCGCCACCGGCGAACCCAGCCCACCGGCGCCCACCACCAGCGCATGCGAGGCCAGCAGGCGCTCCTGCCCGTCGATGTCGATGGCCTCCAGCATGATCTGTCGGCTGTAGCGCAGCAGCGCCTCGTCGTTCATTGCCATTACTTGTCTTCGAGCTCCTCGATGTCGGGCACGTAGAGAGAAAACTCCTCCTTGACCTCCTCCATCACCACGTAGCTCTTCGACTCCTTGACCCCGGGTAGGGTCAGCACCACGTCACCGAGCAGCTGTCGGTATGCGGACATCTCGGGGATCCGGCACTTGAGGATGTAGTCGAACTGGCCCGAGACCAGGTGACACTCCTGGATCTGCGGCAGGCGGGAAACGGCGCGACGAAATTCGTCGAAGACTGCCGGCGATTGGGTCTCGAGGCTGATCTCGACGAACACCAGCAGGTTGGCCTTGAGCGAGCGGGGGTCGAGGATGGCCTTGTAGCCGCGTATGACGCCGGACTTCTCGAGGCGCTTGACGCGCTCCAGGCACGGCGTGGTGGAGAGCCCGACCTGAGCAGCCAGGTCGACGTAGGAGATGCGGGCGTTGTCCTGCAGGCATCGCAGGATCTTGAGATCGATACGGTCGAGCGAGCGGGTCTTGGTTTTCATTGTCGTGTCGTGGGAAGCCGAGTCAGAGTGAGTGAAGCGTCGCCATGACAGCAGATCGACCTGAAAAAGCGCGGAAATCAGGCCCGGTGCTGGTGTTCGGTCGCACAAACATGCCGACATTTGGAATTATTTCCTGAACAGATGTACCACAGCCTCCATGCCCCCTCCAATATGCTTCCCTCAACGCTGGTATGGCCGCTGCCCGAAGGTGACCCGCTCCTGTCCACCCAGGTCTCGTCGGGTAGCCACCGCGCTAAAGCCACCCGCCTCGAGCAGGCCGCGAACGGCGGCCGCCTGATCGTGGCCATGCTCCAGGGCAAGCCAGCCTCCCGGCAGCAGGTGGGCCATGCCCCGTTCGGCGATGTGGCGCAGGTCGGCCAGGCCGGCGTCAGCCGCGACCAGCGCGCTCCTTGGTTCGAAGCGCACGTCGCCCTGCGTCAAGTGCGGGTCCTGCGCATCGATATAGGGCGGGTTGGCCGCGATCAGGGTGAAACGCTCCTCTACCAGGTCAGCAAACCAGTCGCTGAGCTGAAAGCGAGCGTTGGCGATGCCCAACCGCCGGGCATTCGTTTCGGCCAGCGCTACCGCTTCGGGCATCCGGTCGACGCCGAGCGCTTGCCAGGCGGGGCGCTCGCTGGCAAAGGCCAGCGCAATGGCACCGGTACCCGTCCCAAGATCGAGCAGCCGGCCCGCCGGCTCGGTGGCGAGCCCGAGCAGCACCTCCACCAGGGTTTCGGTATCGGGGCGTGGAATCAGGGTATGTGGCGAAGTGGCGAGGGCAAGCCCCCAGAACTCACGCTCACCCGTGAGGAAGGCCACGGGGCGGCCCGCCGACCGGGCGGCGATCAGGGCCTCGAAGCGGGCCCGCCGGAAGGTCTCTGCCGACCTGTCTCCCCAGGTATAGAGCCAGGTGCGATCGACACCCAGCACATGGCAGAGCAGCACTTCGGCATCGAGGCGCGGGCTGGCAGAACCCGACTGGGCCAAACGCTCGGCAGCCCACACCAGCAGCGCATCGAGACGCATCAGGCTTCCTGCTGCAACGCCGCCAACTGCTCGGCCTGGTGCTCGTGGATCAGGGGATCGAGAACCTCGTCGAGCTCACCGGTCATGACCTCACCAAGCTTGTAGAGGGTGAGGTTGATGCGGTGATCGGTCACCCGCCCCTGGGGGAAATTGTAGGTTCGGATGCGCTCGCTGCGGTCACCCGAGCCGACCAGGCTGCGGCGCGTATCGGCCTGCTCGCGCTGGCGGCTCTCCACGGCGCTCTGCTTGAGCCGGGCTGCCAGCAGCGACATCGCCTTGGCCCGATTCTTGTGCTGGCTGCGCTCCTCCTGGCATTCCACCACCACCCCGCTGGGCAGGTGGGTAATGCGGATCGCCGAATCGGTAGTGTTGACGTGCTGACCGCCGGCGCCGCTGGAACGGAAGGTGTCCACCCGCAGGTCGGCGGGATTGATGTCGACGTCAGCGAGCTCATCGGCCTCCGGCATGACCGCCACGGTACAGGCGGAAGTGTGGATCCGCCCCTGGGACTCCGTCGCCGGCACCCGCTGTACGCGGTGGGCACCCGACTCGAACTTCAGCCGGGCATAGACCCCCTCCCCCTTCACCCGCGAGATGAGCTCCTTGTAGCCGCCCTGCTCGCCGTGGCTGGCACTGATCACCTCGACCTTCCAGCCTTGCTTCTCGGCGTAGCGGGAGTACATGCGGAACAGGTCGCCGGCAAACAGCGACGCTTCGTCGCCACCGGTACCAGCACGAATCTCGAGAAAGACGTTGCGACCGTCGTCGGGATCGCGCGGCACCAACAGCTGCTTGAGGCGCACCTCCAGCTCCTCCAGCCGCTCCCGCCCCTCTTGCAGCTCCATCTGGGCCAGCTCGCGCATTTCGGCATCGTTGTCTTCGGCCAACTGTGCAGCGTCTTCGAGATCGCTCTCGACCGCCCGGTAGTCGCGCCAGGCCTCGACCAGGTGCTCGAGTTCGGAATATTCGCGGGAGTAGTCGCGGAAACGAGGCTGATCGCTGATCACCTCGGGCTCCGCCAGCAAGGCGGCGAGCTCCTCGAAGCGCTCGACGAAGCCATCGAGACGCTGGCGCAGGGTCGCTTTCATGGCGTGTCCTGTCAGGGTTTAGTTGATGTGGAATCGAGCAGCAGCGCCTCGGCGGCGGTGAGCAGATCGCGCCGTTCGCCACCCGATGCCTCGCGCAGGGCCACAGTGGGCCGATGCAGAAGACGATTGGTGAGCTGGTGGGCCAACAGGCGAACCACTTCTTCGGGATTCTCTCCTCGCGCCAGTTTTGCCAATGCCTGACGCTCGGAGTATTCGCGCAGCTCGGCCGCCTGGTCGCGGTAGCGGCGAATCAGCTCCCCGCTGCTGCGGATGCGCCGCTCGTGCAGCCAGACATGCACGCCATGCTCGATCAGCGCCTCCGCCTGGTCTGCAGCCGCCTGGCGATGGCGGCGGTTTTCCTGGATCACCTCGTTGAGGTCGTCGACGGTGTAAAGGAAGATGTCGTCCAACTCGCCGACTTCGGGCTCGATGTCCCGCGGCACCGCAATGTCGACCATGAAGATCGGTCGATGGCGGCGCTTCTTCAGCGCCCGCTCCACCATGCCCTTGCCGACTATCGGCAGCGGTGCAGCGGTGGAGGAAATGACGATGTCGGCACGGGCCAGGGCGTCAGGGATCTCGTTGAGCGAGATCGCCTCGGCGTTGAACTCGCCGGCGAGCACTTCGGCACGCTCCCGGGTGCGGTTGGCCACGATCATGTTGCGCACGCCGGCCTCACGCAGGTGCCGGGCCACCAGCTCGATGGTTTCCCCGGCGCCAACCAACAACGCCCGCGAGCGTCCGAAATCGTCGAAGATCCGGCTGGCCAGGCTGACCGCTGCATAAGCCACCGAGACCGGATTCTGGCCGATGCCGGTACGGGTACGCACCTGCTTGGCCACCGAGAAAGTGTGCTGGAACAGCAGCTCCAGCTCACCACCCAAGCCACTCGCCTGGCGCGCCGACTGGTAGGCTTCCTTGAGCTGGCCGAGTATCTGGGGCTCGCCCAGCACCATCGAATCCAGCCCCACGGCAACGCGCATCAGGTGACGCGCGGCATCGTTGTCCAGGTAGTGATAAGCACAGGAAGTGAGCTCCTCGAGCGCCAGCCCATGGAAGTGGCTCAACCAATCGAGGATGATACGCTCGCCACTCGGCTCGGTGACGCAATAGAGCTCCGTACGGTTGCAGGTCGAGAGCACCGCCGCTTCGTGCACCTGCGAAAGCTGGCGCAGCTCGGTCAACGCCGACTCCAACTGAGCGGGGGTGAAGGCGACCCGCTCGCGCACCGCGACATTGGCCGTCCTGTGGTTGATTCCAAGGGCAAGGAGCGTCATGCGTTAAGCGTCTTCGGTGATGTCGGCCGGCGGCACCGTAAATGAAAAAAACGTCTCTGCGGCGCTGCATTCTATCACAGCCTTTCCAACTCAGCGCCAGGCCCGCAGATCCGGCAATTGACGTGCGACAAGGCAGGGCGCATTCGCCGCTCCGCATCGCCGACGCAGCGATCCCTTTGCCCATGGGCTGCTAGCCGGTATGCTGGCACCTCGGGACACCGGATGAGATACGCATGCCCTCGACGCTGATACGCTCTTCACGCCAGGGACTGGCAGTGCTTGGCCTGACCGCTCTGCTGGGTGGTTGCCAAGGCCTGACTTCCTCCCCTTTTGCCACGTCTCAAGAAGACCCCATGGCCTCGGCGCCTCCCATTGAGCGCGGGCTGGACGCGGAGGGGCTGGCCACGTTGCTGACGGCCGAATTCGCGGGGCAGCGCGGCGATTATCGCCGCGCCACGTTGGGCTACCTGGCCATGGCCGAACGCTACAACGCGGCACAGCTGGCAGAGCGCGGCACACTGGCGGCGCGCTTCAGCAACGACATCCTGCTGCTCGATCAGGCCGTGAACACCTGGCACGAGATCGACCCTGCCGCGGAGGCGCCGCTGCGCCTGCTCGCTGGCCTGGCCCTGCAGCGCAACGATTGGGCGACGGCACTGGACAAACGGCTGACGCTGGTGGAACAGGGGCTGCACGGCGAGCTGGCGCTGTTCGCCGAACTCGCCCTGGAGTCAGGCACCGATCCGATTCCCTTGCGTGAGCGGCTGCGTGAGCACCTCGAACATGGCGGGACCGGAACTCACCCTCACCATTACGACGCCGTACTGGCTACGGCTATTCTCGAGGCAGCCACGGGCCAGCGCCAGCAAGCTGAAAGACGCCTGGACCTGCTCGCCCGCAATCACTCGGAGCTGCCCGCGCTGTGGCTGACGCGGGCCCACTTGGCCCTGGAAGCCAACAACCCGCGCCAAGCCCGCGAGGCCGCCCGCCGCGGCCTCGAGGTCTCGCCCGGCGACCCGCGCTTCCTGCTGCTGCTGGCCCAGGCCGAGCTGATGCTGGGCAATGTCGCCGCCGCCGAGGAGCACACCTCGACCCTGCTCAACGAGCACGTCGGCAATCAGGAGTTGCAGATCTCGCTGGCCCGCCTCTATCTCGAGGACAGCCACCTGGATGCGGCCCGGCGCCTGCTGCTGCCGCTGGTTGGCAGCGACGAACCCCCTCCCACCGCCTTCTACCTGATGGGTACCATTGCCGAGGAAGAAGGCGAAGTCGACAATGCCCTGCTCTACTACCGACAAGTGGCACCCGGCAGCGATTTCCTGCGCGCCCGCCTGCGTGCCGCCCAGATGTTGATCGAGGATGATCGACTGCTCGATGCCCGCGCCTTCCTGCGTATCGAGCGCCTGCGCCATGAATCGCGCTTCAGCGAACTGGTCGCCCTGGAGGTGGAACTGCTCGACCAAGCCGGGCTGCATGCCGAAGCCGACACCCTGCTCAACCGCGAGCTCGCGCGCACCCCCAACGACGAGCCGTTACTCTATCTGCGCGCCATGCGCGCCTGGGCGAACGATGACATCGAGGCCATGGAGCGAGACCTGGGCCGCATCATCGAAGCCAACCCGGAGAACGCCTCAGCCCTCAATGCGCTGGGCTACACGCTGGCGGACCTCAACGTCGAGGGGCGCCTGGAAGAGGCCCGCGAGCTCATCGAACGCGCCCATGAGCTCGAACCCGGCAGCCCTGCCATCATGGACAGCCTGGGCTGGGTCTACTATCGGCTGGGCGATCCTGAACGCGCCCTGCCATGGCTGGAGCGCGCCTATGCCGGCATGCCCGACCAGGAGATCGCTGCCAACCTGGCGGAAGTCCTATGGGTGCTGGAGAAGCATGACCAGGCTCGCAGAGTGGTCGAGCAAGCCATGAGCCAATTCGATGAACACCCGCGCATCGATGCGCTTCTCGAACGCATTCCCGAACTGGCCCCCTGATCATCCACAGTCAACGAGACGATGCCATGAGACGTCCTATTTCCGCGATACGATGGTTTGCCGTGAGTCTCACCCTTGCCCTGCTGGCTGGCTGTGCCACCCCGGGCACGGCGCCGGACGGCCAACGCACGGCCGACCAATGGGAGGCCCAGCAAGAGCGCCTGGAAGCCCTGGACACCTGGATTCTGGTCGGTAAGGCCGGGTTGCGCACGCCCCAGGAGTCGACCAGCGCCAATCTCGACTGGAGCCAGCACCCCCATTATTACCGCATGCTGATCAGCGGCCCCTTCGGCAGCGGGCGCAACCTGCTGGAAGGTCGCGAGGGGCGCTTCTCGCTGACCAACTCCGAAGGACGCTTCGAGGCTTCGACCCCCGAGGCCCTGATGCAGCAGCAACTGGGCTGGTCGCTGCCTGTCAGCTCGCTGGCCGACTGGATTCGAGGCCTGCCCGCCGGCCACAGTCGCTACCAGCTCGATCGTGATGAACGAGGCTTCCCCCAACAACTCGAGCAGGATGGCTGGCAAATCGTTTATCGCGACTGGGTCGAAGTCGAGTCGCTGTGGCTGCCACGGCGCCTGATCATGGAGTACGACGACCTGCGCGTAACGCTGGTCGTCACGGAGTGGCGCCCCGTCGTTGATGACTGAACCGTTGATGGCCGAATCGACGAACGAGCTCCTCCTGCCGGCGCCGGCCAAGCTCAACCGCATGCTGCACATCACCAGTCGCCGGGCAGACGGCTATCATGAGCTGCAAACGCTGTTCCAGTTTCTCGATCATGGCGACACCCTGCGGTTGCGGCGCAGGGAGGATGGCGAGATACGGCTGACCCCGCCCCTTGCCGGGCTGGCCGACAACGACAACCTGATCGTGCGGGCGGCCAGGCTGTTGCAGGACGAGACCGGCTGCCGCCTGGGGGCCGACATCCAGCTGACCAAGCGCCTGCCCATGGGGGGCGGCCTGGGCGGCGGCAGCAGTGACGCCGCCACTACGCTGCTCGGCCTCGACCGCCTGTGGCAACTCGAGCTCTCGCTCGACCGACTGGCGGAGTTCGGCCTGCGCCTGGGCGCCGATGTACCGGTGTTCGTCCGAGGTCGTGCCGCCTGGGCCGAAGGCGTAGGCGAACGGCTCACACCGGTGGAACTCGACACCCCCTGGTTCGTGGTCGTGCACCCCGGCATCGAGGTCGCCACCGCCGCGGTGTTCGGAGCGGCGCAATTGACACGTAACACTCCCCCGATTACCATGGCGCGCGCACTGCAGGGGGGAGCGCCCAGCTGGCGCAACGACTGCGAGCCAACGGTCAGGTTACTCTATCCGCAAGTCGCCGAAGCGCTCGACTGGCTTGGCAGCCGGGCACCCGCCATGCTGACGGGAACCGGCGCCTGCCTCTTCGCTCGGCTCGACTCAGAGGCCGCAGCGAGGCGTCTATTGGCCGACCTGCCGGACCGCTATACTGCCTTCACGGCCCGCGGCTTGAACCTCTCCCCGCTACATGCTGCTCTAGGTCGATGAACATGATGCCAGCGAGCGCCCGACCCGAAATGCCGCGGCTGCGTCCGTGGCACCCTGACTCATCGCCAACAGAGCTCCCCAACACTGCATAGGTGGATGCGCGTGTCAAAATTGATGGTTTTTGCCGGGAATGCCAATCCCGAACTCGCCCAGAAAATCGCCGAGAGTCTCGATACTCGCATGGGGAATGCCACGGTCGGGCAGTTCAGCGATGGCGAGATCGCGGTCGAGATCAACGAGAACGTTCGCGGCAAGGACGTCTTCATTCTGCAGTCCACCTGCGCACCGACCAACGACAACCTGATGGAATTGATCCTGATGGTTGACGCCCTGCGCCGGGCCTCGGCCACCCGGATAACCGCTGTGGTGCCCTACTTCGGCTATGCGCGCCAGGACCGCCGGGTGCGCTCCGCCCGGGTGCCGATCTCGGCCAAGGTGGTGGCAGACATGATGGTCAAGGCCGGCGTCGACCGGGTGATGACCATGGACCTGCACGCCGACCAGATTCAGGGCTTCTTCGACGTGCCGGTGGACAACGTCTACGGCTCGCCAATCCTGCTCGATGATATCGAGCGCCAGAACTACGACGACCTGGTGGTGGTTTCACCCGACGTTGGCGGCGTAGTGCGGGCCCGCGCCATCGCCAAGCAGCTCAACGCCGACCTCGCCATCATCGACAAGCGCCGCCCACAGGCCAACCAGGCCCAGGTGATGCACATCATCGGCGAGATCGAGAACCGCACCTGCGTGGTGGTAGACGACATGATCGATACCGCCGGCACCCTATGCAAGGCCGGCGACGCGCTCAAGGAGCATGGCGCCCGCCGCGTGGTGGCCTACGCCACCCACCCGATCCTGTCGGGCCCGGCGGTGGAGAACATCACCGGCTCGGTACTCGACGAGGTGGTCGTGACCGACACCATCCCGCTGTCCGACGTCGCCCGTCGCAGCGGCAAGATCCGTCAACTCAGCGTGGCCGGCTTGATCGCCGAGGCGATCCGTCGCGTCAGCAATGAAGAATCCGTCAGCGCCATGTTCCACTGAGACTCTCAGCAAGAACAGGGCATCGGAGTAGTGCCCCCACGGGGGCTTTCGGGAACGTCGCGATCAGGTCGCGGGTCGCACGTCTCCCTTACATTCAGCAAGAGGCAACAACATGTCCGATTTCACACTCAATGCCAGCGCTCGTAACGACCTGGGGAAAGGTGCGAGCCGCCGCCTGCGTCGTGCGAACATTCAGGTGCCGGCCATCGTCTACGGCGGTGACAAGGCTCCCCAGCCGATCTCTCTCGACAAGGCCCCGTTCTACAAGGCCATCGAGGACGAAACCTTCTTCTCCTCGGTGCTCAACCTGGTCATCGACGGCAAGAAGGAGCAGGTCGTGGTGCGTGACCTGCAGCGTCACCCGTACAAGCCGCTGATCACCCATGCCGACTTCATGCGCGTGGATGCCACTCACGAGATCACCATCAACGTTCCGCTGCACGTGGTGGGCGAAGAGAAGTGCAAGGGCATCAAGGACCAGGGCGGTGAGCTGCATGTGCTCTCCAACGAGATCCAGATCAGTTGCCTGCCGAAGGACCTGCCCGACTTCCTCGAAGTCGACATCACCGATGTCGAGATGGGCACCACGCTGCACCTCTCCGACCTCAAGCTGCCGGCCGGTGTCACCCTGGTCGAACTCACCCACGGTGCAGATCATGACAACGCCGTGCTGAGCATCAGCAAGCCGAAGGGCCACAGCGAAGCTGCTGAAGGCGAAGAAGGCGAAGAAGACGAAGGCAGCGCCGAGTAAGCGCGCTGCTGTCGGGGCCGCCTTCCGGGCGGCCCTTCTTTCCGACCCGATCAAGCGCTGCGGCGCTTGTTTTTGTTTGGAGACCCCGCATGCCGCAGATCAAGGCGATCATCGGACTGGGCAACCCCGGTGACGACTATGCCGCCACGCGCCACAATGCCGGCGCCTGGCTGGTGGAGATACTGGCTCGCCAGGCCGGCACCGAACTGCGCCCGGAGAAGAAGTTCCTCGGCCTCTACGCCAAGGTGCTGCTCGAGGGCCAGGAACTGCACCTGCTCGAACCCACCACCTTCATGAATCGCAGCGGTGGAGCCGTCGCGGCCCTTTGCCAGTTCTACAAGATAGCCCCTGACGAACTGCTGGTGGTTCACGACGAGCTGGACATCCCTCCCGGCACTGCCCGCTACAAGCAGGGCGGCGGGCACGGTGGCCACAACGGTCTGCGCGACATCATCAGCGCGCTGGGTGCCAAGGATTTCAATCGCCTGCGCATCGGCATCGGCCACCCCGGCGACTCCCGCCAGGTGACGAACTACGTGCTGGGGCGCCCTGGCAAGGCGGAGCTCGAAGCGATCGGGGCCGCGCTCAATGAGTGCCTGGTGACGCTACCGCTCGCCGCATCGGGCGAATGGGCCCGCGCCATGAGCCGGCTACACAGTTTCTCAGGCTGATCCAGCTCCAAGGCTGAGCTAGAATAGCGCCCGTTCGCGAGCGCCACTCGCCATCTTATTCAGGACATCACCATGGGTTTCAACTGCGGTATCGTCGGCCTTCCCAACGTCGGCAAATCGACTCTCTTCAACGCCCTGACCAAGTCCGGCATCGATGCCGAGAACTTTCCCTTCTGCACCATCGAGCCCAACGTCGGCATCGTACCGATGCCCGATCCGCGCCTCGACAAGCTCAGCAATATCGTCAAGCCGCAGAAGGTGATTCCCACCACCATGGAGTTCGTTGACATCGCCGGGCTGGTGGCAGGCGCCTCCAAGGGCGAGGGGCTCGGCAACAAGTTCCTGGCCAATATCCGCGAGACCCAGGCCATCGCTCACGTGGTGCGCTGCTTCGACAATGACAACGTGATTCACGTGGCCAACCAGGTCGACCCACGGGCGGACATCGAAATCATCAACATGGAACTGGCGCTGGCCGATCTCGACACCGTCGAGCGGGCCATACAGCGTCTGGTCCGCGTAGCCAAGGGCGGCGACAAGGAAGCCATCGCCACCAAGGCGATACTGGAACGCATCCAGCCGCACCTGGCCGAGGGCCAGCCACTGAGGAGCTTCGGCCTCGACGATGACGAAAAGCGCCAGCTCAAGAGCTTCGGCTTCCTGACGCTCAAGCCGACCATGTACATCGCCAACGTCAACGAGGACGGCTTCGAGGGCAACCCCTATCTCGACGTGGTGAACGAGATCGCTGCCGAGGAAGGTGCCGTGGTCGTGCCGGTGTGCAACCAGCTGGAATCCGAGATCGCCGAGCTGGACGATGACGAGCGCGCCATGTTCCTCAGCGAAATGGGCATGGAGGAGCCGGGGCTCGACCGCGTGATCCGCGCCGGCTACAAGCTGCTCGGCCTGCAGACCTACTTCACCGCAGGCGTCAAGGAAGTACGCGCCTGGACGGTGCGGATCGGCGCCACCGCCCCCGAGGCTGCCGGCGTGATCCACACCGACTTCCAGAAGGGCTTCATCCGCGCCGAAGTGATCGGCTACGACGACTTCGTCGCACTCGGCGGCGAACAGGGAGCCAAGGATGCCGGCAAGTGGCGCCTGGAAGGCAAGGAGTACATCGTGCAGGACGGCGACGTAATTCACTTCCGCTTCAACGTTTAGCAGCCTTCGGCGGGCAGTTGCCAAGGATGGCGGCCATTTTGTACCCATGTGGCGCTGGCATTAGTATCGCGCTTCTCTGCACCCCGGTGGATAGGAACAATTCCGGCTCTTGATTCACCTCCAGTTCATCCAGGGACAAACACTCCTCATCTGAGGAATCATGGACGGTCGGCAGCGAACGACAACCGAGCGTACCCTTGGTGGACTACCCATATGAAGCTGGATTTTTTCACTCTCTATATCACTATCGTTCTCCTCTCCTTCGCATTAGCCGCAATTTGGGCGGCAATCGCCTGGCAGCACAGGGGCTTTCGCGTAGCACGACTGTGGTTCGCCGCCTGCCTGCTGACCGCCACGGGCGGCATACTCCTGCCTTTCCAAGCCACATCCAGCTTCCCGGTACTTCCTGCAGCAGCGGGAAACAGCTTGGTCATCCTCGGCTTCTGGCTATTCTGGATCGGGGTACGGCGGTTCTATGATCAGGCAGGCGGATGGATCATCGCCTCTACTGCCAGCGCTCTATGTTTACTGCTGACCATAGCCATTTACGGCCATGATGAGGGGCTCGCTCTACTCTATGCCATCGGCCAGTCACTGCCGATGGCCATGAGCCTCTTTCTTCTTTTGCGCCGGCGCCCATGCTCGGCAGGTATCGGCATTTCCTGCGCAGGGATCGTTCTCGGGCTGACCGGACATGCCATTATCGTCCTGATCAACCTCTGGCTACTGCTGAACCCCGGTTCCCCTGGCGACTTCACGGGCATCGCATCAATGACCATGCTTGGCGTCATCTTCAGCGGGCTTCTGTGGAATTTCGGTTTCGCAGTCATGACCATCGATCGCCTGGTCACTGAAGTCTCCGAATTGGCAAATGTCGATCCACTGACAGGGGCCTGGAACCGACGCAAGTTCGAAGAGCGCTTGCTATTCGAGAATGCTCAATCCGCACGAACGGGCAAACCCTATTCACTTCTGCTGCTGGACCTCGATCACTTCAAGGACGTCAACGACAGGCTAGGACACCAGGGCGGCGACGAGAGCCTGGTCCACTTCGTCCGTGTAGTGGGAACCACACTGCGCGACACCGATCTGCTGGCCCGCCTCGGGGGCGACGAGTTCTGTATAGTCATGCCGGATACCACCGCAGAGCAGGCTGAAGGACTGGGCCTGCGCATCGTCCAGACACTGCGCGACACCCCTTTGCACCATGGCGGCCAGCAGATCCGTCTGTCGTGCAGCATTGGCGTAGCGGCCTGGGATGCCGACACGGCTGGGACCTATGACGCCGCAATGTCGCGTGCCGACAATGCCCTCTATTTAGCCAAAGCAGCCGGGCGAGACAACATCATGCTCGCCCCGGGGGCCCGCACTACGTCATCGAACCCGACTCGCTTCAGCCCTCTTCCCGCCGAGCCTCTTACCCGTGGTGACACTTGACGATACCGGGGCGAATCCGTAAACTTCGGCTCCGTTGATTGGCTACGTAGCTCAGTTGGTTAGAGCACATCACTCATAATGATGGGGTCCCCTGTTCGAGTCAGGGCGTAGCCACCAGAGATCGAAAAAAACCCGGCGCCTCCTGGCGCCGGGTTTTTCGTGGTGGCGACTCAGGACAGCCGCGGCCGGTTGAGGAAGGTGACCAGCGCCCGGGTCAGGTACTCCACATCCTTGGCACCGGCGGTTTCGCGAATCGAGTGCATGGCCCACTGCGGCACACCGACATCCAGCGTCGGCACTCCGAGCTCGGTGGCGGTAATCGGTCCGATGGTACTGCCGCAGCCCATGTCGGCGCGGGTGGCGAAGGTCTGCACCGGCACTTCGGCCTCACGGCAGACATCGCGGAACAGCGCCGAGGTCGCGCTGTTGGTGGCATAACGCTGGTTGGCGTTGACCTTTATCACCGGGCCGCCGTTGAGCGCCGGCCCATGGGCAGCATCGTGCTTGTCGGTAAAATTGGGATGCAAGGCGTGGGCATTGTCGCAGGAGATCATGCGCGAGGCCTGAATCAGGCGAATGAAGCCCTCGTCGCCCGGCTCCCCCAGCAGGGCGTTGACACGCCGCAGCACGTCGCCGAGAAATGGCCCCTGGGCGCCGCAGGCGCTGGCGCTACCGACCTCCTCGTGGTCGTTGGCAACCAGCACCACGCCTTGGCTGCCGTCACTCTCCAGCAACGCCTCCAGCCCGATGAAACAGGAGAGTAGGTTATCCAGGCGCGCACTGGCCACCAGCTCCCGCTCGACGCCCACCAACGCCGGCGGCTGTACGTCATGTAGCGCCAGCTCGAAGTCGAGGATCTCGGCCCCGGTGATACCGTGCTGGGCCTCCAGCCACTCGAGCAGCAGCCGCTGCAGGTCGCCCTTCTCTCCGCCCTGCAGGAATACCGGCGGCATCTGGGTCTGGGCATTGATCGCCCGCCCATTGTTGACCTCGCGGTCTAGATGGATCGCCAGGCTGGGGATGATGGCAATTGGCCGGTCCACGTGCAGCAGCACGCCTTCGAGGCGACCGTCGGGATGTCGCACGTGCACGCGCCCGGCCAGCCCCAGGTCGCGGTCGTACCAAGGGGCCAGCAGGACGCCGCCGTAGAGTTCGACACCAAGCTGAAGCCAGCCGGCAGCCGTCTGGGCAGCATGCGGCTTGAGCCGCAGGCCGGGGCTATCGGTATGGGCACCGATCATGCGCAGCGCCTCGAGTCCATCGTGGGGCAGTTGCACAGCCACGATGGACGATCCATTGCGCGTGACATAGACCCGCTCACCGGCAGAGAGCTGCCAGGCCTGGCTCTCGTCGAGCCGGCGAAAGCCGGCAGCATCGAGCCGCTCGGCCATTGCCGCCACGGCATGCCAGGGTGTAGGTGAACGGTACAGAAAGTCGAGCAGACGCTCGAGACGGGCTTCCCGAGACATGAGGCTCCTCACAGGGGTCGTGGTTGACGCGAGAACTGGTACAATGCCATGTCAGCCTTGGCAACTCACAGGCCATACGCTTGTCTAGGGAAGGAAGTGTACACGAAACCAGGGGTGCTTCATTGATGAGCCCGTTTGTCGTTATTCGGCACACAGCGATACTGACGCTGGTGCTGCTGCTGTCATGCGCTCAACTGGCGCTTGCCAAGATCCAACCCGGCGACGATCAGCGTCAAGCCGCAGTGGAAGTCGCCGAGTCACTGCGCTATGGCCACTATGCCGATGCCCCCCTCGATGACACTTGGTCGCGGCTGGCCTTCGAACGCTACCTCGATATCCTCGACGGCCAGCGCGCCTTCCTGCTCGAAAGCGACGTCGAGGAGTTCCGCCACTTGGAGGATCGCATCGACGACCTGCTCTTCGATGGTGACCTGGCACCCATCTATCAGTTCTACCAGCGCTATCACGATCGTGCCGAAAGCCGCTTCGAATGGCTTCTCGCCACCCTCGACGAGGGTCTCGACTTCACCTACGAGACCGACATGCGCCTCGACCTCGACCGCCGTGACGCCGACTGGGCCACCAGCGAAGACGAGCTCGAGGAGCTGTGGCGCAAGCGCTTGAAGAACGCTGCCCTGACACTCGACATCAGCGGCCAGAACGAGGAGCAGGTGGAGAACAATCTGCGCCAGCGCTACGAAGGCCAGCTCTCGCGTCTGCGCCAGACCAACGGCGAGGACGTGTTCGGCCTGTTCATGGCAGCGGTGACCAGCAGTATCGATCCCCATACCGAATACCTCTCCCCTCGCCAGGGCGAGTCGTTCGACATCCAGATGCGGCTGTCGCTCGAAGGCATCGGCGCCATGCTGCAGTCCGACGGCGAATACGTGAAGGTCACCAGCCTGGTACCCGGCGGCCCCGCGGATCGTGCCGGCGTACTCGAACCTGCCGATCGCATCGTCGGCGTGGGCCAGGAGGACGAGGAGGACATTGTCAACGTCGTCGGCATGCGCCTGGACGAAGTGGTCGACCTGATCCGCGGCCCCAAGGGGACCGTGGTGCGCCTGGAGGTAGTCCCAGCCGAGGCCGTGGACATGACCCGCTCGCACACCGTCGAGATCACCCGCGATACCGTGGATCTCGAGGAGCAGGCAGCCAAGGGCGAGATCGTCGAGGTCGAGCGCGATGACGGCATCAAGCGCATCGGCGTCATCAACATCCCGACCTTCTATGTCGACTTCGATGCCTGGCAGTCCGGCGCCGAGGAGTTCCGCAGCACCACCCGCGACGTAGCGCGCGAAGTCGAACGACTCAAGGCGGAAGGCGTTGATGGCATCATGCTCGACCTGCGCAACAACGGCGGCGGTGCCCTGCAGGAAGCCAACTCGCTGCTCGGCCTGTTCATCGACCGCGGCCCCACCGTGCAGGTGCGTGACGCCCGCGGCCGCATCAGCCTGTATGGCGATACCGAGGCCGGCACCCTTTACGACGGCCCGTTGGCCGTACTGGTCAACCGCCTGTCGGCCTCGGCCTCCGAGATCTTCGCCGGTGCCATTCAGGACTACGGTCGCGGTCTGGTGCTGGGTAGCGCCACCTTCGGCAAGGGCACCGTGCAGACCCTGAACGACCTGAGCCATGGTCAGATCAAGCTGACCCGGGCCAAGTTCTACCGCATCTCGGGCGAGAGTACGCAGCATCGTGGCGTCGAGCCCGATATTCTGTTCCCCGACATGGTCGATCCGGAACGAATCGGCGAGAGCAGCCTGGACAATGCGCTGGAATGGGACACCGTCCAGGCCGTGCAATACCGCCATTACGGTGAGCCCTGGGAGTATCTCGAGACGCTGCGCTCCCGGCATCGCGAACGGGCCGACTCCCACCCTAACTTCGTTTACCTGAAGGAGCGTGTGGAGCTGGCACGCCGCATGCGAGAGGAGCACACCAGCGTCAGCCTCGATCGGGAGCAGCGCCAGCGCGAAGTGGAAGCCCGCGACGCCGAGCAGTTGGCCCTCGAGAATCGCCGCCGCACAGCCTTGGGCCTGGAACTGCTGGAAGAGCTGATCGATGCCCGCGGTGAGGAAGACGAGGAAGGCAGAGAGGACGAGTCGGTAGATCGGGTGCAAGTGATCGAGGCCGCCGCCATCCTTGCCGACTATGCCGAACTCACCCATCGCCGCCTGGCCGGCCGCTTCTGATCGATATCACGGGGGTGCCAACGCCACCCCCTCCCCTTACGGCCACCCAGTCGAAAGCACGACGGGTGGCCGGTTGCATCAAGGGCTCCGCACCTTCTCCGCATCAGTAGGCTCGGGCCGATACAGGGGAGTCAGAGTTACTCCTGACTTTTGTGGCCACCTGATAGCAGAGGACCGAAAGCTCGGCCAGCAACGGTCTCTTCTGTCGAAGGGCTAGGAGCTTCCAGGTAACCCAACTGCGCAAGCGCCGTATGCGTCATGCTGCCAATGCGCATCAGCCGAGCCACCTCTTCCTCCAGGACGTCATGAACTGCACCATCCGCCAAGCGTTCCAGCTCGGCAGCGGCGTGCGCCAACCCCCGACAACCCAAGGCAGAAGCGCTCCCCTTCAATGAATGGGCATATTCTCGCAGCCCCTTGCGGTCTCGCTCGTACAGACTACGCTGCAGCGTCTCCAGGTCGGCCCGAAGCCGCTCGATGAATCGCTGCACCAAGCTGCGCAAAGCGCCCTCCCCCAACACCTCTTCCAAGGAAAGAAGCATATCGCGATCGAGCTCCACATCCAGTGCGGCGGAAACACGCCGGCCCCCCTCCGCCGACGTCGAATCGACCTCCTCAACGGCACGGGCACCAGCCATGGGCACGAGCCACTGGACGAGCACGCGCTGTAGATCATGGCGCGTGTAGGGCTTGCACAGTACATCGTTCATGCCCGCTTCCAGGCAGCGCTGCCTGGCGGAAGGCATGGCATTGGCGGTCAATGCAACGATGGGTAAGGGAGGCTGCCCAGCCGGCTCCTGGCGACGCCAGCACCGCGTGGTTTCCAAACCATCCATGATCGGCATCTGCATATCCATCAGCACGAGATCGAACCGATAGCGAGTCATTGCATCGAGCCCGGCCTGCCCGTCGGCCGCCACCTGTACGATCTGCCCCAGACGCTCCAGTAGAGCCTTGGCCAGCTCACGGTTGGCTGGCTGGTCCTCCACGACGAGGATACGCCCCCTAGGCAATACCCCCAACGAGGACCCCGCCAGGCTCAATTGCTGCGACACCTGTGCGGCCTCATTGGGAGGCAGCACGCGCAAGGGCAAGCTGATCCAGAAGCGGCTACCCACGCCAGCGGAACTTTCGAACCCGATGCGCCCCTGCATGGCAGTCACCAACCGTTCGCAGATGGCGAGCCCCAGCCCCGAACCGCCATAGCGCCGGGCGATCGTACTATCGGCCTGAGCAAAGGGTTTGAAGATATGAGGTTGGCTCTGCTCGGAAATACCGCATCCCGTATCCGAGACGCTCAGGAACAACGCCTGGTCATCCGTCCAACGCGCCTCCAGCCGCACCCTCCCTGCACTGGTGAACTTGAAGGCATTATTGAGCAGATTCATGAGCACCTGGCCCATGCGCGTCGTGTCGCCCTCGAGGCAGGCCGGCACCTCGGCGCCCACCTCCACCTCGAAGGCAAGGCTCCGGCTCTCGCCCAGCATGCGGTAGTGGCGGCTCAGTTGGGCAATGAACTCCCGCAGGAGAAACGGTTGCGGGTGGAGATCCAGCGAGCCGGATTCATATTTCGTGTAGTCGATGACATCGTTGATCACTGCCTGCAGGCCGACGAGGCTATCATTCAAGGTCTCCAGCAGCTGGGTCCCCCGGGCGGTCAGTGGCTCGAAGGCCAGCAGCTCGGCGACACCCACCACGCCGCCGAGCGGTGTGCGAATCTCATGGCTCATCACTGCCATGAATTCGGATTTGGCCTGGCTGGCATGCTCGGCACGCTGGACCGCGGCGTCGAGATCACGCGCCTGAACTTCGAGCAGATCGCGCCTCTTGCGATTAGCTCGACCCTCGTGAATCAGCGATACCACCAGAATTGAGCCTGCCACCATCAGCAACACGATCAGGACCAGCAATACCTTGTAGAGCAACCACAGGTGATCGCGCTCCTGGGTTCGCATCATTCCGACATGGGCATTGATGTCGAGCAGGAGTCTCGACGTCCGATCCTGAAGCTTGAGCAGCTCCTTCTCCAGCGCCTGCCGGCTGGCATGATCGAACGACCCATCGTCGCTCTCCAGTCTCGCCATGAGCGGGTCGAGAGCGGTTACCATCGCAGTCGAATCCTCGAGCGGATGACCCAACGGAGTCTGCGTCAAGGCCTGCTTCAACTCCCCTCGCCCCAGGAGTCCGGCCCGACTGAGCAGTATCTCGTAGCGCAACAGCACGGCATCACGATCAACGAACGCTCCACCCTTGAGCGCCATGCGCAACTCTCGCACTTCGCGATCGAACTGGTAGGACGACCAGGTGAGATCCTCGAGCATCCTGTGCTCGAGCTGTTGCTGGCGATCATGGATGATCTTTGCGGTCAGCAAGGCCGAGCAGAACAGCAAGACAGCCGCAAAGGCGGCGATTCGATAGCGCAAGGACGGGCTGCCCGTCATGCGGGAGAACACCATTCGTTACTCGGCGAAAACATCGATATGCACCACCTGCCAGACCGAACGCGTCATCACACTCTCGGTGAGCAGCTCGGGATTCTCATCGAAGGGGTAGATGATGAACAATGGACCCTGATCGCGAACCTGCATGGGGGTGCCATCGAGGGTCATGGCCAGGATCACATCGTATTCGATGAAGTCGGCAACCGGAACGCTGGCACTGTAGTCGTTGAGAGCGGTCACGCGCAGCATGCTGCCCTGCGCCCCCACTGCCTCCAGCAGATCACGCCCCAAAGGCCCGGTGAAAGCGACTTGACCATCATGCCAGGGAGTATGGGTATGCGTCGTATGCTGCGGGAGCTGTTCCAGCATCTCGCGATCGAACAATGCTTCATCGCCAGCGTTGGTCACGCTGATGTTACCACTGACGGTCAGTATTACCTGCCCTTCAGGCGCTTCGAAGGCATGGCCAGGAGCGGCCAGCAAACCCAACAACAAGCCGCCGATCAGAACGCTGCGCATTTGCCCTCCCCCCGAGGATGTACGAAGCGAGTATACGGCAAGGCGGCCCCGCGCTGCTTACAGGGAATCAACGCGCCGATCGAGGCGGCCCAAGGCCATGGGTAAAGCGAACGCAAAGCTTGGCTCCCGGAGCAGGACTCGAACCTGCGACCCAGTGATTAACAGTCACTTGCTCTACCGACTGAGCTATCCGGGAACGATGCGATCGGAAGCGGGACACTTCCTATTGAGGGTTGGCTGATGGTTTTTCATCAACTCGCTGATGGTTTTTCATCAACTCGCTGATGGCTGTTCATCAACTCGCTGATGGCTCCTCGAGCAGGACTCGAACCTGCGACCCAGTGATTAACAGTCACTTGCTCTACCGACTGAGCTATCGAGGAATGACGAACGTCAGGATCAGCTTGTGTTCTTGGCTCCCGGAGCAGGACTCGAACCTGCGACCCAGTGATTAACAGTCACTTGCTCTACCGACTGAGCTATCCGGGAATGGCCCTGAACACGGTGCGTAGTATACGGATCGCTCACATAAGGTCAAGGACGGATTCTAGCGATCCGACGACGCCTCCAGGCACCACACCCAGACGCATGACGCCCGTGCAACAGCAGTCGCACGGGCGTCATGTGGAGAATCTGGTGGCTACGCCCTGATTCGAACAGGGGACCCCATCATTATGAGTGATGTGCTCTAACCGGCTGAGCTACGTAGCCTTTTCGCTCGGGGAACAGTGCCCCTCAACGCGGCAGGATTATGCACGAAGCGAGACAGGCAAGCAAGCCAAAAGCGGCATGGCTTTTTATTGATTGAACGTTCAATAAAAAAATGCCATGATTCCAGAAAGTACCATAGGCGTCGCATCAGTTGCATGAAGAGGAGTCAGCGGGTGCCCAAGACAGGTATGGAACCGATCAGGCGTAACCAGCTCATCAAGGCCACCATGGCCGCCATCGACGAAGTTGGCCTGGCCGATGCCACTGTGCTGCGGATTGCCCGGCATGCCGGCGTATCGGCCGGTATCATCAGCCACTATTTCGGCGGCAAGGATGGCCTGCTCGAGGCCACCATGCGCCAGATTCTCACCGATCTGGGCCAGGCCGTGGCGGCACGGCGCTGCAACCTGACCAACGGTTCCCCCCGCGATCATCTCGGCGCCATCATCGATGGCAACTTCGATCGCAGCCAGATCTCCGGCCCGGCAGCCAAGACCTGGCTCGCCTTCTGGGCCAGCAGTATGCACAAACCCCAGTTGCAGCGCCTGCAGCAAGTCAACGATCAGCGCCTCTACTCCAACCTGTGCTGCCAGTTTCGCCGCCTGATGCCGCACGCAGCGGCCCGCGATGCCGCTCGCGGACTGGCCGCCATGATCGACGGTCTGTGGCTGCGTGGCACCCTCAGTCCCAAGGGGCTGGACACCGAATGCGCTCGTCGCATCGCCCACGGCTATCTCGACCAGCTACTGGCCGGTTACGACACCTCCCCTGCGTCCTCAAAGGAGACAGCATGACAGCTTCCGACACCGAGACCCTCTACATCGACGGCCGCCGGGAGCCGGCAACCTCCGGCGAATCGTTTGACGTCGTCAATCCCCATGATGGCAGCCTGCTGGCCAAGGTGGGGCAAGCCAGCCAGGCCGACGTCGACCGCGCCGTAGCCACTGCGCGTGAGGGCCAGCGCCGCTGGGCCGCCATGACCGGCATGCAGCGCGGCCGCATCCTCAACCATGCCGTGGCGCTGCTGAGGGAGCGCAACGACGAAATTGCCGAACTCGAGACGCGCAATACCGGCAAACCGATCAGCGAGACCGCCGCAGTGGACATAGCCACCGGTGCCGATGTACTCGAATACTATGCCGGCCTCGCCCCGGCCATCGAAGGCGCCCAGATTCCCCTGCGCGAATCCTCCTTCGTCTACACCCGTCGCGAGCCACTGGGAGTGATCGGCGCCATCGGCGCCTGGAACTATCCGATCCAGATCGCCTGCTGGAAAGCGGCTCCCGCCTTGGCCGCAGGCAACGCGATGGTGTTCAAGCCCAGTGAAGTAACGCCGCTGACCGCCATGAAGCTGGCCGAGATCTTCACCGAGGCCGGACTCCCCGACGGCGTGTTCAACGTCGTGCACGGCGACGCCCGGGTCGGCCAGATGCTGACCGGGCATCCGGGTATCGCCAAGGTGTCGTTCACCGGCGAGGTAGGCACCGGCAAGAAGGTGATGGCGGCAGCGGGCGGTTCGACCCTCAAGGACGTCACCATGGAGCTGGGCGGCAAGTCGCCGCTGATCGTGTTCGCCGACGCCGACCTGGACCGCGCCGCCGATGCCGCGATGATGGCCAACTTCTACTCCAGCGGGCAGATCTGTACCAACGGCACGCGGGTCTTCGTCGAGCGTTCGGTCAAGCAGGCCTTCGAGGAGAAGATCGTCGCACGCGTGTCGCGCATTCGCGCGGGCGACCCGCTCGATCCCAGCGTCAACTTCGGCCCGCTGGTCAGCTTCGAGCACCAGGCCAAGGTGCTGGCCTACATCGACTACGGCAAGCAGGACGGGGCGCGCGTGCTGGCCGGCGGAAAACCCCTTGTCGAGGGCGATTTCGCCAGCGGCGCCTGGGCTCCCGCCACGGTTTTTACCGATTGCAGCGACGACATGCGCATCGTACGCGAGGAGATCTTCGGCCCGGTGATGTCGATCCTCGCCTTCGACGACGAGGAGGAGCTGATCCGGCGTGCCAACGACACCCACTACGGGCTGGCGGCCGGCGTATTCACCGAAAACCTCGCCCGCGCGCACCGCACCATCCACCGCCTCGAGGCCGGCATCTGCTGGATCAACACCTGGGGCGAGTCGCCGGCCGAGATGCCGGTGGGCGGCTACAAGCAGTCCGGCGTGGGCCGCGAGAACGGCATCGAGACCCTGGCCCACTATACCCAGACCAAGTCGGTGCAGGTGGAGATGGGCCCCTTCGAGTCGGTGTTCTAGAAGGCAGGAAAAAAATATACGGGATCGCTCGGGGCTGATCCGTCGACAAGCCCCGGATCGCCGGACCGTCGAGGAGGCGCTGTGAACCCATTCCTGGGCGCTACCTACGCCATCCATGGCGTAGGACCTCCTCTTCGGCTTGTCCCCGGCGCCCCTCGCTACCGCCAGCCGCTCCTGCCTTGGGCCGACACTCCTTGCGCACAGGAGCAGGCCCGCTTCCGTCGCGTTATCAGTGAGAGATGTTATGTCCCAGATTCGTGAATTCGACTACGTCATCATCGGTGCCGGCTCGGCCGGCAACGTGCTGGCCACCCGCCTCACCGAGGACCCGGCGGTCAGCGTGCTGCTGCTCGAAGCCGGCGGCCCAGACTACCGCTTCGACTTCCGCACCCAGATGCCCGCCGCCCTGGCCTACCCACTGCAGGGAAAGCGCTACAACTGGGCCTTCGAGACCGACCCGGAACCGCACATGAACGGCCGCCGCATGGAGTGCGGTCGCGGCAAGGGGCTCGGCGGCTCGTCGCTGATCAACGGCATGTGCTACATCCGCGGCAACGCCCTGGATTACGACAACTGGGCCGCCATGGCCGGCCTCTCGGACTGGCGCTACGCCGACTGCCTGCCCTACTTCCGGAAGTCAGAGTGCCGCGACAGCGGTGCCAATGCCTACCACGGCGGTGACGGGCCGGTCAGCGTCACCACGCCCAAGGAAGGCAACAACGAGCTTTATCGCGCCTTCATCGATGCCGGCGTGCAGGCCGGCTACCCCGAGACCGAGGACGTCAACGGCTACCAGCAGGAGGGTTTCGGTCCCATGGACCGTTTCGTCACGCCCAAGGGGCGCCGAGCTTCCACCGCCCGGGGTTACCTCGACCAGGCCAAGCAGCGCGACAACCTCACCATCGAGACCCACGCCACCACCGACGTGATCGAGTTCGAGGGCAAGCGCGCCGTGGGCGTGCGCTACCTGCGCCATGGCCAAACCCACCAGGTCCGCGCCCGCCGCGAGGTACTGCTGTGCGCCGGTGCCATTTCCTCCCCTCAGATCCTGCTGCGCTCGGGCGTGGGCAACCCCGAACACCTGCGCGAGTTCGACGTCCCCGTGGTGCATGAACTGCCCGGTGTCGGCGAGAACCTGCAGGATCACCTGGAGATGTACATCCAGTACGAGTGCAAGCAGCCGATCACGCTCTACCCGGCGCTGAAGTGGTTCAACCAGCCGAAGATCGGCGCCGAATGGCTGCTGCGTGGCAGCGGCATCGGCGCCAGCAACCAGTTCGAGTCGTGCGCCTTCATCCGCACACACGACGAGGAGCCCTGGCCCAACCTGCAGTATCACTTCCTGCCCATCGCGATCAGCTACAATGGCAAGAGCGCGGTGCAGGCGCACGGCTTCCAGGCCCATGTGGGCTCGATGCGCTCCGAGAGCCGCGGGCGCATCCGCCTGACCTCGCGCGATCCGCAGGCGGCCCCCAGCATCCTGTTCAACTACATGTCCAAGGAGAAGGACTGGCAGGAGTTTCGCGATGGCATCCGCCTGACCCGCGAGATCATCGCCCAGCCCGCCATGGATCCCTACCGCGGCCGCGAGATCTCGCCGGGGCCGGACGTGCAGAGCGACGAGGAGCTGGACACCTTCGTACGCGAGCATGCCGAGACTGCCTACCACCCCTGTGGCAGTTGCCGCATGGGCGAGGGCGACGACGCGGTGGTTGACGGCCAGGGCCGCGTGCATGGGCTCGAAGGGCTGCGCGTGGTGGACGCCTCACTGTTCCCGGTGATACCCACCGGTAACCTCAACGCGCCGACCATCATGCTGGCCGAGAAGATCGCCGACCGTATCCGTGGGCGAGAGCCGCTGCCCCCTTCCGATGCTCCCTACTACATCGCCAGCGACAGCCCTGCCAGACGCGAGCCCCAACGCCGCCTGACCTGAGCCTCGCCGCAGCTACTCTCTTGCGCCCCGCCATCGAGCGGGGCGCCTTCGTTCGTACCTGTCGCTGGGCTGGCCACTCGTCGCGAGATGGGCTAGGCTGACACATTCAAACAACTGTTCTAAACATGAACCAAGGGAGCGCTGAAGAAATGCTCACCCTCATACTCCTCATCCTCACCGTCGCTGGCCTGCTGGCGTTAATGCGGCGCGAGGCTGGCGCCGTGCCAATCCTGATAATGCTTGGCGGCCTAGGCCTGGTGAGTCTGCTGGTCTCCCCCGTGCTTGGCGTACTGCTGCTGCTCGGTGCGGCGGCGGTTGCCGTGGCCGGCCTGCCGGCACTGCGTATCCAATGGCTCACGCCGCGCCTGTTCGCCATGTTCAAGCGCGTCTCGCCCAAGGTGTCCGACACCGAGCGCACCGCGCTGGAAGCCGGTACCGTGGCCTGGGATGGAGAACTCTTCTCGGGTCGCCCGCAGTGGGACAAGCTAATGGCCTACCACGATGATGGCCTGAGCGAGGAGGAGCGCGCCTTCATCGAGCACCAGTGCAGCGTGGCCGCCGGTATGTGCAACGCCTGGGAGATTGCCAAGGAGCGCGCCGACCTGCCCGAGGAACTGTGGCAGTACCTGAAGAAGGAAGGCTTCTTCGGCATGATCATCCCCAAGGAGTACGGTGGTCTCGGCTTCTCGGCCAAGGCGCAGTCGCTGGTGCTGCAGAAGCTCTCGATCAGCGAGACGCTGATGGTCACGGTAGGCGTACCCAACTCCCTGGGGCCGGGCGAGCTGCTGCTCAAGTACGGCACCCAGGCGCAGAAGGATCACTACCTGCCGCGCCTGGCTGACGGCCGCGACATCCCCTGCTTCGGCCTCACCGGCCCGCGCGCCGGCTCCGACGCCACCTCACTGCCCGACACCGGCATCGTGTGCAAGAAGATGATCAACGGCGAGGAGGTGCTGGGCTTGCGCCTCAACTTCGAGAAGCGCTGGATCACCCTGGCACCAATCGCCACCGTGGTGGGGCTGGCCTTCCGCCTGTTCGACCCCGACCACCTCTTGGGTGAGGAGGAGGATCGCGGCATTACCCTGGCGCTGGTGCCACGCAACACTGCGGGAATGGAAATCGGCCGCCGCCATCACCCCATCGGTAGCCCCTTCCTCAACGGCCCGATCAAGGGCAAGGACGTGTTCGTGCCGCTGGACACCATCATCGGCGGCACCGAGATGATCGGCCAGGGCTGGCGCATGCTGGTGGAGTGCCTCTCCATTGGCCGCTGCATCACCCTGCCCTCGGGTGCCAGCGGTACCTCGCACTACGCGCTGGGATGGACCGGCGGCTTCGCCCGTATCCGCCGCCAGTTCAACGTGCCGGTGGTGGAGATGGAAGGCGTGCAGGAGCCGCTCGCCCGCATGGCCGCGCTGGGCTATATCGCCCAGGCCGCGGTCTACCAGACCGCCAACACCATCGACCGCGGCGAGAAGCCGGCGGTACCCTCGGCGATACTCAAGAGTCAGCTCACCGAGTTCCAGCGCATCGTCCTCTCCGATGCCATGGACATCCATGGCGGCAAGGCGGTGACCCTGGGGCCGCGCAACTACCTGGGTATCGGTTATAGCGCAAACCCCGTGTCGATCACGGTCGAGGGTGCCAACATCATGACCCGCAACCTGATGATCTTCGGCCAGGGCGCCATCCGCTGCCACCCCTTCGTGCTGGAGGAACTGGCCGCCTCGGACAGCAACGACCTGCCGGCCTTCGATCGCGCCTTCTTCGGCCACGCCGCGCTGGTCTTCGGCAACGCTGCCCGCGCCTTCACCATGGGGCTCGGCATCGGTAAGCCCAGCGTACCCTTCGATGCCGTCGCCGCGCCCTACGCCCGCGATATGGCGCGCCTGTCGGCCGGCTTCAGCCTGTGCGCCGATGCCGCCATGGCCAGTCTCGGCGCCGCCCTCAAGCAGCGCGAGATGATCTCGGCGCGCCTGGGCGACGTGCTCTCCAACCTCTACCTCGCTTCGATGGTGCTCAAGCACTGGCAGGAGGGCGACAAGGTCGAGGGCGAAGCCGCCCTGCTCCACTACAGCTGTACCCACCTGCTGCAGCGCGCCGAACAGGCTTTCGACGAGCTGTTCGACAACCTGCCCAACCGGGCACTGGCCGGCGTGCTGCGCGCGGTGGTGATGCCGTTGGGCCGGCGCTGGAAGCGCCCTGCCGACCATCTGACCCGGGAGATCGCCCAGGCGGTGTCGCGCGACACCGCATTGCGCGCCAAACTGCTCGAGGCGACCTGGCAGAACGACGACGGCCTCAAGGCCAATCCACTGGCACACTACAACGCCCTACTGGTCGACTACGACCGCGCCGAGGCGCTCTACCGCACGGTCAACAAGGCCTATGCCAAGGGCGAGCTGCCGCGCCAGGCGCTGCACCCCGAGGCACGCCTGGAGGCGGCGCGGGAGAAGGGGCTGGTCAGCGAGGAGGATGCCGAGTTCATGCGCCGTTTCGAAGCCGAGGTGCTGGAACTGCTCAGCGTCGACGACTTCGAGTACGACGAATTCGCCACCGACAAGGCCAACATTCTGCGTCACAACGCAGCCTGACACCTCTCCCAACTGCAGCAACCCTACCGCCCCGGCCTCGCGCCGGGGCTCTTGTTTCCCTCTCTTTTCCTCTCTTATAGAGGCCACACAATTAGAATCATCGGTATCGCTACCGCCAGTACCACCAGCTCCAAGGGCAGCCCCATCTTCCAGTAGTCACCGAACCGGTAGCCACCGGGCCCCATCACCAGGGTATTGGATTGGTGTCCGATGGGGGTCAGGAAGGCGCAGGAGGCGCTAATGGCCACCGTCATCAGGAATGGATCGATGGAGGCATCGAAACCGTTGGCCAGGCTTACGGCGATCGGCGCCATCAGCACCGCCGCTGCTGCGTTGTTGATGATATCCGATAGCATCATGGTGATTACGAAGAGCACTATCAGGGTAACCACTGCGGGCCATTGCCCCCCCCATACCAGCATCGCCTCTGCGATCAGCGCCGCGCCGCCACTGCTCTCCAACGCCTGCCCCACCGGAATCATGGCGGCAAGCAGCACGATCACCGGGCCGTCGATGGCCTGGTAGCCGTCACGCAGCGGCAGCACACCCACCAACAGCGAGACCACGGCCGCACCCGCTAGCGCTACCGCCGCGGGCAGGGCTCCCAGCAGAATGGCCAGGATGGATAGCGCAAAGATGCCCAGCGAGACCAGCAGCATGCGCGGCTGACCCAGCGCCAGGTTGCGGCTCGCCAGCGGCAGGCACCCCAGCGTCGCCAGGCTCTCGGAGAGCTCACTCTCGCCACCCTGTAGCAGCAGGACGTCGCCAGCACGAAAGCGGATATCACGCAGGCGCTGCTTGAGTCGGCCCCCGTCCCGAGCTACTGCCACCAGGTGCAACCCGAACTGGTTGTGCAGGCGTAACTGACTCACGGTACGATTAACCATCATGGAGTCGGTTCGCACCACCGCCTCGACCAGTTCGAGCCCCTCGGTATCGACCCGCTTTTTCTTTTCCTTTTTCTCCTTATCTTTCTTCTCTTTCCTCTCCGTCCGCTGGTCGTTGCTGTCATCGCTCGGCTGATGCTGGACAGGATCGACACGCTCCCCGCTAATATCATCGGCTGCTTCTGCCTGGTCCTCCGGCTCAACGCCGAGAGACAGCCCAGCCTTGTCCTCCAGCAGCTTCATTTCCTCGGGGCCCGCCTCCAGCATGAGAATATCGCCCTCCCTGAGTACGCCGAAGAAGGCGTGGCCGGCGCGGCGCTTGTCGTCGCGTACTACCGCCAGCACCGGGATGGTCTCTTCCAGCTCCCGCTGCAACTCACGCAGGGTCAGCCCGTTGGCCTTGGAGTCCTCGCCGACCTTGAGCTCGACCAGGTAGTTGGCGGTATCGAACATCGCCTCGGTGGATGCCTTGCCGGCGCGCTGGGGAACCAGCCGCCAGCCGATCAGCAAAATGAAGGCCAGCCCGGCCAAGGCCACCGCCACACCCACCGGTGAAAAGGAGAACAACCCGAAAGCCTCGCCAGAAACCGAGCGACGATAGCTGGCGATAATGATATTGGGCGGCGTGCCGATCAGGGTGGTGAGTCCACCCAGCAGTGAGCCAAAGGCCAGCGGCATCAACAGCAGGGAGGGAGAGGTGTCGTGCTCTCGCGCCAGACGCATGGCCACGGGTAACAGCAGCGCCAGGGCACCGACATTGTTCATGAAGCCGGAGAGAACTACGACGGTAACGCTCAGCGCCACCAGTTGCAGGAAGAAACGGTCGCCTACCTTGAGTACCTGCTCGGCGATCACGTCCACGACCCCGGAACGCTCGAAGCCACGGCTCAGCACCAGTACCGCGGCAACAGTGATCACCGCAGGATGGCCAAAGCCCAGAAACGCTTCGTCACCCGGCACCAGGCCCAATAGAACCGACCCAAGCAGGGCCGTCAGCGCCACCAGATCATAGCGGAAGCGCCCCCAGACGAAGGCGGCCAGCGTCAGGCCCAGCACGATGAATACCAGCGTATGATCGGCCATTCCAACCGCTCCCTGTTGTGGCTCTTTGGCCTCAGCACAACAGTCGCACGCAAAAAAATCCAGCCTTTTCTGCAACTTCGGCCACACCATGAAAAAACCCGGTCGTGGCCGGGTTCAGTAGTACTGATGAATTTCTGCCGAACGCTTACTTCGCCATCCTTTCGAGCATGGCATTGACCGCCTCGAGATGCTCCGGTTCGTAGTGGTAATGCCTTGAAACACGACGCGCCGGCCTTACGGCTCGCTGAACGGCAGGGGAGCATCCGTGTCGCGGCGCACCGCGAAGACGTTGAGCGTCATGGCCACCAGGGCGTAGTAGCCGAACACCCCCACCAGCTCGACCACCGCGGGTTCGCCGAAGGCCTCGACGGCTTCGGCATAGAGCGCCGCGTCGACGCGCCGGGTGGCATAGAGCGTGCTGCCCAGGCGATAGATCAGGCGCTCATCATCCCGTTCGAAGACCGGCTCCTGATCCGTGCGCAGCGCCTCGATCACCGCGTCGCTGACCCCGGCCTCGCGGGCGATGGGCTCGTGGATCTGCCACTCGGCCTGGGACCGCCACCAGGCAGCGGTGACCAGGATCGCCAGTTCGGTCAGGCGCAGCTCCAGCCGCGTGCCGTAGCGGCAGAAGGCGCCCAGCCGCTGGGCGTGATCGGCCAGGCCCGGGCTATGGACCCAAGCCAGGAAGGGGCCGTCCAGGTTGCCGCGTGGGCCGCTGAGGATCTCCTCCAGTACGCGGCGCTGCTCTGCGTCCAGGCGCGCCTCGTCGAGTGGGGTCAGGCGGGATTCGATGGTCATGCGTATCTCCTATCGGCTACCCAGCACACTGCGCAGGGCGATATCGAGCTTGTCGACGATCTCATCCAGATGGCTTTCCGCGAGGATGAAGGGCGGCGCCAGCAGAATGTGATCGCCCTGACGACCGTCGATGGTACCGCCCATCGGGTAGCACATCAGCCCCGCCTGCATAGCGGCCTGCTTGAGGCGTGCATGCACCTTGCGCTCGGGATCGAATGCCGCCTTGGTGGTGCGATCCGCCACCAGCTCCAAGCCCTGGAAGAGCCCCCGGCCACGTATATCGCCGATGTGGGGATGCTCGCCGAAGCTCTCGGTAAGGCGCCGCTGCAGTCCCTCTCCCAACTCACGCACCCTCGGCAGCAGGTCGCGCTCCTGAATGGTCGTCTGTACCGCCAGCGCCGCAGCACAAGCCGTCGCATGGCCGATATAGGTATGCCCGTGCTGGAAGAAGCCCGAGCCACTGGCGATGGCATCGCGGATATGCCCACTGACCAGGGTGGCGCCGATCGGCTGATAGCCGGCCCCGAGCCCCTTGGCGATGGTGATCAGGTCGGCGGTGATGCCCTCCTGTTCGGCGGCGAACAGGGTGCCGGTGCGCCCCATGCCACACATCACTTCATCGAGGATCAGCAGCACACCATGGCGATCGCACACCTCGCGAACCCGCTTGAAATACCCCGGCACCGCGGGTACCGCGCCCATGGTGGCACCCACCACCGGCTCGGCCACGAAGGCCATCACGTTCTCCGGCCCGAGTCGCAGGATCTCGCCCTCGAGCTCATCGGCCAGGCGCACCGCATAGGCCTCGGGGGTCTCATCCTCCTTCAGGCCACGATAGGCATAGCAGGGGCTGACATGGCTCACGTCGATCAGCAGCGGCTCGAACTGCTGGCGCCGCCAGGCGTTGCCCCCGGTGGCGAGCGCCCCAAGCGTATTGCCGTGGTAGCTCTGGCGGCGCGCAATCAAGTGCCTACGCTGCGGCTGGCCGATCTCGATGAAGTACTGGCGCGCCAGCTTCAGGGCCGCCTCCATCGCCTCGGAACCGCCCGAGACGAAGTAGACCGACTCGAGCCCTGCGGGTGCGCGCTCGATCAGGAAGTCGGCCAGGGTTTCCATCGGCTCGGTGGTGAAGAAAGCGGTGTGGGCGTAGGCCACCTTGCCCACCTGCTCGCGAATGGCCTCGATGACGGCGACATCGCTATGCCCCAGGCAGGAGACCGCGGCTCCACCGCAGGCATCCAGGTAACGCCGCCCCTGATCGTCGATCAGGTAAGGGCCTTCGCCCTTGACGGCCGTGGGGTAATCCTGCGTCAGGCTGCGATGGAAGACGTGGCTCATGGAATCCTCCGAAGTGACAATAAGCAAAATATAAGTGCTCTATTATAATTTGCAATTAATATTTGCAAAAAATTCCAACCCAGCGTCTCCAGGAGGTCAAAGGCTACAATGCTCCCCCGACGCCCCGAGAGAAGTGAATCGATGCAATGACGGACACCCCCACCACACCCCCGCAGACGCTGAACGGCCTCAAGCAACGGCTCAAGGCCATCGAGGCCGGCGAGGCGGGCATCCGGCTGGGCAAGCGCTCCCGGCACACACTTGCGCTGCTTATCGAGGCACCGCAACAGGCCGCGGTCTCCACCATCACCGAGTTGGCGGACCAGTTGGGCGTCAATGCCTCGACGCTCTCACGCCTGGCCCAGCGCTTGGGCTATGGGGGATTCGGCCAGTTGCAGGATGTCTTCCGCCGTGAAGTCACCGAAGGCCAGAGCTTCTACAGCGACCAGGCCTCCCGCCTACTCGAAGCAAGCGGCGACACGGGGGATCTGGCCCGGATGAGCCGGCTGGCTCGACAAGAGAGTGCCAACATGGCGAGCCTGCTGCAGCGGATCGATCCAGCTGCCTTCGAACAGACGGTGACACTGCTGGCGACGGCCCATCGGGTGCGCGTCCACGGCATGCGCCAGTTCCATTCCCTGGTGCTGTTCATGGCCTATGGCCTGGGGATGCTGCGCCCCGACGTTGCTCCCCTGGACTCGGGGCGACAAGGCGTCGCCGATGCCCTGGCCCAGCTCGACCCCGGCGACGTGCTGGTGGTGGCAAGCTGCTTCCCCTACACCCCGAGCGTGCTGGCCACGGCCGAGGTCGCGGCCCGCCATGGAGTCGAGGTCATTGCCCTGACAGATTCGGAGAGCTCTCCCCTGGCCCGGGTCGCGCGTCACAGCTTTCCGGTACCCAACCACAGCCTGTTCTACAGCAATAGCATGTGTGCCTTCATGCTGCTTGTCCAAGGCCTGCTGAGTGAGGTGGCCAGTATTTTGGGCGAGTCTGGGCTGGCGGCGCTCAAGCACCGCGAGACGATAATCGCCGAGCTCGGCGCCTCCCTGTGATCTCGCCGGTCTCCCATGAGAAGTGCCACAAAAAATTCAACAAAGCTTAAGACACCAGGCCTTCTCTCCTCCTTATGGTGAAGCCTTCACGGAGGGAGGAGCGGAGCATGTCATACCGGATCGATATCGAATCGTTGCGCCGTTACCAGGCCGACGGCGTGACGTCCAAGGCCATGACCGAGGCGGAACGGCGGCGCTTCGAACAAGCCGTCGAAGAGGCTCTCAGTGCCCGCGCATCGGCAGGTGGACCAGGCGAAATCGACGATACGGCGGAGCGGGTCTTCGTCGTCGAGGAGGGTGACAGCCTGTGGGAGATCGCCGAAGAGCTCCATCTCGACTTCGACGAATTCCTCGCCCTGAACGAGCGCGACGACATCTCCGACCCGGCGAAGATCGACCCCGGCGACATCGTGTTCGTTCCGCACACCTCCCCCGAGGAAGCAGCCCAGTCGCCACGCAACACCCAAGGCATTCCCATCGGCGAAGACGATTTCATCGGTGGCCTGCGCGAGCGAGGCAACGACCTCGAATATGCCGACGACCCGGCAGCAATCGATTACGACGCTGAGATCGATGCCATCTCCCAGGACATCGAGCGCTACCTGGCGGCACTGCCGGCCGATGAGCGGCAGGCCGCCCTGCAGCGCATCTACGATCACGACTGGGTGGATGCCGGCCCCGCCCAGATGGCGATCGAGCAGGCCGCACAGAACAGCGGCCTGGCGCTTCAGCCGAGTAGCCATACCGAGCCGGAAGCGGAAGCGGCAGCCCGCGAGATCATTGCCGAAGCCCGCGAGCACAGCGATCCGCAAGAGGCACTCGACGTGCTCGAAGAGCGGTATGAGGACGCTTCTTCGGCGGTACGGGCGGCCCTGGATCGCTCCAGCGACACCCGGGAGATTGCCGCCGAAGCCGGAGCCGGGATCATCGCCGACGCCCGCGCCGAGGACGATCCGGCCGATGCGCTACGCACCTATGAAGCGGGTCGGGCCGATGCCCCCGACCGCGTGCAGAACGCACTCGACCGCTCCAGTGACGCCCAGACGATCATCGATGACGCCGCCGCCTGGGCAGCCGAGCCGCTTGACGGAGAGCTGGAAGGTACCGATACCCCGCAACTGCGCACGCTCGAAATGATCGAACGCCTCGACGCCCTGACCGAGGGGCTGGGGGCCGAACTTGCCAGCGAGGTGGTGGATGCCCTGGTCGATGAGATCGAAGCGGCCAACCAGGGCGACCTGCAGGCTTACGGCGGGGCGATGGCCGGGCCGAACGGCACCGCAATGCTGATGGAGATCCTTGACCGCATCGCCGGGACGGAAGCGGGCGACCGCGCGGTGAACCGGCTCGCCGAGCAGCTCCCGGTCGACATGAACACGGTGCGCAACGAGATGAACGAGGCGGTCTCCTCTGGCGAGGCCATTCCCAGCCTGGCCTTGGCGATCGCCTCGCTGGAAGGCGTGGAGGGCTTTCGTGACGAGGTCTTCAGCGCGGTAGATCAGTTCCGCGACCGTACCATCGCCGAGCAGGCCGATGACTATCACGAACATCTCGACGAATTGAGCTTCCTCATCCTCAACGGCGGCGCGGCGATGACTGAGGAACAGCTCGAAGCGGCCATCGACGACTACATCGCCTCGAATCCCGACTGGGAAGCGGAATTCCAGGCGTTGCAGGAACAACTGGCCGACAGCGGTGCCGGGCTGCTGGAACAGATCGAGCAACTGCAGGCGCTGCCCGACGGTGTGCGGGCAGATCATCAGGCACGTATCGACGCCCTACTCGACGATCCCAACGCCCAGTTGGCCGTCTCGACGGCCCTCCAGGAGAGACCCGAACTGGTGAAGGGGGAGTCGGGAGACGCCCTGATCGAAACCTTCAACGAGCTGGGCATCACTGGCGACCACCCCCTCGCGGTGAGCCTGGCCGGCGCCTATCTGCGCGAGAACGTGATCCTGCCGGCCGGCGACATCGACCCCAGTGACGCCCAGTCGCTGGATGAGGCCCGGACTCGGCTTGACGAGACACTGCGCAACAACCCGGGGCTCGCCGAACTGCTCGGCACCACGGCCGACGAACTCGACGAGCTCGCCGATGCCTTCGAACCCCTGATACCTGAGTTCACCGACGATTTCGATCCGCAGCGCTACGGCATCGACGTGGCGCGCAACCTCAACAACACCCTGGACAAGACCAACGAGATCTTCCGCGATTCGCCCTACAATCGCGCCTTCCGCGCCTCTGCCCTCTCCATCGTCGGCTCGGGGCTGGCCAACGCCATCGACGCCTACGGCGACGATCCCTCGCTGCGCAGCGCCCTGCAGGTTTCCATCGAGACGGCGCGGGTCGGTGTGGATGGCGCCCAATTGGTCGATGCCCTGCTCACCAGCGGCGAGGGCTCCCGGGTCACGCCAGGCCTCAAGCTGGGCGGCAAGTTCGTGCACCTGTTCGGTGCCAGCCTGGCCGGTGTCGATGCGCTGGTTCGCCTGAACGAGGGCGATGTCGTCGGTGCCGGGCTCAACGCGGCAGTGGCTGGCGGAGTCGGCTATGCGGTATTCGGCAGCTCGTCGCTGGCAGGTCCGGTCGGCTTCGGCATTGCCACCCTGGCCACCCTAGTCCAGTTCGGCCGCGACGCCTATCTGAACGCACAGCACAACAGCCGTTTCGAAACCCAGACCACGGCGGACTTTCTCGCCCATGCCGGCTTCAGCGAGGAGGCAGCCCAGATATTGATCGACCAGAGCGGTGAGGGGCACAGCGCAGTGCCCCTGCTGATCCGCTATGGCGAACTCCACGGGCTCTCGCCCGAGCAGACCGTGGAGTGGATCAATGCCATCGCCGAAGGCGAGAACGGAACGGCCATGCTCGCTGCGCTGCGCGACAACCTGCACAACACGCTCGACGAGTTCGATGGAGATATTCTGCAGTTCGAGGAACACGCAGACGGCTTCGAGCTGGCCTCGCCCTCTCTTGGGGAATCTCGCAGCGGCTCCCTGACGCCCCGTTCGCAATTCGAACTCGATGCCATCCTGCCGCAGCTCGATATCGAATCACCCCTGGAGTACGCCTAGTCTTGCACAGCGGAACGGCAACGACGACGCCCGCCTCGATGAGGCGGGCGTCGTGTCATGCCGGTGCTGCTCTCAGGGCAACAGTATGGTCGAGCCGGTGGTCTTGCGGCTGGCCAGGGCATCCTGAGCCTTGCCGGCGTCGGCCAGGGCGAAGCGCTGACCGATGTCGACCGTGACCTTGCCGCTGCCCAGCAGGTCGAACAGATCGCGGCACATCATCTCCAGCCGTTCGCGGGTGTCGGCATAGCCGTTGAGGCTGGGACGGGTCACGAATAGCGAGCCCTTCTGGTTGAGGATGCCGAGATTGACCCCATCGACCGGTCCCGAGGCGTTGCCGAAGCTGACCATCAGCGAACGCGGCTTGAGGCAGTCCAGCGAGGTGATCCAGGTGTCCTTGCCCACCGAGTCGTAGACCACGTCGCACATCTCGCCGTTGGTCAGCTCGCGCACCCGCTCGACCACGTTCTCGCGGGTGTAGTCGATGGTCTCCCAGGCGCCGTTGGCCTTGGCCAGCGTCGCCTTCTCCTCCGAGCTAACGGTGCCGATCAGCTTCACGCCCAGCGCCTTGGCCCACTGGCAGGCGATGGAGCCCACCCCGCCGGCGGCGGCATGCCACAGGATCGTCTCGCCGCCCTCGAGCGGGCAGGTCTGGCGCAGCAGGTACTGAACAGTCAGCCCTTTGAGCATGCTGGCCGCAGCGGTTTCCGCCTCGATGCCGTCAGGCAGCACTACGACCTTGTCCGCTGGCAGCACATGATATTCGGCGTAGGCGCCGAGCGGCCCCTGGGCATAGGCGACCCGGTCGCCCTCCTTCAGATGCTTCACGCCTTCGCCGACGGCGTCGACCACGCCGGCCCCCTCGGTGCCGAGCCCCGACGGTAGCCCAGGGGCGGGATAGAGGCCGGTGCGGAAATAGATGTCGATGAAGTTGAGCCCGACGGCCTCATTCCTGACCCGAACCTCGCCGGCAGCAGGATCGACTGGCGTCACGTCGACGAACTCAAGCACCTCGGAGCCGCCGGTACGAGCAAACTGGATGCGCTTGGCCATGTCATTTTCCTTTGTTCACTAACGATAGATGTGCACCATCCAACCGCTGTTCGCGTATGCGGTCAAGGGTGGCACCACCAGCGGCGCTCAGCCGGGGAACGCCGCCAGCCGGTCGACGAAAAGGGCCTTCTCCTGCTCGAAGAAGCGCGGATCGTGCTTGAAGCGCCGTAGCACCGCCTCGTCATCGAAGCCCAGCGGCGGTTCCAGCTCGTTCACGCCACGCGCCGGATGATGCGGCGAGAGACCTACGCGCTGCCCGCCGGGGGCCGCGAACCAGCGCTCGATACCGCAGCGGCGAAAGAACGCTTCTTCGTCCTGGTCCACTGCATCGACCCTCAGCGGCGCCTTCTGGGCCAGCTCGCGAATCAAGCGGCGCAGGCTCTCGCGATCGCCACCGGGCGAGGCATGCAGCCGCAGCACCATGCCAGAGCCCGACGAATCGAGTGCCAGCAGCGCCAGCGCACCGGGCCTGCCCTGGTCGTCCACCAGCGCCCAGAGCCGCGCGGCCTCTTGGGAAAACAGCACCTGCCGTGTGCCGGTAAACGTGACCAACGGCGATAGACCCGCTTCCCTTCCATAGATGTCGGCGCACAGGCGGGCAAGCCAGGCATCACGCTGCTCGTCCCGCTCGGGGGTCATCACCTTCATGCCTTGCCTCATTGCTTTATTCAAAGGCGCAAGACTAGCATAGTCGCGCCCGATACCATGCGCGTCCCGAGCGGATCGCTATCTTGTCATCGACATCCGGTAGATTTGGCCAAGACTCGATTGGAGATCACGCATGACCTCACCGCATCCAGCCATTGCACTGCCCAGACTGATCGCTCATCGCGGGCTCTCCGCCCACGCCCCGGAAAATACGTTGACGGCCGTGAGAGCCGCGCACGAGGCGGGTTATCAGTGGGTGGAACTCGACGTCCAGTTGCTCGGCGACGGCACGCCGGTGATCTGGCACGATGCCACGCTCAAGCGCTGTTCCGATGGGCATGGCAGGCTCGCCACGCTGGATCTCGCCACGGTGCGCAAGCTCGATGTCGGCGCCTGGTTCGGCGACGGTTTTCGCGGCGAGCGCATGGCCACGCTGAGCGAAATGCTGGACTTGTTGGTGAAGCTGGACATGGGCGTCAACATGGAACTCAAGGTGACCAGCAAGCGCAGCGGCACCGAACTGGCAGAAGTGGTGGTCCCTCGCCTGCTCGAGGCCCTGCCACCGGAACGGTTGATCCTCTCCTCCTTCGACCAGCCCGCTCTGCGACACGCGCGCACTCTGGCCGATGCTTCCTTGCTGCCCATCGGCATACTGACCGAGAGCGTGCCGGAAAAGTGGCGAACCCGCTGTGAGGCGCTGGATGCCTACAGCATCCATACCGACTGGACGCGGCTCACTGCGCGCCGTGCCCGTGAGATCAAGGCCGCCGGCTATCGCCTGCTGTGCTATACCCCCAACGACCCGGCAGCCTTCGCCAACCGCTGGTCCTGGGGAGTGGACAGTGCGATCAGCGACGACCCGGCCCTGTTTACCGGCATTGCTCCGCCACCCGCCCAGCAGTAAGCGGCAGTCAGCCACAATTCAGGTAAACATACCGAGGCGCCACTGTTGCGACAGCTGCTTCAATATACGCAGCCCGGCAACGCTATTGCCGTGCTCGTTCAGCGCCGGGCCAATCACGCCGAGCCCCATGCGGTCGGGAACCACGGCCAGGATCGCGCCGGATACGCCGCTCTTCGATGGTACACCCACCTCGATGGCGTAACGCCCAGACTGGTCGTACATGCCGGTGGTGAACATCAACGTCAGCACGAGGCTTACCGTCTCCTCTCCGATAAGCCTCTCGCCACTCTCGGGGTCCTTGCCGCGATTGGCCAGCACTGCGGCCATGCGTGCCAGGTCGAGGCAATTCACCTCGATGGACGTTTGTTTCAGGTAAGGAACGAGCAAGTCCTCTTCGGAGCCTTCGAGTACGTCGTGACTGCGCATGAAATAGAACAGCGCACGGTTGAGGTCCTGGTCCTCTGCCTCGAACATGGCTGGGTCATAGTCAAGCGACGGATTGCCCGCCAGGCGGCGAAAGAAGTCACGCAGCCGGGCAAAACGCTCCTCACCGTCACGCCCTTTGATCATGGCGGTAGTGACGATGGCGCCGGCATTGATCATTGGGTTTGAAGGAACGCCTACCTCGCCCTCCTCCAGGGTGGCCATGGAGTGGTACGGATCACCAGAAGGCTCCATGCCTACGCGCTCGAACAACACCTCGGCGCCGACATCCTCCAGCGCCAGAGCGAGCGTGAGTGCCTTGGAAACGCTCTCCAGCGGAAACCTCTGCTCGACACAACCGGCCTGAGCGAGGCTTCCCTCGGCACCCATCACGGCAATGCCGACCCGTTCCCGGTCAGCTTCGCCCTCCTCGGTAAAGGAGGGCCTTTCATTTTCATGGCGATACTCTCGATCCCGTGCCAAGGTCTCGCTTAAGTACTCGCTCATCATCTTGTCGATGCCTTCCATGATTGACCTCGCCTTTCCTGGCTTACTCTAGTCTTGGCTTATCCTAGGGCGACCTCGGGGTATACCCAGCACATCTCTACCCACTCGCCAGTGCGCTGCTTGATGGCCTAGGGTTAGAGAGGACTCGTTACCAAGGCTAGTCGGCCCACAGGAGATGAAGCAATGGAACTGCTGGATCGCATTACGGACTATCTGATCGACAACGAACTCAAGCTCGCCACCGCCGAGTCGTGTACTGCCGGGCTCATCGTTTCCGAACTGGCGCGGGTGCCGGGAAGCGGCCAGAGCATCGACTGTGGTCTTGGCGTCTACTCGCCCCAGTCCAAGAACCGTTACCTCGGCGTCAGTTTCGACACCATAGAGCGCTACGGACTGACCAGCGAAGCCGTGGCCACCGAGATGGCCGCTGGCGCCTTGAACAACAACGACGCCGACGTGGCTCTGGCCAATACCGGCATTGCCGGCCCCAACCCCGGTGACGACGATACGCCCATCGGCACCGTGTGCTTCGCCTGGGCATTCCGCCACAACGGCGACCATCATCACTACTGCGAAACTCGCCGCTTCGACGGCGAACGCAATGAAGTGCGCCTAGCCGCGGCCCACTACGCACTGGAACGCCTGCCCCATTACCATCGATTGTGTCTCGAGAGCACAACGGAGGCGGCGGAAGAAACACGCTCACGCCAGGCCATGCAGCGCGCCATCGGCGTGCAGCTTCAGGCCAAGGCCGATATCGAAGCCCGGCATGAAATCGAACGGCGTCGCGACTTTCTCTGCAACGTCATGCAGGAAAGCGGACAGACGACGCTGGTGCTGGGGATCAGCGGCGGCGTCGACTCCACGGTCGCCGGCCGCCTGGCCCAGCTGGCCGTGGAGCAGCGGCGCAAACAGGGTGAGCAGGCCATCTTCATCGCCATGCGCCTGCCCTACGGCGTGCAGCAGGACGCCGACGATGCCGACAAGGCGCTGGCCTTCATCCAGCCTGACGAAGTGCTCGATGTGAACATACAGGGCGCCAGCGATGCGCTGCTGCAATCGCTGGAAAGCGGCGGCCTGACCTTCGAAGACGCCGGCCAGCGCGACTTCGTACTGGGCAATGTCAAGGCGCGCCAGCGCATGGTGGCCCAGTACGCCGTGGCCGGTACTCGCAGTGGCCTGGTCATCGGCACCGACCAGGCCGCCGAGGCGTTGATGGGCTTTTTTACCAAGTACGGCGATGGGGCCTGTGACGTCGCACCCCTGACCGGCCTGACCAAGCGCCAGGTGCGCCTGCTTGGCCAACATCTCGGTGCCCCGGAAGAGCTGGTGAACAAGGCACCCACCGCCGATCTCGAATCGCTCGCACCACAGAAGCTCGACGAGGTGGCCCTTGGTGTCACTTACGAGGAGATCGACGACTTCCTGGAGAACCGGGACGTGTCCGAGCGTGCTTTCGGTACCATCCTCACCACCTACCGTCGCACCGAGCACAAGCGCCAGTTGCCAATTGCTCCAGACTGAATATCTACCTCATTCCCAAAAGAAAAACGGGCCGACACTCAGGTGTCGGCCCGTATGCCAAGCAGCTCACAGCCCTAGTAGCCGTTCGATGGCCGGCATGTCCAGGTGCGCTTCCAGGCAGTCGGCCAGCCGATCGAGTTCCTGCTGCCGATGGGCCTGGTAATCCACCGCAGCACCCTGTACGTCGAGTCCACAGCTGGCCAACAGTGCCGCACACGCCTCGGGGCGGTCGAACAGGCCATGCAGGTAGGTGCCCATGACCTGGCCATCGGGGCTAACACTGCCGTCAGGCCTCCCCTCCAGCTCGCACAAGGGGCGCTCCAGGGCAGCCCCCTCGCTCACACCGTTATGAATCTCGTAGCCGCTGATCGGCACGCCTTCGGGTAGCAAGCGCCCACTCACGTTGCGCAGCTGCTTGCCCGCTATCATGTGGGTCTCGACATCGAGCAGGCCGAGCCCCGGCGTCGAGCCGGCAGGTCCCTCGAGGCCATCCGGGTCGTGCACCGCCCGCCCCAGCATCTGGAAGCCACCGCAGATGCCCAGCACCTTGCCGCCGTAGCGCAAATGGCGCTTTATCACCGCTTCCCAGCCCTGAGCACGCAGCCAGGCGAGGTCGCTGCGGGTGCTCTTGCTGCCGGGCAGGATGATCAGGTCGGCGTGAGGAATCGACTGGCCTGGTCCAATCCGATTCGGCCCGATAAAGCTGAGCTCGACCTGTGGATGCAGGCGCAGCGGGTCGAAGTCGTTGTGATTGCTGATGCGCGGCAGCGCCGGCACTAACACCTTGAGGGTATCCCCCTGCCCCACCCGGCCGCTGCGGCCGATGCTGTCCTCGGCGTCGAGCAATAATCCCTGCAGATAGGGCAGCGTGCCATATACCGGCTTACCGGTACGCTCTACCAGCCATTCGAGGCCCGGCTCGAGCAGGGCGATATCGCCGCGGAAGCGGTTGACGATGAAGCCACGGGTACGTGAGCGCTCGCTCTCGCTGAGCAACTCCAGGGTGCCGACCAACTGGGCGAAGACGCCGCCGCGGTCGATATCGCCCACCAGCACGACCGGGCAATCCACCATCTCGGCGAATCCCATGTTGGCGATGTCGTTCTGGCGCAGGTTGATCTCGGCAGGACTGCCCGCCCCCTCGGCAATGATCACATCGAAGCGCGACGACAGCGACTGCCAGGCCGCCAGCACGCTCTCCCGCGCGGTGCGCTTGTAGGCGTGGTAATCCAGCGCGTCCATGTGGCCGTGCACCCGGCCACGCAAGATCACCTGAGCGCCGCGGTCGCTCTCCGGCTTGAGCAGCACCGGGTTCATGTCGCTGTGGGGCTCGACACCTGCCGCCAGCGCCTGCAGCGCCGTAGAGCGACCGATCTCGCCGCCGTCCACCGTCACCGCACTGTTCAGCGCCATGTTCTGCGGCTTGAATGGCGCCACCGACACGCCCCGCCGCGCCAATACCCGGCACAGCCCAGCCACCACCGTGCTCTTGCCGGCATCCGAGGTGGTGCCCTGGATCATCAGGGTGGTCATGGCCGGTCCACCTCGCCCAGTGCCTCTTGTAGCGCTTCATCCACCAGGGCGTGTCCCCAGCCATTGCCATGCACCAGCTCCGCCAGGGGAAGGCGCTGACGCCAACCTTTACGTGCCAGCTCGGGTTGCTCCAGGAACTCGCTGACATAGCCCAGGCACAGGTACGCCAGGGGATAGACCCTTTCCGGCAAGCCCAGCACCTCCGCCAGTTCTCCCTGGTCGAGGATACTGACCCAACCCACCCCGATGCCCTCGGCGCGGGCCGCCAGCCACAGGTTCTGGATCGCCAGGCAGGTGCTGAACAGATCCGTGTCGACGATGCTGTTGCGCCCCAGCACATGCTCGCCGCCTCGTGCCCTGTCGCAGGTGATGCACAGGTTGAGGGGGCTCTCCAGGATGCCCTCAAGCTTGAGGCGTCGATACAACTGCCCGCGTTCACCGTCGTGGTTTTCGGCCGCTCTGGCGTTCTCCCGCTCGAAGATGCCATGCACCCCACGCCGCACCTCGAGGCTGTCGATCAGCAGGAAGTCCCAGGGCTGCATGAAGCCCACCGACGGCGCGTGATGGGCAGCCTCCAGCAGGCGTACCAGCACCTCGTGCGGAATTGGGTCCGGCAGGAACTGGGCACGCACATCCCGACGCTCAAAGATGGCGCGATAGAGGCCGGCCCGTTGCGCCTCCGGGAAAGCGTGATCTGGAATCACAATTCAATACCCTTCTGCGCCTTTATCCCCTGCTCCTTGAAGGCGTGCTTGACCACGCGCATCTCGGTGACGGTGTCGGCCAGCTCGACTAGCGCCTCCGGGGCGTGGCGGCCGGTGACCACCACGTGCTGCATCGCGGGGCGAGCCTGGAGGTCGTCGAGTACACGGTCTAGATTCAGATATTCATGGCGCAGGGCAATATTGAGCTCGTCGAGCAGCACCAGGTCGAAGCTGGCGTCGGCCAGCATCCGGCTGGCCTCGGCCCAGGCGGCCTCGGCGGCCTGGACATCGCGCTCGCGGTCCTGGGTGTCCCAAGTGTAGCCCTCGCCCATCACGTGGTATTCCACTCCAGGTTGCCGGCGAAAGAACGCCTCCTCGCCGGTCTGGAACTTGCCCTTGATGAACTGCACCACGCCTACCTTCATGCCGTGGCCCAGGGCCCTCGCCAGCATGCCGAAGCCGGAGCTGCTCTTGCCCTTGCCGGGCCCGGTGAGCACCAGCAGCACCCCCTGTTCCTTGTCGGCACGGGCGATGCGCTCGTTCATGATCGCCTGCTTGTGGGCCATGCGCTCGGCATGACGCTGCGGATCGACGTGCTTCATTTCACACTCCTTTGGTATCGGTAGGGCTGTTCGATTGGCTCGGCGTCAGCGGCTTGCGGGCCAACAAGTAGACATCCATGATCCAGCCATGCCGCTCGCGCAGGGCGGCACGGTGCTCGACGATCGCTGCGGCCACGTCCACCAGCCAGCCGTGGATCAGGCTCTGTTTCTCCATGCCGAGGTAGGCGCCCCACCAGATGTAAAGGCCTTCGGGTGGCAGCGACTCGAAGGCCCCGCCGCTGTCGAGCATTACCGCGACGCTCTCGGCATCGCTGAGCCAGCCGCGCTCGCGCAGCCGCCGCCCAGTGGTGATCTGCACCGGTTCGGCCAGCACGTTGAGGGGGATGCGGTGCTCGGCGGTGAGGACCTGCAGGCTGGTAATGCCCGGCACCACACGTATCTCGACCTCTTGCCCCTTGGCGCCCAGGCGCTCGGCGATTCGCAGGCTGCTGTCATACAGCGAGGGATCGCCCCAGATCAGCATGCCGACTCGCCCACCCTGGGGTAGATGGGTCGCCATCAGCGCCGCCCAAACCTCAGCGATTGCTCCGTGCCAGTCGTCCACCGCGCCCAGGTAATCGGCGCGGGAGTCGCGGCGAGGCAGGTCGAACTCCACGATTCGGGCGCGTGACGACGCCTCCAGCAGATTTCGGCACAGCAGTCGGCGCAGGTCGACCAGGTCAGACTTGCCCTCCCCCTTGCGCGGCAGCAGGATCAGGTCCGCCTCGTTGAGCGCCCGCACCGCGGCCAGGGTGACATGCTCGGGATTGCCCGTGCCGATACCGATCAGCGAGAGGTGGATCATGGCTCATTCCTCTTATCGGCCCTCTTGTCGCCGGGTGCGGTGTCGGCAAAGGGCGAGTCCGCCGACTGGGGCCGAAAGCGACGGTCATAGCCGACTGCATAGAGGCTACTCTCCTGGAAGTCCTCGCTGCCCAGCACCGGCCCCACCAGGATCAGTGCCGTGCGCTGCATGGCGTCGTCGACCTGGGAGACCACCGTCGACAAGCGCCCCCGGACCACCCGCTCATCGGGCCAGCTGGCCCGCCAGACGATGGCCACCGGGCAATCGGCGCCGTAGAACGGCATCAGGTCTTCCACCACCTGGGCCAGATTGTGGATGGAAAGGTGAATGGCCAGGGTGGCGCCGGTCCTGGCGAAGTTGGCCAGGGTCTCGCCGTCCGGCATGGCGCTGGCCCGCCCCGGCGTGCGAGTCAGCACGAGGGATTGCGCCTCCCCCGGCAGCGTCAGCTCCTGCCCCAGGGTGGCAGCCGCCGCGGCGAAGGACGGCACGCCTGGGGTAATGGTGTAGGGAATCGCCAGCTCACGCAGCCGGCGCAGCTGCTCGCCCATGGCGGACCACACCGAGAGGTCCCCGGAGTGCAGCCGGGCCACATTCAGGCCCGCGGCATGGGCGCTACGCATTTCGGCGATGATCTCATCGAGCGATAGCGGCGCGGTGTTGACGATACGGGCGCCCGCCGGGCAGTGCTCGAGCAGCTGCTCGGGTACCAGCGAACCCGCATAGAGGCACACGGGAGAGGAGGCGATGAGGTCCCGGCCCCGCAGCGTCAGCAGGTCCGGAGCGCCGGGGCCGGCGCCGATAAAGTGTATCGTCATGGAATATCTCTTTTCGCCACCGCCGCGGTAGCCAGTCGGTCCGCCGAAATCAGCCGGGGCCCGAGCAACTCCGCGCCGGACCCCGCCGCCAACAGGGCAACGGCTTCGGCGACGCTCCCCGTTCCTCGCGCCCGCAAGCTATGTCGGGAGCGCGAAAGGGTAACGGCCGACGGCAGCGCCTCGTCTTCCACGCCGATCACTGGAATGCCTCGGGCGCGTCCCAACTCCTGCACCAGCGGCAACAGCGTGCGCGTGGCGGCCAGCCGGTCGACGCTGCCATGTTGCGCTTCGAGCTGCTCCAACGCATCGATCAGCGAGGCCAGCCGCGCCTCGCGGCGAAAACCTAAACCCGCCACCATTATCGAATCATTCACCACTATCATCGGCTTACCCGCCACTGCACGACGGGGTAGCTGGCCTTCCAGCCCCGCCGCGTGCCGAGGGGCGCGGCGGCCGCGAGCTCCAGGCGCAGCAACTCACCGCCGGCCACCTGCTGCCATTGCGCCAGCAGGGCCTCGGACTCCAGGGTCACCGCATTGGCCACCAGGCGAGCGCCGGCCGGCAGCCGCTGCCACAGCGCCTCCAGCAAGGGTTGCGATAGCCCGCCGCCGATAAAGACCGCATCGGGGGGCTGTTCGCTCAGCGCTTGATCATTGAGTACGTCGAGGGCGCTGCCCTCCACTACCTCGAGCCAGTCGACGCCGAGATCATGGGCATTGCGACGTGCCCGCGCCGCACGCTCAGCGTCACGCTCGAAGGCCACAGCGTGGTTATCCGGGTGGGCCAGCAGCCACTCGATGGCCACCGACCCCGAGCCCGTGCCGATATCCCATAGCCGCTCCCCCGCCCTCGGGGCCAGGGCGGCCAGGGTCAGGGCGCGCACGGCCTGCTTGGTGATCTGGCCATCGTGTTCGAACAGCGCATCCGGCAAGCCAGGGGTCAGCGGCAGAGCCGGCCCGTCTCCGGCCATCTCCAATCCTACGGCGACCGGGTGAGCGATATCGCCTGGCATGGCATCGCCAGCTTGCACGCTACGGACGCGCTCGCGGTCGCCGCCCAGCGCTTCCAGAATGTGCAGCCGGGACTCCGCGAAGCCGAAGCGCTGCAGCAGCTCCACCAGCTCGGCCACCGCTTCGCCGTCACGCACCAGCACCAGCAGGCGCCTACCGCGTTGCAGGTCGGGCCGGATGCGTGTCAGGGGTTGGGCATGCAGGCCTAGGCAGGCGCAGCCCTCCAGCGGCCAGCCCAGTCGCGATACCGCCAGGCTGAAGGTGGAAGATGCCGGCAGTGACGTCCATTCGCCGGGGGCAAGGTGGCGCGTCAGGGTCGTACCGGCCCCGAACCAGAAGGGGTCGCCGGAGACCAGCATCACCACCCGGCGGCCGCGCTCGGCCAGCAGTTGGGGGATGCCATCGGCAAAGGGCACTGGCCATTCGCGCACCTCGGCGACCAGGGGCGGCAGCAGGCGCAGATGGCGTCGGGCGCCGAACACCACTTCGGCGGTGTCCAGCGCTTGCCGGCTTGCCGCCGTCAGGCCCGCTGTGCCACTCTCGCCCCAGCCGAGCAGAGTCAGCCAGGGAGCGTGTTCCTCAGCCATTATGAAAGCCCCAATGAACGTCCTGATTCTGGGAGGCACCACCGAAGCCAGTGCCCTGGCCAACGCGCTGGCCGAGCGTAGGATTCCCGCCCTGTTCAGCTATGCCGGCCGGGTGGCGATACCCAAGGCGCAGCCGCTGCCGACTCGGGTTGGCGGCTTTGGTGGCGTGGAGGGCCTGGCCGCCTTTCTGGCAGATAACCGCATCACTCATCTGGTCGATGCCACCCACCCCTTCGCCGAGCAAATGAGCCGCAACGCCATCGCAGCGGCGAAACAGAGCGGCATCCCTTGCCTCGCCCTGACCCGGCCGCCCTGGGCGCCCCAGGCCGGCGACCGCTGGCAGCGGGTGGCCGGCATCGAGGCCGCGATGGTGGCGCTTTCCGGCCCGCACGAGCGAGTCCTGCTGGCCATCGGGCGCCAGCACCTCGCCGCCTTCGCGGCCCAGCCCCAGCACCACTATCTGCTGCGCCTTGTCGACCGGCCCGATGCGTCGCTGCCCTTGCCGCATCACAGTGTGGTTATCGACCGCGGCCCCTTTACCCTGGAAGGCGACCTGGCCCTGCTGCGGGAGCATGGCATCCAGCGCCTGGTGTGCAAGAACTCCGGCGGCGACGGCGCGGTGGCCAAGCTCACTGCGGCCCGCCAGTTGGGGCTGCCGGTGGTGATGATCGAGCGGCCGGCGCTGCCTTCCCGTCATGAGGTGCACTCCGTCAAGGCAGTGCTGGCCTGGCTCGCTCATGCGCCCGCCCCTGAAACCGAGCGCGGCGTATAAACCCAGGGCGTGCTCTGACGCTCGGCGCTCTCGTCACTTTCGGCGCCTCCGGCATGGCGCTGGATGAGACGCGTCTGGCTGGAGCCCACCATCACCAGGGTGCGCATATCGGCCATCTCCGCCGTGGCCTCGCCCAGCGTGGTGACCGTCAGCTGCTCTTCCGGCGTGGAGACGGCCCGGGCGAACACGATCAAACGCTCCCGCCCGCAAGCCTCTCGTAGTATTTCCAAGACGCGGGCGAACCCCTCCGGCCGTGCCCGGGAGCGGGGGTTGTAGAAGGCCATGGCGAAGTCGGCCTCGGCGGCCAGCCGCAGGCGCTTCTCGATCACCGCCCAAGGCTTGAGGTTGTCGGAGAGGTTGATACAGCAGAAATCGTGCCCCAGCGGCGCCCCCACTCGCGCGCTGGCGGCCAGCATGGCGGAGATACCCGGCAGCACCTGGATATCCAGCGAACGCCACGCCGGCTCCCCCGCCTCCAGCGCCTCGAAGAGGGCCGCGGCCATGGCGAATACGCCGGGGTCGCCCGACGAGACCACCACCACCCGATGGCCATTGGCGGCCAACTGCAGCGCCTGCTCCGCGCGGCGGATCTCCTCACGATTGTCCGAGCCGTGGCGCGTCAGCCCCGGCCGCGGCGCCACCCGCTCGACATAGGGCACGTAGCCCACCACGTCGGTGGCCTCACTCAGAGCGGCGGAGACTTCCGGGGTGATCAGCGCAGCATCGCCCGGACCGAGACCGACCACCTTCAGCCACCCTTCCTCCCCCCACTCAGGATCTCTCATGGCCGCCTCCCGTTGCCATGGATCACCACGATGGAGAAGTAGGGCACGCTGTCGCCGACCTCGCGGAACGGCCGTATCCGCTGCTGCGGCATGGCGGCGTACTCGACCAGCCAGGCCTCCTGCTCCCGGCCGGCCTCGGCCAGCGCGCGCTGCAGCTTGGCCAGGTTGCGACCGATCTTCATCACCACCAGGGCATCGGTCTGGGCGATGCGCTCCACCAGCATCGCCTCCGGCAGGGTGCCCATCAGCACGGTCAGGATGTCGTCGCCCCAGGTCACCGGCCGCCCGGTGGCGGTCCAGGCGGCGGACATGCCGGTGATACCCGGCACCACCGCCACCGGCACCCGCCCTTGCAGGCGGGTATAGAGGTGCATGAAGGAGCCGTAGAAGAACGGGTCGCCCTCGCACAGCACCACCACATCCTGGCCGGCCTCAGCGATCTCGGTCAGCTGGGCGACGTGGCGTTCGTAGAAGGCCGCCAGCAGCTCGTTGTAGCGGGGGTCGTCGAAGGGGATCTCGGTGGTGACCGGGTACTCCATCGGCAGCTCGATGGCATCAGACGCAATCAAGCCTTCCACGATGCTACGGGCATGGCCGGTGCGGCCCCTCTTGCGAAAATAGGCGACATGCGACGCCCCGCGGATCAACCGATCCGCCCTGACGCTCATCAGGTCCTGGCTGCCAGGCCCGAGGCCTACCCCGTGGATGGTTCCTGGCTTCATGATGGCTAGACTCATTCGCTGCGATCCGCCATGGCATTGATGGCGGCCACCGTGACCGCACTGCCGCCGAGTCGCCCCTCGACGACGACGCAGGGCGCCGCGGCGCTCTCCCACAGGGCCTGCTTGGATTCGGCGGCGCCCACGAAACCCACCGGGCAGCCGATGATGGCCGCCGGGCGGGGGCAGGCCGGGTCTTCCAGCATGTTCAACAGGTGGAACAGGGCGGTCGGCGCATTGCCGATTGCCACCACCGCTCCCTCCAGGTGAGGCCGCCACAGCTCCACGGCCGCCGCTGAACGTGTATTGCCCAGCTCCCGGGCCAGGTCGAGCACCCGCTCGTCGTGCAGGGTGCAGAGGATGGCGTTGTCTGCCGGCAGGCGCTTGCGGGTGATGCCCTCGGAGACCATGCGCGCGTCGCACAGGATCGGCGCGCCCCGCTCCAGCGCCGCCCGGGCCCGGTTCACCGCGTCGCCGCGAAAGTGGATATGTGCGGCGAGCTCCACCAAGCCCGCGGCATGGATCATGCGCACGGCCACCGGCTCCTCCTCCGGCGCGAAGCGCGCCAATTCGGCCTCGCGCCGGATGATGGAAAAGGATTCCCGGTAGATGGCCGGACCATCCGTTTCATAGACGTGGGGCATTCGTTTTCTCCAGATACACCATCAGCGTTTTTCTCAACCGGGAGCTTTGCCGGCAACAAGCCTTCACGAGGGCGCTGTAAACCCATCCCTGGGCGCTACTTTTGCCTTCCCTGGCAAAAGACCCTCGCTCCGCCTTGTCCCCGGCGCTCATCTAACCCACCGTCTTGAAACCATTTCCAGCGCCTCGGACTCATCGAGGCCGGTGGCAATCGGCCTCCCATCGGCACGGCCGCCGACGATCAGGTCGAAGCGCCCGTCCCGCCCGCTCAGGCATAAATCGGCCGGTTCCTGGCGGGCACAGCCCTTGCCACAGCCGGACACATGCACGCTGCCCTCGATCCGGCCACTCAGCCGCTCCGCCAGCGCCAAGGTCTCGACACTCGCCTGTTCGCAGAAGGGAGCGCCCGGGCACACATCCACGCCTAAGCGCGGGTCCCGTTCATCATCCAGCAGCCCGGGAACGGATGTCGGCGCCTCGCCCTCAATCAGCAGGCGCCGCCAGGGCGTGACCCGCACGGCGATGACCGTTGCCGAATCGACAGCGGCACGCAGCGCCGCGGCCGGTGCCCGCCCGAACGGCAGGCCAACCACCCTGCCCCACGCACCCTTTCCTTCGAGATAGGGGCCCAAGGCCAGCCGGGGGCCAGGCTTGGCGGGGGGCATGACTGCCGGCGCCCAGCCCGGCAGCGGCGCCGTATGGCAGCGCATTCGCCCGGCTTCTCGCCCACCGCTTTCGGCGAACCAGTGCGCCAGCCGCAGCAGCAGCTCGACGGCGGCGGCGGGGGAATCCACCGGGGTGCCCAGCGCCCGCCCATCGGTACGGACGAGTAAGCTGCCCGCTGCCGCGCGCTCGATGCGCAGGTCCGCGGAAGCCTCATTCAGACGCGGCGCCGCACCGGCATCGATGGCCAGGCCCCACTTGGCCGGCAGTGCCGGTAATTCGTCAAGGCGGTCCAGCAGCAGCCGGGCCGCCTCAAAGGTGGCATCGCCCGTCTGCCAGTCAGGGGCCAGCATTAGCGGCGGCCGGCGTTCGACGTGGGGGTCCGGGTCGACAAGCCCATGCTCGACGAGGAAATCCATCAGGCCGGGCCAACTGGCCTCGGATACGCCGCGTAGCTGCAGGTTGGCGCGGCTGGTGAGCTCGATCAGGCCGCTGCCGAAGGTCTCGGCCGCCTCGCACAGCGCCAGCATCTGGTGGCGGCTGAGTCGCCCCAGCGGAGGGCGCACGCGTACCAGCAGCCCATCGCCGCTGGCCATGGGTCGCCACGCCCCAGGGCACCAGCCCTTGATGCGTGGTGCAATCAGCTTACCCCGCTGGCCGGTCGTCATGGCGCGAGCTCCCGAGTCTCGTCGATCTCGAGCAGCAGATCCTGCAGGGCCGGGCCCTGCTCACCGGGCTCTTGCCACAGGCCCCGCTGAACGGCCTCCAGCAGCCGCTCCGCCATCTCCTCCAGCGCCGCCAGGTTGTGTTCGCGCAGGAACTGCTGGTTGCGCGGATCCAGCACCAGCGCCTCGCTGACATGGGCGTACTGGTAGTCGGCGACCAGGTCGGTGGTGGCGTCGTAGGCGAACAGGTAGTCGACGGTGGCGGCCATCTCGGAGGCGCCCTTGTAGCCGTGCTCGCGCATGGCCTCGATCCACTTGGGATTGAGCACCCGGGAGCGGATCACCCGCGCCAGCTCCTCCTTGAGGGTGCGCATGCGCGGCTGCGCCGGGTTGGCGTGATCGGCGTGGTAGATAGTCGGCGCCTGCCCGCCGAGGGCCCGGCTGGCGTTGGCCATGCCGCCCTGGAATTCGTAGTAGCCGTTGGAATCGAGGATATCGTGCTCGCGGTTGTCCTGGTTGTGCATTACCGCGTCCAGGCCCTTGAGCCGTTCCTCGAAGGCCCGCCGCGCCGCGGTCCCCGACTCCGGGAACTGGCCGTAGGCGTAGGCCCCGGCATCGAGATAGGCCTCGGCCAGGTCGTCGGCACTGTCCCAGGCGCGACTGTCGATCATGCGGTTCAAGCCGGCGCCATACTCGCCGGGCCTGCTGCCGAAGATACGATACGCGGCCTCCTGGGCGGCGGCATCCGGGTCGAGCCCCTGGCCCTCGAGCTCCCGGCAGCGCGCCAGCACCGCAGTGCGAATGGTGTTGGCATCGCCGGGCTCGGCGTATTCGGCCACCGCCCGCACCGCGCGGTCGAACAGGCGGATGACGTTGGCAAAGGCGTCGCGAAAGAAGCCGGAGACCCGCAGGGTGACGTCCACCCGGGGGCGGCCCAGCAGCATGGCGGGAATCACCTCGACGTCGATCACCCGCTGGGAGCCCAGCGACCAGATAGGCCGCACCCCCATCAGGGCGAAGGCCTGGGCGATATCGTCGCCGCCGGTGCGCATGGTGGCGGTGCCCCAGATCGACAGCCCCAGCTGACGTGGGTAGTCGCCGTGATCCTGCAGGTAGCGCTCGACGAAGGCCTGGGCCGACTTCTCGCCCAGCGACCAGGCCGCGGGTGAGGGTATCGCCCGGTTATCGACGCTGTAGAAGTTACGCCCGGTGGGCAGCACGTCCAGCCGCCCGCGGCTGGGGGCGCCACTCGGCCCGGGCGGCACGAAATAGCCCTCGAGGCCATCCAGCAGCGACTGGATCTCCATCTCGGCGCCGCGCTGCATGGCGGCCCACAGCCGCTCGCGTGCATAGCGGCACTGCTCGGCGGTGGCCGGGTAATCCCGGGCCAGGGTGGCCAGGCAGCCCGGTTCCAGCACGTAGGCGTCGATCAGCCGGTGGGCGAGCAGCTCCAGGCGCTCGCGGGTATCGGCGGCGGTGCGCCAGGCGGAGCTGTCCTGCTCGGCCAGGGCCGGCGGCCGCAGGCCGTGCCAGGGCTCGGCCCCGGCCATCAGCGGATCGAAGTCTGCGGCCAGCCCCAGGTCGTTTGCCAGGTTGTGCAGCAGGCCGCGCTGGGCCGGCGTCTCGCCCCGCGGCAAGCGCAGGATGGCCGCCAGGGTTCCCGCCTGCTTGTCCCGCGGCGGCACGCTGCCCAACACGTGCAGGCCATGGCGGATCTGGGCCTCCTTGATATCGCACAGGTAGGTGTCCAGCTCGTTGAGCAGGCGCTCGTCATCCGTACCCTCAGCGCTATTGTTCCCGATCTGGGCCAGCTCCTGGTCGATACCGGTGCGGCGCAGGTGCTCGATGATCCGCTCGCGCAGCAGCGACTCGCGCCGCGGATCCATGCCCAGCGCTTGATAATACTCGTCGGTCAGGGCTTCAAGCTCCGCCATGGCGCCGTAGAGTTCGGCGCGGGCCAGCGGCGGCATCAGGTGGTCGATGATCACCGCCTGGCTGCGGCGCTTGGCCTGGGCGCCCTCGCCCGGGTCGTTGACGATAAACGGATAGAAGTGCGGCAATGGCCCCAGGGCGATGTCCGGCCAGCACTCGGCACAGAGCGCAGTGCTCTTGCCCGGCAGCCACTCCAGGTTGCCGTGCTTGCCCACGTGCACCACCGCATCCACCCGGTAGTGCTCGCGTAGCCAGAGATAGAACGCCAGGTAGCTGTGGGGCGGCACCAGCTCGGTGTCGTGGTAGCTCTTGACCGGGTCGTCGATGCGCCAGGGGCCTTGAGTGAAAGCACGCTCCGGCTGGATCCCGACGAAGGTCTCGCCGAGGCGAACCCCGGCGATCATCAGCCGGCCCTGGCGGCACTTGGGGTCCTCCGACGGCGCGCCCCAGCGTGTGCATACTGCTTCCTGCAGCGTTTCCGGCAGGGTCTGGAACCACGCCAGGTAGTCGTCGAGCCCGATGCTCTGCCAACAGGCGCGCTGGTCCAGCACATCGCGGTCATTGGTGACGCCGCCCTGCAGCAGCCGAATCAGGCCATCCCCGTCGTCCGGGACATCGCTCACCGGATAGCCCGCCTCGGCCAGTGCCCGCAGGATGCGTAGCGTCGAGGCCGGCGTATCCAGGCCGACGCCGTTGCCGATGCGCCCATCGCGGTTGGGGTAGTTGGCCAGCACCAGCGCCAGGCGCTTGTCGGCATTGGGCGCCTGACGTAAACGACAGAAGCGCCGCGCCAGTTGGGCCACGAAGGCGGCACGCTCGGGATGCAGCACATGACGGATAACAGACAGCTGGCAGCGCTCGTTGTAGTGCGCCTCGCTCTTGAAGCCCACCGCCCGGGTGATGACGCGGCCGTCCATCTCCGGCAGCACCACCTGCATGGCCACGTCGCGACTGTGCAGGCCGCCGGCCTTGGCCTGCCAGTCCTCCTCGGTGCTGCTCGCCAGGATCGCCTGCAGCACCACCGGCCGGCCGACGAACTGCCCGGCGAAGCGCCCCTCGAACGGGTCCCCTCCCAGGGCCTCCTTGTCGTCGTCACTGCGATTGACGGAAAAACTGGTGGTATTGACCACCAGCATGGCCCCGGTCTGCTCGATCAGGTGATTGACGAAGGCCACACAGGCCTCTTCCTTGAGCGACGCCACGGCCACCGCCAGCGGCTGGAGCCCTTGCTCCCGCAGGGCCTCGAGCAGGCCATCCAGCACGGCGGTATTGGCGCCCTGCAGATGGCTGCGGTAGAAGAGCAGCAGGCAGACCGGGCGTTCGGGATGGCGCCATGCCATCCATTCGCTCAGCGTCGCCTCCTGTTGAGTGGCGGCTTGCGGCGCCTCCTGGGAAGGGGTTCTGGAAAAATAGAGCAGCGCCGCGGGAATCGCCCTGGGCTCCTGCCAGTCCAACCCATGGCCAAAGCACTCGCTGCCGACAAAGCGCAGCAGCTGCTCGGCGTTGTCCACACCGCCCTCGCGCAGGTAGCGCCACACCCGGCGGGCCGAGGCGAAAGGCACGCTGGAATCCTCCAGCAGGGCATCGTCCGGGGCGTCGCAGCCCGGCACCAGGATCAGCTGCCGGCCGCGTCCGGCGGCGGCCCAGGCCAGCAGCCGCTCGTGGCCGTAGCGCCAGTAGCCGCTGCCGCCCAGCAGCGAGACGATCACCAGGCTCGCCTTGTCCAGCACGCGGTCCTCGTAGAGGTCGTAGGCGGCGGGCTTGACCAGGTTCATCCAGTTCGCCAGCCGCACCGTCGGGTAGTCGTCGCCGAGCGTCACGCTCAGCCGCTCGACCGCCTGGGCCAGGGCCGAGAGGCTGCTGTCGGCGGCGGACAGGATGACGATCTCGGCGGGGCTCTGCTGCAGGTCGACGATGCCCTCATCCTCGACGAAGCCCCCGGGTTTGGCGGCGAAGAGATGCATCAGGCGGTCGCTTCGATCTCGGCGCTCGCCAGGGCCGCGTGCAGGGCCTGCTTGTCCAGCGCCCGACCGATGATCACCAGCTGGGTGCAGCGCGGTTCGTCCTGCCTCCAGAGCCGGTCGAAGTAGCCGTCCAGGCGCTCGCCGACGGCCTGGATCACCCGGCGCATGGGCTTGCCGGGAACCGCCGCGAAGCCCTTGGCGCGATAGATCTCGTGGGCTTTCAGCAGCTGCTGGAGGCTGTCCGCCAGGAGGTCGCCGTCGACCTCTCCCAGGCGGATCACGCAGGAGTCGAAATGGTCGTGGGCGTGGTCGTGGTGCGCCCCCTCGGCGTGATGACGATCGTGGTGGTTGTCGATGCGGTCGATGCGCTCCTCGCTCGCCGCGCCGATGCCCATCAGGGCTTCCAACTGGGCGCTGTCCGCGGCCAGGCTCTGGTCGATGAACAGCGTCTTGACGGATGCCGGCACCCGCTGGGCCACCAGTTCCTCCACCCGCTTGCGGTCGGCCGGCTCGAGCAGGTCGGTCTTGCTGACCAGCACCAGGTCGGCGGCGCTCAGCTGGTCGTCGAGCAGTTCGCGAAGACTGGGGTCGTGGTCCAGGGAGTCGTCGGCCAGGCGCTGGGCCTCCACCTTGCCGACGTCGCTGGCGTAGCGGCCGGCGGCCACCGCTGGCCCGTCGATCAGGGTGATGATGGCATCCACGGTGCAGTGCTGGCGCACCTCCGGCCAGTTGAAGGCCTGCACCAGCGGCTTGGGCAGGGCCAGGCCGCTGGTCTCGATGAGGATATGGTCGATGTCGTCGCGGCGCGCCATCAGCTTCTTCATCACCGGCAGGAACTCCTCCTCCACGGTGCAGCAGATGCAGCCGTTGGCCAGCTCGAAGATACCGCTCTCCGATTCCACGGCGGTGGCGTCTTCTTCACAGCCCTCTTCACAACTTAATGCGCAGCCGCGTAGCAGGCTGGAGTCGATGTCCTGCTCGCCGAACTCGTTGACGATGACGGCGATGCGCTTGCCGGTGACCTGACGCAGCAGGCTGGCCAGCAGCGTGGTCTTGCCGCTGCCCAGGAAGCCGGTCACCACCGTGGCGGGGATCTTGTTCAGGTTCATCCGTGAGTTTCCTGTGTGGTGATGGAGTGAGTCTCGCTGGCCTGGCCCGGCATGAACAGGCGGGCCACGGCGGCGGGGTTGTCGGGGAAGAACAGGTGCAGATAGGTCGCCGTCAGGCGGCGCTGGCGATAGATGGCCTCCCCCGGTGCGGGGTGGCGCTGGCGCCGGCCAAAGGCGATGGCTTCGGGGGTGCCCTCTGCCAGCGAACGGTGATGGGCATGGCCGCGCACCGGCCCCTCCGGCAGCTCGGCGATCTGCATTCCCTGACAACCTCGCCGCCCGCGCATGGCGCCGTGACCTGGCAGCAAGCCCAGCATGGCGTGGGTGCTGTCGGCATAGTCCGTCAGGGTTTCCAGGCAGTAGAGCAGGCCGCCACACTCGGCGAGGATCGGCTTGTCCGCGGCAAAGAAGCGGCGAACGTCCTCGCGCATGGCGCCGTTTTCCGCCAGCCGCGCGGCGTGGAGCTCCGGGTAGCCGCCGGGGAACCAGAGGGCGTCGCAGGTTGGCAGCTGGGCATCGTTGAGCGGTGAGAAGAAGCGCAGGGTCGCGCCCATCCCCTCCAGCAGGTCCAGGTTGGCCTGGTAGATGAAGCTGAAGGCCGCATCCCGGGCCACGCCGATGGTGCGGCCGGCAAGCAGTGGCTGAAGCGACGACAGGGCCTGCGTCGCCTCCACGTCTGGCGCCGAAAACATGACCGGCGGCAATCGCAGCAGCGCCTCCGCCAGCCCCTCGGCCTCGAGCGCCGCGGCACCGGCCTCGAAGCGGGCTTCCAGCTCATCGCGGATCTCATCGGCCTGCACCAGCCCCAGGTGACGCTCGGGCAGGGCCAGGGCGGGGTCCCGCGGCACCGTGGCCAGCAAGGGTATGGCGTCAGGCAGCGCCGCTTCGATCAGCTCGCGGTGGCGCTGCGAACCGCAGGCGTTGGCGATCATTCCGACGATGCGGATATCGTCACGGAAGCCCGCCAGGCCGGCCACCAGCGCCGCCGCCGTCTGGGCCATGCCCTTGACGTCCATGACGATGACCAGCGGCAGGTCGAACAGGGTGGCAAGATCGGCGCTCGATGGCTCACCGTCGAACAGGCCCATAGCGCCTTCCACCAGGATCAGGTCCGCCTCGAGCGCGGCCTCGAACAGGCGCAGCCGGCAATAGGCCTCGCCGGCCATCCACAGGTCGAGCTGATCCACCGGCTGGCCTGAGGCCTGGGCCAGCACCAGGGGATCCAGGTAGTCCGGGCCGGTCTTGAAGACCCGCACCACCTTGCCCCGGTTGCGCAGCATCCGCGCCAGCGCAGCGGTTACCGTGGTCTTGCCCTGGCCCGAGGCGGGTGCGGCGATAAAGACCGCAGGGCAGGCGGCACTCGTCGGCGCCGCACGGTTCGGATCATGCTCGATCATGTGGCCTCCAGGCGGCGTTCCAGATGAGACAGGGGCCGGTACAGCGCACCCAGCTGCCGGGCGATCTGCGTCCCCCGGCCCCGCTTGACCGCGGCCTGCTCGGTATCCACGACGATGCAGTCACCCAGCGGCGGCAGGCCATCCAGGGATTGGCGGGTACGCCCGTCGGTGATGAGGTAGGTCCGCACATGCAGGCCAGGATCCTGTCGCCGCCATTGGCGAATCTGGCGCGCCGCCCGCAGCACGGCGTCGCGCAGCGGCGTGCCGCCGCCGCCGTCGGCAGCATCGAGCCGCTCACGCAGCGCCTTGGGGGCGCGGCGGCGTAGCAGGATAGGCGTGACGCCGCCATTGCCGAAGCCCAGCACCGCCATCTGCTCCCGGGCGGCATAGGCCTGCTGCGCCAGCCGCTCGACCAGGCCCTTGGCCCGGCCCAGCAGCTGCCGGCCCAGGGTCGAGGCGGAGGTATCCAGCAGCACCAGATGCAACACCGGCTGGCCACGGCGGGCCTGGCGATAGCGCAGCTCCCGCCAGGGCCAGCGGCCGCGGTTGGCGACCAGGGTGGCGAACCAGTCCGGTCGTGATGCTTCGCGATGTGCCCGGTGCTGGCCGGGCTGTTGCCCGCGGCGCACGGATGCCGAAGGCGCCGAGGTCGTCGGTTTCGCGCCTTGTCCCGGGGAGATTCCCGGCAGCTCCGCCGCCGGCACAGTGACGCTTTTCTGGGTGACCGGCGGCATGGCGCCCCACTGCCCCTGCGCTTGCGAGGCTGGAGCGCTCTCGCTAGCACCCGGCGCCTGGCTATCGGCAGCGGCGTTGCCGCTATCGGGGGGCGGCTGAGTCTGGTCCGGGCCTTGGCCTGGAGGCTGGTCTGGGGTGTGATCCGAGCGCCGGCGATGCGCCAGGACCCATGGCTCGACGGTGTCCAGGTCCTCCCGGCCCACCGTGGTCGCGCCGCGCCAGGCGGCATGGGCCCGGGCGGCCCGATGCCAGGTCACGTCAGCCCGCAGGCCTTCGACTCCAGCGGCTTCGCAGCGCAGCGCGATATGCTCGTAGACCCAGTTGGCGGTTGCGATCTCGGCCAGCAGGCGCTGCGCCTGGCACAGTCGTCGGGTCAGCGCGGCCTGGGCCTCCGCCTGGCGGGCCACGTAGCCCTCGGGGTCACGGTCGAAGGCCTCGCGCTGCTGCAGGATGGCCACCCGCTCCCGTACGCTCATCGCCGCGCCCTGCTCGAGACACAGGCCGAAGCGATCGAGCAACTGGGAGCGCAGCTCCCCTTCGTCGGGATTCATGGTGCCGATCAGGCTGAAGCGGGCGGGGTGGGTATGGCTGATGCCGTCGCGCTCGACGATGTTGGTGCCGCTCGCGGCCACATCGAGCAGCAGGTCCACCAGGGGGTCTGGCAGCAGGTTGACCTCGTCGACGTAGAGCACGCCACCGTGCGCCTTGGCCAGCAGGCCCGGATGGAAAGCCGCTTCGCGCTCGGAGAGCACCCGCTGCAGGTCCAGGCTGCCGGTGAGGCGCTCCTCGCTGGCACCCAGCGGCAGGGTGATGAACGGCGGACGGCAACCTTCGGGGTCATCGGGCAGGATCGCCGCCAGCGCCCGGGCCAGGGTGGATTTGGCAGTGCCGCGAGGACCGCTGATCAGCACGCCCCCGACCCGAGGGTCGATGGCATTGAGCAGCAGTGCGGTCTTGAGGGCCTGCTGGCCGACCACGGCGACGAAGGGAAACTCAGCCCGTGACATCAGGGCCCCGGACATCATGACCACCAGGCGTGCCGACACGCGACGTTGGATCGAGGGCACACGAGTGCCCGGCCGATAGCCGGCAGGAACGGGTAGCGTCCTGAAGGGGGAAAAATGGAATCACAGAGACACGCTATCCCCGGTGCCCACCGCACCGTTACTGGATGAAACGACATGACGGGCCGGTCTCCGGGCTCGAGGAGTGACGCGAAAAATCGCGTCATTGCCTGCACCTTCCCAGCCAAGGCCAGTGGTTATCGCAGGCTACTCACTCATTACCGTTGCGGGGGCAGCGATGGGATGGGCGCAAGTGCCGTACCATACTTCCCGATTATCCCCTAGGCTCAGGGGCACCCGTCTCGAGTAGGCCCATCCTAAAGCAATTGGCGCAACAGGCGCAATTTGACCACTGGATGGCCGACGCGGCGCACAGGCATGCCGGTCAGCAGGCTGACCCGGCAGCTCGCGACGCACGGTTCTCTTTCAAATTATTATGATATAACATATCTAATTCTTTCTTGTCCTGGTGGCTGGCAATCGAGGCACCGACGTGCAAAATGCAGTGCTAAGATCGCCGCCCACCAGGGTCAGATTGGCCGATACTCTCTCCAGCCACCTACCGCTACCCGGATATGACGCGATGAATTACGCTCGACGACTATTGGCAACTTTCGCTCTTTTTCTCGCACCATTCGTCATGGCGGATAGCACAAACTACCCCCTAACATTGACCAATTGTGGCATGAAAATCAGCTTCGAATCTGCTCCTGAAAGCACGGTTACCGTCGGGCAATCGACTACGGAAATCCTCTATGCACTGGGACTTTCCGAGCGGGTATCCGGAACATCGGTATGGTTCAATCCCGTACTGCCACAGTTCAGCGAGATCGATGCCGATATCGCGCGTCTCGCCGACAACGATCCGAGTTTCGAGTCCGTCATCAGCCGCAGGCCCGATCTTGTCACCGCCCAATATGAGTGGCACGTTGGCCCCACCGGAAGCGTGGCGAGCCGGGAGCAGTTCCATGAGCTCGACATCGCCACCTACATCATGCCGGCGGACTGCGACACCAAGGACAACAGCACCGGTGGCGACGGCACGCGCATCGCCGCCTTCTCCCCTGAACACGTCTACAAAGGCATCAACGAGCTGGCCAGTATCTTCGATGTCCGCGAAGCCGGAGATGCCCTGGTCGCCGACCTCCAGGCGCGCGAGGCCAGCGCTATCGAGAGTGCCAGCCGCCTGGAGCTGCCGGAAGACCTGTCAGCGGTCTTCTGGTTCTCCTCCCCCGCCGAGTCGGCGGATCCCTTCGCCGCCGGCCGGCTCGGCGCGCCGGGCTATATGATGGATGCCTTGGGCATCCATAACGTGGTGGAATCCGATGAAGAGTGGCCAGTGGTCGGCTGGGAAACCATTGCCCGGGCCGATCCGGATATCATCGTGGTCGCCAGCATGGACCGCCGCCGCTTCCCTGCCGACGATGTCGCCAATAAACTCGAATTCCTGCACAGCGACCCCGTGACCCGCGAAATGTCGGCAGTCAGGAACGGACGCATCATCGAAATGGATGCCCATGCGATGAGCGCCACCATGCGCACGATCTTCGGTCTCGAAACGCTGGTCGAGGCCTTGTCGACGATGTCCTTCGATCAGTGATCCTTCGACCAGTGGTTTCGACCCTGACATTGCGCCCGGCGATACCTATTCGCTGGCACTGGGCCTGGCTGACGCCGTTGATCCTGTTCATGGCGATAATGGCCGGTACCGCCATCGGCGAGACGCCGATTTCACTGGATACGATTCTCAAGGTATTGGCCAACCGGCTGTGGGGGGCGGAGCACGCGGTGGATCGGATCGACGCCGGCATCATCTGGAACTATCGCCTCAGTCGCGCCATTCTTGCCGCCTGCTGCGGGGCCGGATTGGCCCTGGCCGGCGTGGTCCTGCAGGCACTGCTGCGCAACCCCCTGGCCGACCCCTTCCTGATGGGAATTTCCGCCGGCGCCTCTACCGGTGCAGTAGCCGTGACCATCGCCGGGCTCGGCGCCGGCGCGGTAACGCTCTCCCTCGGCGCCTTCGCCGGGGCGGGGCTGGCGTTCGGCCTGGTGGTGATGCTCGCCCATGCCGCCAGCAGTGGCACCGGAGGCGGACGCAGCACCCAGGCCGCGGGGGCCATCATCCTCGCCGGCATTGCCGGCTCGCAGCTGTTCAATGCGCTCACCGCTTTCATCATCGCCAGGTCGGCGAGCGCCGAGCAGGCGCGGGGCATCATGTTCTGGCTGATGGGCAACCTCTCCGGGGTGCGCTGGGAGGACGTCGCCCTGGGACTGCCTGCCGCCGTGGCCGGGCTACTGGTCTGCCTATGGTACCGGCGGGCGCTGGATGCCTTCACCTTCGGTGCCGACAGTGCTGCCTCGCTGGGCATTCCCGTGCGCCGCGTACGCGGCATCCTGATTGCCAGCATGGCCCTGGTCACTGCGGTAATGGTCTCCATGGTCGGCGCCATCGGCTTCGTAGGGCTAGTGATACCTCATGCCATGCGCTTTCTGGTCGGCAGCCGCCACACCCGGCTGGTGCCCGCCTCGGCATTGGCTGGCGCGGTATTCCTGATCGGGGCGGATATTTTCTCGCGCATCCTGGTGGCGGGTCAGGTACTGCCGATCGGGGTGGTCACGGCACTGGTCGGCGCTCCGGCCTTCGCCCTGATCCTGGTGCGTGGAACGAGGGCGAAATGAGACTTACCGCCGAACGCATCGACTGGTCGGTTCACGGCCACAGGCTATTGGTCGATGTCAGCCTCACGATAGAACCCGGTGAGACCTTCGGCCTGGTCGGCCCGAACGGCTCGGGCAAGACCACCCTGCTGCGGGTGCTGGCCGGGCTGCGCAAGCCCAAGCGTGGTCGTGTACTGGTGAACGATGCGTCGATGTATGCGATGCGCCAGCGCGACATCGCCCGGACCGTCGCCTTCGTCGAGCAGCAGGCCGAGACCCTCGACCGTATCGTGGTTCGCGAGGCGGTGGCCCTAGGCCGGACGCCCTTCCTCTCGGCGCTGCAGCAGTGGTCGGAGCAGGATGACGCCATCGTCGCCCAGGCACTCGCCAATGTCGGCATGTCGCATCTGGCGGATCGACTCTGGCATACGCTGTCCGGCGGCGAGCGACAGCGCGTCCACATCGCACGCGCCCTGGCCCAGCAGCCGAGGATCCTGCTGCTCGACGAGCCTACCAACCACCTCGATATCCGGCACCAGTTGTCGATCCTGTCGTTGGTCCGGCAGCTGTCGGTTACGGTGGTCATCGCCCTGCATGACCTCAATCAGGCCATGGAGTGCGACCGCATCGGCGTGATGGATGGCGGTCGCCTGGTCGATGTCGGCCCACCCAGCCAGGTACTGACGGCCGAAAGGCTGCGCCATACCTTCGGCGTGCATGCCGATTTCCTCGATGATCCCGTCGACCATCGCCGGATCATGCGCTTCCGCAGCGCTCTGTAAAGCCTCAGAAAGCCCTGCCCCGCGAAGCCCCTTCGCGCCAGCCATCGATAGCGCTGGCAGGCCCACTTGGCGCTATCTCACGGGTACGAAGACAGGCGCACCGTCGATCTCGGCGGTGGCCAGGCGCTGGCCGTACAACGCCTCGAGCGCGGCGGGCACCAGCATGGCGTCGCGCGGGCCCCAGCACGCCTCGCCGTCGGGGTAGAGCAGCAGCAGATGATCGCACCAGCGCGCCGCCAGATTGAGGTCGTGCAGGCACATCATCACCGCCCTGCCCTCGGCGGCCTGCTCGGCGAGCAGCGCCATCACCGCGGTCTGGTGGTGCAGGTCGAGATGGTTGGTGGGTTCGTCGGCAAGCCAGATCTGCGGCGCCTGGGTCAGCACCGTGGCAATGGCCAGGCGCTGCCGCTCGCCGCCCGAGAGCGTGCTGACCAAGCGTTCCGCCAGGTGATCGACGTCGAGCCGCTCCAGCGCCGACTCGGCCAGGCGCAGGTCCTCGCCGCCCTCCATCTGCCACGCCGAAAGCCAGGGGTGGCGGCCGATCAGCGCGGTCTCCCGCACCGTGGCGGGAAAGCCGTCCTGGCGATCCTGGAATACCAACCCCAGCATGCGCGCCACCTGGCGACGACCAAGCGCTGCCAGCGGTCGGCCGTCGACGAGCACCTGACCTGCCCGCGGAGCACGCAACCCGGCCAGGGTATGCAGCAGTGTGGTCTTGCCGGCGCCGTTGGGTCCGAGCACACCCCATACCTGCCCCGGTGCGATATTGAACGTCAGCGCTTGGCCGCTGCGCCGCCCCGGCACGTCGATCACCAGCTCGCGGGTCTCGAGGCGGTTCATCAGCGGCTCCGATAGAGCAGGTAGAGGAAAGTGGGTACGCCGAGCAGAGCGGTGATCACCCCCACCGGCAGCTGTTCCGGGGCGATCAGGGTGCGCGCCAGGGTATCGGCCAGCACCAGCAGGGTGCCGCCGGCCAGGGCGCAGGCCGGCAGGATCAGGCGCTGGTCGTTGCCCAGCACCAGGCGCAGCATGTGCGGCACCACCAGGCCGACGAAGCCGATACTGCCGGCGGTGGTCACCGCCATGGCGGTTAGCGCGCTGGCGACAAGATAGATCGTCCACTCCAGGGGACGCACGTTGACCCCCAGCGCCGCCGCCTGCAGCGGACCACGCGCCATGACGTTGAGGCTGCGGCCCAGCGGCATCAGCAGCAGGCAGATCAACAGCAGCAGCGTCAGCGGCGGCCAGGGGGAGCGTGAGTAGGAGAGATCGCCCATCAGCCAGTAGAGCATGCCAGGCAGGCGTTCCGCCGGGCTCAGTGCCAGCATCAAAGTGATCACCGCCCCCCAGCCGGCCGCCACCACTACCCCCGTGAGCAGCAGCCGGGAAGGCGTCCAGCTACCGGTGCCGTGGGCCAGGCCGAACACCAGCAGCGTGGAGAGAAAGGCCCCGGCAAACGCCGAGCCGGTAATCACCGCTCCCCCCAGACCCGCCAGCATCGCCGCCAATGCCCCCACCGAGGCGCCACCGGAGAGGCCCAGCACATAGGGGTCGGCCAGGGGGTTGCGCAACAGCACCTGCATCAGGGCACCGGCCACGGCGAGCAGGCCACCCACGGCGAAGGCCGCCAGCGAACGTGGAACACGCAGTTCGAGAATCAGCGTGCGCGCCAGGGGGCTACCCTCGCCGCGCACCACCGCCCAAACGTCGGCAAGAGAAAGCGCAGCGCTGCCCACCGTGACCGAAAACAGCAGCGCCGCCAGCCCCGCCAAGGCCAGTGCGGCCAGGGGTGGCCACAGCGAGCGGCGGGGCATCAGGCGGCTCATCTCAGCGCTTGTCGCGGGCACGGTCGAGTTTCTCGCAGAACAGCCGGCTACCTTCAAGCAGCCGCGGCGTGGGCCGCTGAATCAGCGATGGCGGCACGAAGTAGAGGTTGTCCTGCGCCACGGCCGTCAGGCCCGGGTACTGCTCCCAGTGGGTCAACCATTGCCGATTCTCCTCCCCCATGCCGCCGGCGATTATTGCCTCGGGATCGGCGGCAAGTACCGATTCGTCGTCGATGCGCGGCACCAGACGCGACAGCTCGCCGAACACATTGACGCCACCGCACAGTGTCAGCACCTTGCCGATCAGGTGCTCGTCGTTGATGGTCATCAGCGGCTCGTCCCACACCTGGTAGAACACCGTGACCGGCTCGGCATCGTAATAGCGCTCGGCGAGTGCCGCCATGCCGTTGCGGAACTCGGCGGCGACTCGGTCGCCCTCCTGGCGGGTATCGGCAAGCAGCGCCAGCCTCTCGATGGTGCTGGAGACGCCCTCGAAGTCGCGCGGCTCGATATAGAACACCGGCATGCCCAGCGCCTCGAGGGTTTCGAGCTGCTCGGGCGGGTTGCCGGTCATCCAGCCGATTACCAGGTCCGGGCGCAGCGAGACCAGGGTTTCCAGATCCATCCGGGTATGGCTTCCCACCGACTGCACCTCTTGCGCCTCGGGCGGATAGTCGCTGTAGGCCACCACCGCAACCACCTTGTCTCCCGCCCCGGCAGCGTAGGTCAACTCCGTCGCCCCGGGCGAGAGCACGGCGATGCGCTCGGCCGGTTGGTCGAGGCACACCTCGCGGTCGCGGTCATCGATGGCGCACAGCGAATCGGCACGCGCCTCGCCGGTCCCCATGCACGACAGGGCCAAAGCCAGCAAGGCACAGGAAAATGCAGCGGGGCCAAGGTCCCCGCCGAATCGACCCTTACTGGCCGAAGTGGACACTGACGAAGGCAGCACGGCCGGCATTGAGGTAGTCACGGGAAGTTTCGTACTCCTTGTCCAGGGCGTTCTCCACCGTCAGGCGAGCCGACCACAGCGGGGCAAACTGCCACCCGGCGCGCAGGTTGACCAGCCCGAAGCCACCGATGCGATCCGTGTTGGCGGCATCGTTGTAGCGATACCCCTGAACGATCCAGGAGCCGCCCAGCGACCACTCGCCCAGCTCGCGATCCACGTCGAAACGTGCGCTCTGGCTGGCCCGGCGCTGGATACGATTGCCCGCATTGGCTCCGCTACGATTCTCGGGATCAGTCCAGGTCAAGGCGGCGGCCAGAGTCCAGTCCTGTATCTCGGCTCCCCCTGACAACTCGACGCCCCGAATACGCGCCTCGTTGATATTGGTCGGACGACTATCATTATTGATGGTCTCCGTGGCGATCATATCGTCAACAGACGTATGGTAAGCCGCCAGATCCCAGAAAATGGTCTGGTATTGGCCACGTATACCGAACTCAACCGTAGAAGAAGTTTCCGCCCGCAAGTCAGGATTTCCTTGGTAGGATCCCCAAGCACCGAAGTCCTGGTAGGGCCAATACAGATCGTTGAAAGTCGGAGCACGAAAAGCCGTGCCATAGCTGGCTCGCAGCGTATGAAAGCTATCCAGATCATAGCCAAGCGCCAAACTGCCGGTGACTTCCTCGCCATACGCCTCGTTGTCGTCATAACGTAGGGCGGCCTGCAAGGCGAACGGAGAAAAATCGAGTAGACCCTGGGCGAAAACCGCCGTGTTGTCGCGACGAGTCACGTCGTGGCCTGTCGTACCGGAAACACGATCTTCGCTGTACTCGGCCCCGGCCACCAATTCGTGCACACCAAAAGCCAGGGTATTCTGCCAGCGAACAGTCTGAGTACGAGTATCGAGGATGGAAGTGCTTGCCGGCCCCCACTGGGTGGCATAGGCCTGGTCGTGGAGCTCGTCACGTGACTCACTCAAGGTCAGCCGGCTACGCCAGTTGCTGGCGATTGGTAGCTCACCGTAGATGCCGGCAACTTGCTGCACGAAGTCCATTTCGCCACCGTCGTACTCATTGCCGCCTCTGGCACGCAGTGCCAGCACGCCTACTTCCGCATCAGTTTCGAAAGTATGGGCAATACGAACCAGCCCAGAGGTATTGTCGTACCCCTTGTCCTCGCCATCGCGACGGATCGGTGTACCGTCCGTGGTGAAATGACTGCCGGCAAAACTGTAGCGGGTGCCACCGCTGCTGCCGGAGAGCCCGGCGCTGTAGCGCTGGGTGTTGAAGGAGCCGCCGCCCACCGAGACGCGTGGGTGCGGACCGCCCTCCTCCGCCTCATGAGTGAACAGCTGCACCACGCCGCCCACCGCATCGGCCCCGTAGAGGCTGCCCCGCGGGCCACGCACGATCTCGGCGCGCTGGAACATGCGCGGATCGAGATAGTGCCAAGCTGCACCGCCCGCCGTCGCCGAGCGCAGGCGAATGCCGTCGATCATCAGCAGCGTCGACTCGTTGCCGGTACCCCGCAGGTAGACGCTGCTGTTCTTGCCGAAGCTACCGTTGGTGATGACGTCCACTCCCGGCTGGCCGCGCAGCATATCGGTAACGCTGGTCGGGTCCTGTCGACGCAGGGTGGCCTCGTCGAGCACGGTCACCGAGGAGAGCGTCTCGTCGGCGGTGCGCGGTGCCAGGGTGGCGGTGACCACCATCGGGTTGAGCGCAACGGTGTCGGTTTTTCCGGCGGTGGTGGCCTGGGCCTGAACAGCCAGAGGAAGCACAGCCAGGCCAAAGGCGGCCAGACCCTGCGCGGCCAGGTGATGACTGGTTTTCATTTTGATTCCCTTGCTCGCCGTGCCTACCCGCACGGTCTTCTAGGCGAAGCCGGGGCGGCGTGAAGGGGATCGAGAAAGGGGGAGAGGTGCGGCCCTGCCTCGAAGTTGCCCACCGCAACCCGACAGATTACCTCAGGCCGGTCTCCGGGCTGACGAGTGAAGCGCCGATTACACGCTCCGGGTCCATCGCCTTCCCATGCAAAGCACAGTGGCGTGATGATGGACCTGCACTCGATCACCGTTGCGGGGGCAGCGTCGGAATGCGCCTCTTCGACTTGCAAAGAGGGTCACCGACTTCCCGTTTAACCTCGATAGGACAATGAGGCGCCTGAGAGTGGGCGTAAGCTAACAACAGCGCCGACGAACGTCAACGCACCGTTGCGCTCAGGCTGATACAGATCAACAACTTAGCTCTTTCACCAGCCCGTTCCATACGTACCACACCCGCTCGCAGCGGGCCGCGGCATCCTGGGCCAGCCAGCCGTTGAGGTCGCGCAGGCGCCTGTTATCCAGGCCGAGGGGCACGATACCACGGCCCATCTCGAGCAGGATCAACACTACTTCGCCGCCCTGCTCGGCTTCCCAGGACCGCAGCGCATCGAGCTCCCGCACCATGGCCTGGCGCAGCCGGTCGTCGTCGGGCTCGGCGGCGAGCCGCTCGCCGATCCAGCGCTCCCAGCCCTCCAGCACCAGGCATGAGGTGTCGGCAGCCGAAGGCCACGCCTCGAGCCGGTCTCCCGCATGGGCGGAGTGCCAGCGGGGCTCCTCGAAGCGTTGCCTTACGACGCCGCGCTTGCCGGCGTAGGTACCGCCGATGAAGAGCTGCATTGCCAGCGCCCTCCGTCATGAGTGAAGGTGAATCGGCGCCCTTCGGCCTGAACGACGCCCCCCTCCCAGAAGCCGATGCCCTCGAAGCGGCGGCGCAGCTCGCGAATCACTCCTCCATGGGTGACGACCAGGACACGGCGGCGCCCCTGTAAGGTGCAGCCGGCCAGCAGCTCGGCGAACCACTCATCGAGCCGCTGTCCCAGATCGGCGGTGGATTCACCACCAGGTGGCGCATGCTCACCCACGCTGTCGATCCAGGCGCGATAGGCGGGCCACGATTCGAGCTCATCGTAGGTGCAGCCCTCGTAGTCGCCGAAATCGAGCTCACGCAGACGCGCATCGAAGCATGTCGGCCAGGCCGTCTCTCGCCCTTCGAGTACATGCGCCAGGGTCTGACGGCAGCGGGTCAGGTCGCTGCAATGAGCGGTATCGAATTCGAACGTCTCCAGCGTTTTGCGCAGCCGGTCGAGCCCCGGCAAGGCGTCGGGCAGCAGCAACGGAATATCCCGCTGCCCCTGGTAGCGGCGCTCGCGATTCCACTGCGTCAGCCCATGACGAACGACCACCAGCTCCAGGCGGCCAACAGCAGCCATAGCTCTCCTCCTTCGATTGCGGTTCCGACGATATCGCCGTTGATGCCCTTGAAGGCGCTCAGCATGCCCCAGGCATAAAGCGCAAGAAACGGAACCAGTGCGAGGCACAACCATCCACCAACCGGCACCAGCAAAGCCAGCGGCAGCACGGGCAGCGCCGCCAGCATAAGATCGAACGGCGTCAGGTCACGCTTCCAACTGGCGGCCATGCCCTCCACGTGGGCAGCCGGCGCCAGCACCAGCAATACCACCGCCGCGAGACGTCCCAGCACCGGAATCGCCACCAGCAGGGCCAGGTTAGCCCCGGCATCCAGCAGCACGAACAGCAGCGCCGCCTTCCACAGCAGCAGGAACACCAGCGCCAGGATACCGAAACTGCCCACGTGGGGATCCTTCATGATCTCCCACTTGCGCTCCAGCGGCGCATTGCTGCCCAAGGCATCGGCGACGTCCATCAGGCCATCCAGATGCAATCCACCGGTCAGTGCCACCCACAGCGTGAGCAACGCAAGCGCCAACAGAGGTGTGGGCAGCAGGCCTTCGAGCAGTATCGCCACCGCGACAAGCAGGCCGCCGAGAAGCATACCCACCAGCGGGTAGCAGCGTACCGCCCAGCGACGGGTGGCAGGTGTCCAGGGGCATTGAAGCGACAACGGCAGACGGGTCAGGAACTGCAGGGCCAATGCCAGGCCGTAGGCGGCGTCTTTCATGCCTGGCCTCCCTGCTTCTTCCAGCACTGGGGCAGGCCGGCGATGACCTGCACCACTTCGTCCGCCTCGCGCGCCACCAGGCAGTGAACGCGCTGCAGGAAGGTCAGGTAGCGCCACACCTCGGCATCTTCGGGGGGCATGCCTTCGTTGACGTCATTGGAGACGATCACCAGCGCGATGTCGCGCTGCCTGGCCTCGGCCAGCATCCTCTCGATCATGGCGATACCCTGCGCCTCGTCGAGCGGGCTGGCGTATAACAGCTGGCTGGCCCACAGGGTCAGGCAGTCGAGCAGCAGCGTGCTGCCGGGCTCCACCCGCTCGAGGGCGGCGACCAGATCCACCGGCTCCTCCAGGGTGATCCAGCCCTCGCCCCGGGCTTGCCGATGGCGGCCGATGCGGGCCTGCCACTCGCCATCGCTGCCGCTCCTGGCGGTCGCCAGGTAATAGCGCACTCCGCCCCGCTCGGCCTGCCAGCGCCGCGCCAGGGCTTCGGCATGGGTGCTCTTGCCGGAGCGCGCCCCGCCGCTGATGAAAGCGATCATGGATGTCTCCAACGCGCGATGGCCTCGACCAGCGCCCGGTTCTCCGGCCGCGAGCGCACCGCCACCCGCAGCCAGGCACCCTCGAGGCCGATGAAATTGTGGGTATGACGGACGAGAATGCCGCAGCGCGCCAGGTGTTCCAGCAGAGCCGGCATCGACCCGCCGTGAGCATCCTGAAACAGCAGAAAGTTGGCGTGGGAAGGCACGACGTCGAGCCCCAGCGCCTTGAGCTCGCCCTGCAGCCAGGGGCGCTCGGTATCGAGCCAGGCGCGGGTTCGCGCAAGATAGTCCCGGTCCGCCAGCAGCGGCGCGACCAGCCCCGCCGCCAGGGCGTTGACGCTCCACGGCGGCTGCAACTCGGCAATAGCGTTTACCGCTGCGGCTGAGCCCAGCAGGTAGCCCAGCCGCAGGCCGGGAATGGCGTAAAGCTTGGTCATCGAGCGCAGCAGCAGCAGGTTGTCGAAGCGAGCCAGCAGCGGCGTGAGCCGCTCGTCCGGAACGACAAAGTCGATGAAGGCCTCGTCCACCACCAGCATGCTGCCGTGGCGCTCTCCCACCGCCAGCATGCGCTCGATAAGGTCGCGCGCAACGAGCGTACCGGTCGGGTTGTTGGGCCGACCCAGGAAGACCGCATCGGCCTCACCCATGGCCTCACAGGCACGAGCCTCGTCCAGCGCGAAGCTCTCCCCCGCCAGGGCGAGAGGCTGCACGGCGATGCCGTAGTGGCGGCAGGCACGCTGGTACTCGCAGAAAGTCGGCTGGACGATGATGGCCCACCTAACCTTGCGCCCTGCCTCGCGCCTGGCCAGCAGCGCTGCGGCGAGGAAGATCGCCTCGGCACCGCCGTTGGTCAGCCTTACCTGCTCGGGCCTGAGCCCTTCGCTCATGGCGATAGCGTCTCGCGCCTCGCAATAGTCAGGGTCGGGATAGACGGCGAGTCCCGCCACGCTGGCGGCAAGCCGCTGCGCCAGCCAGGGCGGCGGCCCCAACGGGTTGAGGTTGGCACTGAAGTCGATGACCTCACTGTCGCCAGCGAGGCCGAAGCGCGGCAGCATCCGCTCGGGGCGACCCCCGTGGCTCGGCCAGTCGCTCATGCTACCTCCCGCTCGTTCATGCGCCCGCTCTCCATGTCACAGCCAAGCCTGCCATCATCAGGAAAAAGACGACCCAGGCCCCGTGCATGTGGCCTACGGCGCGGCCGATATGCGCCACCCGCAGCGGCTCGTGCGGCTCGCCCATCGCCGCCCGCTCGGAAATGCTTCCGCCATAGTGATTGGTACCGCCGAGCTGTACACCCAGCAGATGCGCCATCATCGCTTCAGGCCAGCCGGCGTTGGGGCTGGGGTGGCTCGGCGCATCGCGCCAGGTGCCGGCCACCGCCCCTCGCGTACGCGCCCCCTGGAACAGGTGGGCAGCCAACCACATGGCCAGCACGGTCAGCCGGGCCGGTATCCAGTTGGCGATATCGTCTAGCTTTGCCGAGGCGTAGCCGAAATCGACGTAGCGCTCGCTGCGATAGCCGACCATGGAATCGAGGGTGTTTACCGCCTTGTAGGCCAGCGCCAGCGGTGCACCCCCGAGCAGCGCCCAGAACAGTGGCGCGGTAATGCCGTCGACGCTGTTCTCTGCCACGGTCTCCACGGTGGCTCGGGTAATACCGGCTTCGTCGAGTGCTGCGGTGTCGCGCCCTACGATCATTGACACGGCCCGACGCGCCTCACCAAGATCGCCCTGCACCAAGGGCGTCGCCACGGCCATGGCAGCATCGCGCAACCCCTTGATGGCGAGAGCACTGGCCAGCAGCAGGAGTTCGCCGGCAAGCCCCAGCCAGGGGTGCAGCCAGGCCAGCATGGCCAGCATGGCCCAGGCCACCACAAAGACCGACACCACCACGCAGCCGGTCAGCAGGAAGCCCTTGAGGCGCCGGGCTCGCGGCGAGCCCCGGTTCCAGCGCCGTTCCAGGGCGGCGATCAAGCGCCCCATGGCGACTACCGGGTGCGGCAGCCAGCGGGGGTCACCGAGCACGAGATCCAGCAGGATGGCCCCGATCAGCAGCCCGACCAGGGCCAGACTCAGCGGCCCGGCGCTCATGATTCCACGCCACCAGACGCTACGCCCGCCGAATCGAAGGTGGCCATCTCGGCCAGCATGCGGCAGGCGGCTTCCAGCAGCGGGAAGACCAAGGCCGCCCCGGTGCCCTCGCCCAGGCGCAGTTGCAGGTCAAGCAGCGGCTCGGCCTCGAGCAGTTCGAGAGCCACGTCATGCCCCGGCTCGCAGGAGCGATGGGCGAAGATCAGGTAACCGCGCAGCGCAGGTGCAAGCCGGCAGGCCACCAGTGCCGCCACGGTGGCGATGAAGCCGTCGACCAGAATAGGCATGCGCCGGACCGCCGCGCCCAGGTAGGCGCCGGCCATGGCGGCGATTTCCAGCCCGCCGAGCTTGGCCAGCACCTCGAGCGGTTGAGATGGGTCCGCGTCGCGGGCGGCCAGCGCCCCTTCTATCACTGCCGCCTTGTGGGCTAGCCGTGCCGGTTCGATACCCGTCCCCAGCCCTACCAGACGACTGGCCGGCAGACCGCTCAGGGCGGCCAGCACAGCGCTGCTTGCGGTAGTGTTGGCGATGCCCATCTCGCCTACGATCAAGCAACGACAGCCGGCATGGTGACTGCGTGTAGCGGCGCGGATACCCACCTCAATGGCACGCTCGGCCTCGGCGCGGCTCATGGCGTCCTCACGGGCGAAGTTGGCCGTGCCGGGGCGTATCTTGTCGATCACCACGCCCTCGCCTTCGGCCACCCCTTTCACCCCGACATCGACGACTTCGAGCCGCGCGCCTATCTGGCGGGCGAAGACGTTGATGGCGGCGCCGCCGGCGGCGAAGTTGGCCACCATCTGCGCCGTGACCTCTTGGGGAAAGGCCGACACGCCCTCTTCGGCCACGCCATGGTCGGCGGCAAAGACAATCACCCCGGGCGGGCGCACCGCAGGCGCAGCGCTGCCGCTCAGACAGGCAAGCTGGATGACCAGCAATTCGAGACGACCCAGGCTGCCGGGGGGCTTGGTGAGATTGTCGAGGCGTGTCTGCACGGCGGGGGCGAGAGCGTCATCGACCGGTACGATGGCGGCCAGGGTATCGGCAAGCATGAGGGAGTCCTGATATCGCGAAGGCAGCCGCCATCTTAACAGGCTGACCCGGTCTGTCACGGCACCGCACCGAGCGCATCGGACGCCGGGGCATCCTGCTGCTTCTGCCAAACCTCAGCGTCGCTCCATGCCAGCCGCGCCGAGTTCGCCACCACGCTGAGCGAGCTGGCCACCATCGCCAGCACCGCCACCAGAGGCGGTATCGGCATGGCCACTGCCAGGCCCAGCGCCAGCAGATTGTAAATGCCCGACAGCAGAAGGTTCTGGCGCATCACGCGCCGGGTGCGCCGTGCCAGCTGCCAGACGGTTTCGACGCCTTTGATGCCTGGCTTCAGCAGCGCCACGCCGGCCCCCTCCTGCACGGTGGAACTCGCCCCCAACGGCGCCACGCCCACGCTGGCGGTCGCCAGCCCCAGCACATCGTTGATGCCATCGCCTACGTAGAGCGAGGGCTGTGGCATGGCCGCCAACAGCTTCGCCTTGGCTTCGGGGCTGCGCCCGGCGTAGCACTCCTCAGGCTGAAGCCCTACTTCGGCACTGAGGCGCCGCACCGCCAGAGCCCGGTCGCCGCTGATCAGCGCCAGCGTAAGCCCCTGCCTGCGCAGCCTGGCCAGGGTTTCGGCACTACCGGGCAGCGCCGCTTCACCCAGGCTGAATTGCGCTAACCATTGGCCATCGCAGGCCAGCAGCACTTCGCTTTCAGCCGACTCCTGTAGGCCATCAATGGCAATGCCCTGCTCGCCCAGCCAGTCGCGGCTACCCAGCAGTAGCCGACGCCCATCGGCCAGGCGCACGCGACGGCCGCGTCCGCCGGTCTCCTCGGCTTCCGCCACCTCGGCACCAGCGTCGTGGCCGGCATCCCGTGCGTGCCTGCGCACGGCCCGTGCCAGCGGATGCTCACTGCCCTCCGCCGCCATCGCGGCCAGTGCCTGAACGGCCGCCTCGCCATAGCCGGGAGCCGACCGCACGGCCAGCACCTCCGGCTCGCCCCGGGTCAGGGTGCCGGTCTTGTCGAACGCTGCGCTGCGGATACCCGCCAACGCTTCGAAAGTGCTCGGGTCGCGAATGATCACACCACGCTCAAGGGCCTGCCCGCTGCCCGCAAGAGCCGCCAGAGGGATCGCCAAGCCCACGGCACAGGGGCAGGCCACCACCAGCACCGACAGCGCCCTGACCCAGGCCTCCTCGGCCGGCACGCCTGCCAACCACGCAGCCAACAGGGTGAGAGCCGCCAATACCACGGCCAAGGGGCTGAGCCAGCCGGCGAAGCGGTCGGCCAGCCGCTGCAACTCCCCCTTGCGGGCCTGCTGCCACCACATCTGTTCGCGCAGCCGATCCAGGCGGCATTCGCCTGCGGGCGCGGTGACCTCGAAGACCAGCGCCGCGCCCTGGTTGCGGCAGCCCGCCGCCACCGGCTCGCCGGGCAGGCAGCGGCGCGGCGCGCTTTCCCCGGTCAGTGGTGAGAGGTCGAGCAGCGCTTCGCCATCCCGGAGGACGCCGTCCAGCGGCAGGGTCTCGCCGGGCTCGACGCGCAGCCGATCCCCCACCGCCACCGCTTCCAGCGCACAGGACTGCCAGGCATCCGCCACCCAGCGCTGCACCTGCGCCGGCGGCCGATGCAACGCCTGGAGGGCACGCAGCCCACGGTGGCGGCACAGGGTTTCCACCAGCCTGCCCACCAGCAGCAGCGCGACCAGCATCACCGCGGTATCGAAATAGACCTCCGCCGAGCCGCGTGTAAGCAGCCATAGCGATACCCCTACCGCCGTCAGCGTGCCCAGCGACACCAAAGCATCCATGCCTGGGCGACGCGCGCGTGCCGTACGCCACCCGGCCCGATAGAACGGAAACGCCACATAGGTAACGACAGGCAAGGCGAATGCACCGGAAACCCAGGCCATGACCAGCTCCAGCCGTGGACTGGGCATGGCACCGGCATAGATCAGCAGCGAGGTGAGCATGGTCCACATGCCGAAGGCGACGGCCGTCAGCAGGCGCAGGGTGAGATAGCGGCTCTCGGCCTCCAACCGCGCCTCGGCATCGGCTGTCGCTTCCGGCGGACCGAGGCGGTAGCCGATCCGCCTGACGGCGGTGGCCAGACGAGCTTCCTCCAGGGCATCCGGTCGGCCCTGCACCAGCAGGGTCGCGCTGGGGTAGTGCACGCTGGCAGCTACCACACCGGATAGCCGCATCAATTGGGCTTCGACGGCCAGCGCACAGCTGGTGCACCACAGCCCTTGGACCGAGTAGAGCGCCTCACCGGTATGCGAAGAATCGCTATGGGAAATTGTCGTCATGCCTGAAGCGTAATCGCCCGTGGAAAGTTATTCAGCATTGGCGACCCGCCGCAGGAACCATATACTGTACATAAATACAGCAAAAGGGATTGACTCATGCCTCGGTTCGACCAAAAGCAGCCGCGCAAGGGTCGCGGCGCCACCTATAACCCCGACAACCGTTTCCACCCGACCCATAGCGAGACGGAGGACGACGGTTGGTGGCAAGACGACATGCCGACGCGCCTGGCCACCGTGGTCAGCGAAGAACAGGCGCGCAGCGCACTCTCCTGGAACGACTCACCCGACCTTCCCTTCGACCGCTCGCTCAACCCTTACCGCGGCTGCGAGCACGGCTGCATCTATTGCTATGCACGACCCAGCCACGCTTACTGGGATCTGTCACCGGGCATCGACTTCGAGACCCGGCTGATTGCCCGCAGCGGCCTGGTCGATCGGCTGCGGGAGGAGTTCTGCAAGCGCAGCTACGTGTGTCGCCCCATCGCGCTTTCCGGCAACACCGACTGCTATCAGCCGCTGGAAGCGGAGCGCGGCAGCACCCGAGAGATACTTGCCTTCCTGCTCGAGTGCCGTCATCCGGTTTCGATCATTACCAAGAGCGCGCTGGTACTGCGCGACCTGGACCTGCTCGCCGAGCTGGCCGACTTGCGCCTGGCCCGGGTGTCGATCAGCCTCACCAGCCTGGACACCGAGCTCAAGCGCAGCCTGGAACCGCGCACCGCCTCGCCTGCCGCGCGCCTGCGTACCATTGAGCGGTTGAGAAGTGCCGGCATACCGGTGGGCGTGATGGTCGCGCCGGTGATTCCGGGCTTGACCGATCATGAGCTGGAGCGCCTGCTCGAGGCGGCCCGAGATGCAGGGGCAGAATCAGCCGGCTGGACACTGCTGCGCCTGCCCCGCGAGGTGGCACCGCTGTTCGAGGACTGGCTTCAGGCCTACTACCCGGAGCGGGCCGGCAAGGTGATGAGCCTGATACGCCAGTGCCGCAGCGGAGCCGACTACGACAGCCGCTTCGGCAAGCGCATGCGCGGTGAGGGGATATTCGCCGAGCTCATCGCCCAGCGCTTCGACAAGGCGTGCCGGCGCCTCGGCCTCAACGACCCCGATAAACGCGAGGCGCGCCAGCTCGATACCATGGCCTTCAAGCCGCCCCTCAAGCAGGGCGACCTGTTCAGTTGACCCGGGGCAGGAAACCAGCCCGAAGGGTGTCAGGAAAGGCGGCGCAGATCCTCAACGACGGTGCCATTCTCCTGCACCTCGGCTTCGTGTCCCGCCTCGCGCCACGGTTCGTCCAGCGCCGCCTCGTACCACTGCTGCATGGCGGGGAGTGCCAGCAGCCGTTCGACGTATGCCATCGAGGGCGCACTGAGCTCGAGCCCGAAACTCTGCACGCGAAACGCCACTGGGGCGAAGAAGGCATCCACCCCCGAGAAAGTATCACCGGCCAGGAAAGGGCCGCCGAAACGCGTAAAGCCCTGCTGCCAGAGCTCATCGATACGGGCCAGGTTGCGCGCGAGAGCGTCCGGCATGCGGTGCAGCCGTACCCTCAGGCCGCAGTTCATCGGACACAAGCTGCGCAGCGCGGCGAAACCGGCGTGCATCTCACTGCTGGCACAGCGCGCCCAGGCGCGCGCCTCGTCGTTGACGGGCCATACGCCCGCATGACGCTCGGCCAGGTATTCGACGATCGCCAGCGACTCCCATACGGCGCGCTCGCCATCTTCCAGGCAGGGCACCATCCCGGACGGCGAGAACGCACGAAACGCGATCCAGTTCGATTCGGGCTCGAAGGGGGTCAGGGACTCCTCGAAAGGAATACCCAACTGCTGCATCAACACCCAGGGGCGTAGCGACCAGGAAGAGTAGTTCTTGTTGGCGATATGCAGGCGATACATGTCAGAACTCGTCGCAGGGGAAGGAAACGACAGCATAGCCTGCCATTACACCTCCCTGCCACGCGCACTGAAGCCTCAGGATACGGCGATCTCGTAGCCAGTGAACTTGCGCAGGTTTATCACCCCTGTATCGAGGATCAGGTACTGCCCCTTGAGGCCCAACAGCGTACCGGCCACCTCGGGCTTCTTGTCGAAATTGTGCGAGACGATCTTGCGCGGAAACTCCAGTACCGGATAGTCAAAGCTGACCGGCGGCTCATCGATCACCCGAATGGTATCGTGACCGAAGCGCTCACGCAGCGAGCCGAGCCCGCTCTCGAGCCGGGCCAGCAGCCGGTCGCGTTCCGCTACGAGGTCGAGCGGCTCTACCTCACCCTTGAGCATGGCGCGCCAATTGGTACGGTCGGCCACCTCTTCCTTGAACAGCATCTCGACCAGGCCGGACTGCTGGCGTGTCTCGACTGTCAGGATCGGCAATGCCTGCACCGCGCCCTGGTCCAGCCAGCGGGTCGGAACTTGTGTCCCCCTGGTGATACCGACCTTGAGCCCGGACGAATTGGCCAGGTAGACCACATGGGGCTGGAAACAGTGGCGCTCGGCCCACTCCGGCTCGCGACAGGTGCCGGCATCGAAGTGGCAGGTCTCGGGCTTGACGATGCAGGTATCGCACTGGGCCAGCTTCTTGAAGCAGGGGTAGCAGTAGCCTTGGGCGAAGCTCTTCTTCGTCGCCCGGCCGCAATGGGTACAGGCGATCGCTCCGCTCCAGGTCAGCTGCAGGGGCTGGCCGAGGCGCGCATTGAGATCGAGCCGATGCTCGCCGGCGCGCAGCGTATAGCGCACCGCACCGCCCTGTTCGCCGGGCGCAATGGCCATCTTGCTCAGGCAGCCCTGCACGTTTGCCGCCACCTCGATCAGACCGTTTTCAATCACGGGAGGCATCCCGGGCCAACCCCGCCAGCTCGGGCGGCACATCGGCACCACTGCTGGCGCTGCCGCAGGTGCGCTGCTGCAGGTAGCCGACCCGCTGCTCCTCGGGCACGTTGTTCTCGTGCTCGTAGCGGATCACCGCCTCGAGGCAGAGTTCGGTTTGCTCCGCGCTCAGCATGCGCCCGTCGGGCCACTTGCGCAGCGCCACCGCCTGCTTGAGACTGTCGTAGATGGCAGGCGTCATCTGCCGGATCATGCGCTCGAAGGTCATATCGCTCATTGGAGATTCTCTTGAAATAGCGGTTCAGGGAAGGCGGCGGGCACGGCCCGAATAATACCACCCCATCGCCAACCCCACGACCAGCCCCCCCAGATGCGCCTCGTTGGCCACGTTGCCGAAACCTACCGCCCCGGCCATGTCGGTCATGGTGAAGACCATCCAGCCGAGCATGAAGACCACCAGCATCTGCGGCACGAAGAAACCACTCCGCGGCGCCCGGCGCGACATCAACCAGACGTAACCGAGCAGGGCGAAATCGACGCCCGACATGCCGCCGAACAGGACGGTGCCAGTGGCGTATTGAGCCAGGTTGGCTCCTATACCGGCCACCAGCAGGATCGCCAGCATACGTCCGCTGCCCTGCAGCGTTTCCACCTGGCGCCCGAAGTACCACAGCCACATCATGTTGAAGATCAGGTGCATCCAACCAAAGTGGATAAAGGCAGGCGACAGCAACCGCCACACCTGCCCCGAGGTCAGCACATCGGTCAGATTTCCGAAGGACAGGCTACCGCCCACGACCGCGACCGGCACGATGGTCAGCATGGCCACCACGATGTCGCCGAGCAGGTACATCAGGGCAAAGACCAACAGCGAAATGCCCAGCGCCGCAGCCGTGACCGGCGCCTGGCGCAGGGAAGCGGCCAGGGTAGCGCCACTAGCCGAGCGGTGACGCCGTTCCGGCATGATGCGCTCGCCACGCTGCCAGCGTGTCAGCAACTGCATCAGGGTGTCATGCTGCTCCATGTCGGCCAGCCACAGGACCTGGCCTTCAGCCTCCTCGGTGAAGCGATGCCCGATCCGGTTGGCCCACAACGCTCGGCGAAGCTCGCGGGTGTCCGTCTCGTGGGGAAACAACATGATGCGGTACATGAAATATTCCTGAACTATCCTGTAAGGTGCATCTTGCGCTGCGGCGGTTCTTTTCTCAAACCCGTCTCAAAACCGATCTCCAACCCAGGTCGCCAGCATGCATAAAAAATCCGGCGGAAGGGGGGCCGCCGGACAAGAGCAAGGGATCATTCAAGGGAACACCTATTCTGATGGGCGAAGCGAAAGGAAGTTCAGGATCGCGACAAAAAAAGTTGTAAAAGTTTGTAGCGCGTCTCGCTTCTCTCAATCGAAATCGATTTCCCAGGGCCTAGGCCTCGCCGCCTCCTCCTGCGGCACCCTCACCCAGACGAAATGATTGGCGTCCAGCCGCTGCTCGCCGCTCCAGCGGTACGCCACCAGGCGCCCGAACTTCACGGCGCTATAGTCGAGGCAGGCGATGTTGGCCGCCGGCAAGGCCGGTATGCCCTCGCACCAGTAGTGACCGATGAACAGCGGCGGCTGGTCGAGCCCATAGTGGGGCAGGCGAGCCCGTTCGGATGCGCTCAGCTCGCGCTCTTCCAGAGCGTCGGGCAGGTTGTCGGGCTGGAAGATCACGTCGCCCCAGGTGCGCGGTTCGCGCGCCCAGAAGTGTGCCCTGAAGCTGCGCCGGGTGAAGCCGTCGCCGGAGTGGATCTCCACACCAGGCGGAAGCGGCAGGTGCACGCCGCGGGTCAGCCGGTCGAGTACGCGGAAGGCGAGCGTGTCCGATGCCACTGACTGCTGCAGGAACGGCTCGTCGATGACGCCACCCGGGCACTCGCGATCCAGCGCCTCGATCAGCGCCTGGTCCCAACAGGCATGCACGACCCGCAGCTTGCCGAAGTCCAGGTACAGAGGAATCTCCATGAACCAGGCCAGGGTCTCGTCCCACTCCGCCGGATGATCGCGGTACTGATCGAGGGTTTCCTTGATGATGCGGTTGTGTCGCGGAGAGTGCTCGCGCAGCCACTCACGCCCCAGGCGGCGCGGCGCACGATGGCAGTAGGCCAGCGCATTGTATTCGTGATTGCCCATGACGATATGCGCCTCGCCCTCCTCCACCATGCGCCGGGCAATGCTGACGGCCAGGCGAATCCGCGGGCCGCGGTCGATGAGGTCGCCAAGGAAAATGGCCTGGCGTCGCGGATGCCGGTAGACGCCGCCGCGCTGATGGTAGCCGAGCTTCTCGAGCAGCGCGGCGAGGGTTGCCCCGCAGCCATGCACGTCACCGATCAGGTCGTAGCCTTCTATTGCCGCCTGCTTCACGTCAATCCCCCAGCCGGTTGCTCCAGCCCAGCTTGCTGCGCAGGACCTCGTAGAAGTTATGGCCGAGGGGGTGTACCAGTTGCACCCGCTGGGGCTTGCGCTTCACCACCAGCACGTCGTCCGGCTTGGCCACAGCGCGCGTCTGGCCGTCACAGCTGATGTGAGGATAGGTCTGGTTGGTCTCGCCGATGTGTACGTGGATTTCGCTGGCGGCATCGATGACGATGGGCCGGCTGGACAGGGTATGGGGAAACATCGGCACCAGCTCGATCACGTCCAGCTTGGGATGCATGATCGAGCCCCCCCCGGAAAGTGCATAGGCAGTGGAACCGGTTGGGGTGGCCATGATCAGGCCGTCGCTGCGCTGGCTGCAGACGAACTGCTTGTCGATGAAGAGCTCGAACTCGATCATGCGCACCGCCTTGCCCGGGTGCAGCACCACCTCGTTCAAGGCATCGCCACTGCCGACCAAAGTGCCGTCGCGATAGAGTTCGGCATCGAGCAGGAAGCGCTCCTCGACTTCGAACTGGCCGTCCAGCACCTGGCCGACGCGCTCCTCCAGCTCATCGGGAGAGATATCGGTGAGAAAGCCCAGCCGCCCACGATTGACGCCTAGCACCAGAGTGCCGCTGTGGCAAAGCGTGCGGGCGGCACCGAGCAGGCTGCCATCGCCCCCTACCACGATCACGAGATCGCAGAGTTCGCCGAGGGTTCGCCGGCTGGCTTCGGGATGGCCATGGTCGAGCAGCACGGTGGCGGTGCGGTCCTCGACGATGACGTGGAGGCCTCGTTCGTCGAGAAAGCGCAGCAGGCGCTTGAGGGTCTCGACCACCTTGGTACTGCCCAGGCGGCCAATCAGACCGATGTTCTTGAACCCGTCGTGCTCTTTTTGCATGCCCTGGCCTCTCGGATCATCGGCGCTCATTATGGAGGCTGGGGTCAGGGCGGGCAAACGCGGCTCAGGCAGCGGCAGGCGCGCGATGACGCAGCCACCACTCGTTGAGTACCAGCGAGCCGACGATGATCGCACCACCCAGGGCCAGCCGCCCCAGATCGGCATCGCGGTTCCAGATCACCAGGTTGACCGCGAGCCCGGCGGGGATCAGGGCGTTGTTCATGATCGCCAGCGCCCCGGCATCCACCCGGGTGGCGCCCAGGTTCCAGAAGAAGTAACCGAGTCCCGAAGCCACCAGACCCAGCCAGGCCAGCACGCCCCAATGTACGCTGGTGGTGGGCAGCGCTGCGGTGTTGCCAAGCAGGGCGAAGGCCGGCAGCACCACGACCAGGGCACCGAGGTAGAACCAGGCAAAGACACTGTGCCGTGGCAGTTCGGCAGGCAGCGCCACGGAGAGGCGGCGATAGCCTACCTGGCCCAGGGCGAAGCAGAAATTGGCCCCCTGAACCACCAGGAAACCCAGCCAGAAGCCGCTGTCGATGCCGTCGTAGCGGATCACCGCCGCACCCAGCACCGCCAGGGCGGCGGTGAGCAGGTAGAACGGTGTGAAGCGCCCGAACAGGGCGTCATCGAGCAGCGTGACATAGAGCGGCGTGAAGATGGTGAAGAGCAGGACTTCGGGTACCGACAGCAGCAGGAAGGACTGATAGAAGAAGATGTACATGATACCCAGCTGCACGGCACCAAGTCCCATCAGGGCCAGCCGCTGGCGTCCTACCAGCAGTCTCGGCCGCAGGAACGGCAGGAACACCAGGGCAGCCAGACCGACACGCATCAGCACCGCAAAGTAACTATCCACCTGGCCGGCCAGGTAGACGCCGATCAACGAGAACGAGAAGGCCCAGAGCGCGGTGACGCCGATGAGATAGCCCACGGTTAACCTCTTTGAGATTTTGGGTTGACGCGGGATTATACCCCCATCGCGCCGCTCTTCAATCCACCGCCAGCCCCTCCATGACTCAGGCCCCGGGCGCTGTCGTGCCCACCGACGCAGACCCTGTATCGCTAGCCCTCACAGGTTCCTCGCCGCGCTCCCGCCGCGTGGTGGCGAAGTACTCCTCCAGGCGAGCGTCGGCATCGTCGCCGAACAGGATCGTGCAAGCCTCGCGCAGTCCCGGGGATCGACGCATCGCCTCTTCATGTACCACCAAGGCAATCTTGGAGCGTCGCCGCAGGAAATCCTCCAGCCGTGTGACCATCTCGCGCCGCTTGGCATAGCGTAGTTCACAACGCAGGTACTCGGTGCTCTCGATCAGCACCTCGGCCTGGCGTGGATCCTCGCGAATCTCCTCGAGCATCTCCAGCGCATGGGTACCGTAGCGCCGCCACAGTCGGGTCGAAAGCGGTTCGGAGGCTTCGCTCGCCGTCATGGCGTCAAGTCGCATCAGCTTCGCCTGATGCAGAAACTCCCGGCGCACCTGATCGGGCGGCTCACCGTACCAGCGATGCCTCGGGTAGGGCACCTCGACCCCCATGCCACCGACCGCAGCGACGATCTCCTCACCCACGTTGAGGCAATCGGTGAGCTTGCCACCGAAGATGCTCAAATGGGCATCGCGCTGATTGATATCGATGGCATGCTTGCGCGAGAGGTGCAGGAAGTCGCGCTCTCCATCGCCTTCGGCCTTGACCGCCAGTGGCCGAACGCCGCAGCGGATGGAGATGATGTCCTCCTTGCCCAGCGGCTTGTCGAGCTCGAGTCGCTTGTTGAGATTGTCGAGCACGAAGCGTATGTCGTCTTCGGTCGCCGCCACCTCGGGTCGTTCGACTCGGGTATCGGTGGTGCCGATGCAGGTCCTCGGCCCCATGGGAATCACGAAGAACAGCCGGCCGTCATCGGCGAAGAACGCCAGCACGCGCTGACTGTCGGTCAACCGCGGCACGATCAGGTGAATCCCCTTGGAGTAGAGGTGACGATGATCCGTGGCCTGGCCGGTGAGGGCGTTGTGCTCATCGACCCAGGGGCCGGCGGCATTGATCAGCACCCGGGAGCGCACCTCCAGTTCTCGCCCGCTGATGACGTCCCGGGCTCGCGTAATCCATCGCTCCCCTTCCCTTCGCGCACCCAGCGACTCCACGTAGTTCGCCGCCACGGCGCCGTAGTTGAGAGCGCCGCGCACGAAGTTGAAGACGAAGCGAGCGTCGTTGTCGTGCAGGTAGGCATCGGAGTACTCGAAGCCACCGATGGCGCTGCGGGTATCGACGATGGCTTCGCAGTCGCGTATTGCCGCCGGCGAAAGAAAGCGCGGGATACGCGTGAAGCCATTGCCGATCAGCCAGTAGAGCCAGGCGCCAGCCCAAAGATAGCGCGGATGATAGCGGAAGCCCTGCTTGATGGTGGTCAGGAAGCGGATCTCCTGAACCGTCGAGGGATAGCTCTTGATCAAGTGGTTGCGGCTCATGCAGAGCTTGCGTACCAAGGCAAAGTCGCGGCTTTCCATGTACTTGATGCCGCCCCACACCAGGTTGGACGAGTGCATGCTGGTGCTGCCAGCGAAATCACCGCGCTCGATCAGGGCGACCCGCACTCCCTTGCCGGCCAGGGCCGCCGCCGCCGAGGCGCCGTTGATGCCGCCGCCAACGATCAGGACGTCGAAGACCTCACCGTCCAGCTTGTCGATGTTGCTGCTACGCAGTTCCATGTGCGGACCTTTTGAAGACAAAAGCCCCGTTCGGCGAGCGCCGAACGGGGCCTGAATGCCCCGGACGGGCTACCGGTTACACGAATCGGTTGGCGTACCCGACGCACCTTGCCGGTACGCCAGGTTTTCCAGGCGCGTCAGGCCAGAGCCTGGCGCCGACAGTCAACGTGTACCGGCGGCCATCCACTCCTCCATCAGCTGGTCGTAGGGCACGGTGGTTCCCTGCGGCATCTCGTCGTCTAGCTTGGCCTTGGGCGAGCCCTCCTGCGACAGCCAGTACTCCGGATCGCGCTCTTCGTTGAGCACCGGCGGGTAGGCCTCGAACACGTTGGCCCGCGCCAGGCGTGCCATGATGTTGTCGAGCGCACCGGCCAGGTTGTCGAGGGCCTCCTGAGGCGAGATTTCACCACTGACGGCCGGAGCCAGGTTCTGCCACCACAGCGGCGCCATGCGCGGGTAGTCGGGCACGTTGGTCCCGGTCGGCGTCCACATGGACTCGTTGGGACTACGATAGAACTCGACGAAGCCACCCAGCTTGGGTGCCATTTCGGTCATCTGATCGGAGAAGATATCGGACTCGCGAATCGGCGTCAGGCCGGCAATCAGTTTCTCCAGGGAGACCGTCTTGGCCGTGGTGAACTGACCGAACAGCCAGGCCGCGGTGCGACGATCCTCAGGAGTGGAGTCGAAGAAGGTCCAGGAACCCACGTCCTGATAGCCGACCTTCATGCCCTCCTCCCAATACGGCCCGGTGGGCGACGGGGCCATGCGCCACATGGGGTTGCCCTCGTCGTCGGTAACCGCCACGCTGGGATCGACCATGTCGGCGGTAAAGGCGGTGTACCAGAAGATCTGCTGGGCAATGTTGCCTTGGGCCGGAACGGGGCCAGCTTCGCCGAAGGTCATGCCCTGGGCCTCGGGGGGTGCATACTTGTCGAGCCACTCGACCATCTTGGTCACGGCGAATACCGAGGCTGGCGAGTTGGTCGCCCCGCCACGGCTGACGCTGGCCCCTACCGGGCGACTCTCTTCGTCGACGCGAATGCCCCAGTCGTCGACGGGGTTGCCGAACGGAATGCCGGGACTGCCCATGCCGGCCATGGAGAGCCAGGAGTCGTGGAAGCGCCAGCCCAGCGACGGGTCGCGGCGACCGTAGTCCATGTGCCCGTAGACCCGCTGGCCGTCGATCTCACCAACGTGCTCGGTGAAGAACTCGGCGATGTCCTCGTAGGCCGTCCAGTTGGTCGGCACGCCCAGGTCATAGCCGTAGATCTCACGGAATTGCTCCTGGAGGTCCTCACGCTGGAACCAGTCGTAGCGGAACCAGTAGAGGTTAGCGAACTGCTGGGTCGGCAACTGATAGATACTGCCATCCGGCCCGGTGGTGTACTGCAGACCGATGAAGTCGTCGAGATCGAGGGTGGGCAGCGTATAGTCGGCCCATTCGTTCTCCATTGCGTGGGACAGGTTGATGGTGGTGCCATAGCGGATGTGGGTGCCGATGGCGTCCGAGTCGTTGACATAGCCATCGTAGATGTTGCGCCCCGTCTGCATCTGGGTCTGCATGTTGTCCACCACATCGCCCTCACCGATGATGTTGTGGGTGACCCGGATACCGGTGAGTTCCTCGAACGCCGGTGCCAGCACGTCGCGCTCCCAGACGTGAGTGGTGAGGCCCTCGGCGACGGTGTTGATCTCCATGCCGCGGAACTGCTCGGCGGCCTGTGCGAACCACAGCAGCTCCTCGATCTGCTCCTCACGCGTTAGCGTGGAATTCTGGAAATGCTGGTCGATCAGCCGTTCGGCGATCGCGCGGGCATCATCGGATTGAGCGTGCAGCGCGGCCGACGCAAGCAGCAGGCTGCCCGCGATGGCCGTCAGTTGGATCCTTTTATTCTTCATGTTGACCTCGTTCTGCGTGTGGTTGTCGTCCGTGACATGGTTATCGTCCGTAGTGCCTTGGCTCAGCCCCAGCGCATCAGCACCAGCAACCAGAGGACGGAAGCCCCCAGGGCAAACCAAATCGAAAATTCGGTAAAGCCGACCACGGCCAGGTGAATATAGGCGGCGGATAGCAGACCGATGAAGAGCCTGTCGCCACGGGTGGTGGCGATCGGCAGGAAGCCGCGACGCTCCACCGTGGGCGACGCCAGCTCCCAGGCCGTCATGCCGAGCAGTATCGCGGCAATGACGGAGAAGAAGATTGCCGTGGGTAACGTCCAGACCATCCATTCCATCGCGATGTCCTCCCCTTCAGGTCCGGCCCAGGGCGAAGCCCTTGGCGATGTGGTTGCGCACGAAGTAGACCACCACGATGCCCGGGATGATGGTCAAGACGCCGGCTGCGGCCAGCGTGCCCCAGTCGATGCCCGATGCCGTCGAGGTGCGTGTCATGATCGAGGCAATGGGCTGGGCCTTGGTCGCGGTCAGGGTGCGCGAGAGCAGCAGTTCGACCCAGGAGAACATGAACAGGAAGAACAGCGTCACGCCGATCCCCGAGCGGATCATGGGCAGGAAAATGGTGACGAAGAAGCGCGGGAAGCTGTAGCCATCGATGTAGGCGGTCTCGTCGACCTCCTTGGGTACGCTGCTCATGAAACCCTCGAGGATCCACACCGCCAGCGGGATATTGAACAGGCAGTGGGCCAGCGCCACGGCGATATGGGTATCGAACAGGCCCACCGAGTAGTAGAGCTGGAAGTAGGGCAACAGGAACACCGCCGGTGGCGCCATCAGGTTGGTCAGCAGCCAGAAGAACAGGTGCTTGTCGCCGATGAACTTGAAGCGGCTGAAGGCGTAGGCGGCGGGCAGCGCTACCGAAATGCTGATGAGCATGTTCATCAGCACGTAGGCCAGCGAGTTGACGTAACCCATGTACCAGTTGGAATCGGTGAAGATGCGGACATAGTTGGCAGCGGTGAAGTTCTGCGGCCAGAACGAGAAGGTGCCCAGGATCTCGCTGTTGGTCTGGAAGGACAGGTTGAGCAACCAGTAGATCGGCAGCATCACGAAGACGAGATAGAGAGCGAGCAGCGTGCGGCGACGCCAGCGAATGGTGACGGAGCGTGCCCGCTTGCGGCGCTTGGCGGCACTCTCGGCAGCCTGGCGGCGCACGCTTTCGGGCGTGGTCGGTACGGAGCTGGTCATGTCAGGCTCCTCCCTGAGTGGTTTTGTCTTTCTGGCTGTTCATGATCGCGGTGTAGAAGACCCAGCAGACCAGCAGAATGATGAGGAAGTAGATCAGCGAGAACGCCGCCGATGGCCCCAGGTCCTGTTGGCCGATGGCCATGGTGGTCAGCGACTGGCTGAGGAAGGTGGTCGAACTGCCGGGCCCACCACCGGTCAGCACGAACGGCTCGGCGTAGATCATGAAGGAGTGCATGAAACGCAGCAGCACACCGATCACCAGCACATTGGTCAGCTTGGGCAACTGGATGTAGCGGAACACCGCCCACTTGGAGGCCCGATCGATGCGCGCCGCCTGGTAGTAGGCATCGGGGATCGAGCGCAGGCCGCTATAGCACAGCAAGGCGATCAATGGCGTCCAATGCCACACGTCCATGAGGATGATCGTCGCCCAGGCATCGGTGGGGTTGCGGGTAATGTTGTAGGCGTAGCCCAGTTGGCGGATGCCCACCCCCATCAGGCCGATATCGCCGCGGGTGAAGAGCTGCCAGATGCTGCCCACCACGTTCCAGGGAATCAACAATGGCAGCGTGATCAGGATCAGTACCGCCGAGGCCTGCCAGCCACGCTTCGGCATCAGCAGCGCAATGCCGATACCCAGCGGCACCTCGATCGCCAGGATGGTGAACGAAAAGGCGAACTGGCGCAGCAATGCGGCCTGTAGCGCCCGGTCGTTGAGCATGGTCTCGAACCACTCGGTGCCGGTGAAGAAGCGCGTATTGGCATCGAACACGTCCTGCACCGAGTAGTTGACCACCGTCATCAGCGGCACGATGGCCGAGAAGGCCACCAGCAGCAGCATGGGCAGGATAAGGAACCATGCCCGGTTGTTCTGGACCTTGTTCATTGCCCCACCTCCACGCGGAACTCATCGATGTAAAGATTCAACCAAGCCTCGGGGAAGCGGACGAAGGCCTGACGTTCCGGCATTGGCTGATCCTCCCCCAGGCGGGCACGGAACGACACGCCGGCAAACGAGAACGACACGATGCGGTAGGTGCCCAGATCCTGAACGTTGTCGATATCGATGGGATAGGCATCTGCGGCGGGAGCGGCCAGCATCTCGACGAATTCGGGCCGTATACCCAGCTTGATGTTGCGCGAGCGAGCCTGGTGGATCGCACTCAGCAGTGCAGGCGGCAGGGTCAGGTCGACGGTCCCTGCGCGCACGCCCCCTTCGTCGGTGCGTACCACCTCGACGAGGTTCATGCCCGGGCTGCCGATGAAGTAGCCGACGAAGGTATGGGCCGGGGCCTCGAACAGCTCACGCGGGGTGCCGAACTGCACCACCTGGCCTTCGTACATCACCGCGATCTTGTCGGCGAAGGTCGAGGCTTCGAGCTGATCGTGGGTCACGTAGATCATGGTGATGTTGAAGCGCTCGTGGATCTCCTTGAGCTTGCGCCTGAGCTTCCACTTGAGTTGGGGGTCGATCACCGTGAGCGGCTCGTCGAACAGAATCGCCGAGACGTCGTCGCGTACCAGGCCGCGGCCCATGGAGACCTTCTGCTTCTCATCGGCGGTGAGATTGCGTGCCTTGCGCCTGAGCAGCGAAGTGAGGTCGAGAATGTCGGCGACTTCGGCCACGCGCTCGCGCACCTTGGCTTCCGATGTGCCCACGTTGCGCAGCGGAAAGGCCAGGTTGTCGTATACGGTCATGGTGTCGTAGACCACCGGGAACTGGAACACCTGGGCAATGTTGCGCTCCTCGGGTGGCAGTTCGTTCATGACCTGGTCGTCGAACAGGACCTGTCCGTCCGAGGGGGTGAGCAGGCCGGAGATGATGTTGAGCAACGTCGACTTGCCGCAGCCTGACGGCCCCAGCAGTGCATAGGCACCTCCCTGTTGCCAGACATGCTCCATTTCACGAATGGCGTAATCCTCGGGGCCTGAAGGATTGGGAGAATAGCTATGCGCCAGTGACTTGAGGGTGATCTGGGCCATCAGTGCGCTCCTGGCCGTGCCGGGATGTGCACGACGTCGCCATGCCGATCGAAGGCATAGATCTTGTGGGTCGGTAGGTAGACCTTGAGCCTCTGGTCCACGGCGAACTGCTGGACACCGTCCAAGTGCAGCACCAGATGAAAAAGGTCGTTGTGCACGTGCACAAAGGTTTCCGAACCGCTGATCTCGGCGATATCGACGGTCACCTCCAGCTCGAGATCATCTTCCGACCGACGCTCGAGCCCGATGTGCGAAGCACGCACGCCGAACTGATACTGGCCCGGTGACAGCTTGGCCAGATCACGGTTGAGCGGAAAATGCACATTGCGATCAAAGGTCACCTCGGCGCCCGAGACGATGGCCGGCATCACGTTGATCGGTGGCTCCGAGAACATCTCGGCGGCCAGCACGTCGCGTGGACGATGGTAGACATCTTCGGTGGGGCCATACTGCAACAGGCGTCCCTGGTGAAGCACAGCGGTATGACCACCCAGCGCCAGCGCCTCGTTGGGCTCGGTGGTGGCATAGACGGCAATGCAATTGCGCGTCTTGAACAGTTCGCGCAGTTCCTCGCGAAACTCCTCACGCAGCTTGTAGTCGAGATTGACCAGCGGCTCGTCGAACAGGATCAGGTCCGCATCCTTGACCAGCGCCCGTCCCATGGCGGTTCGCTGCTGCTGGCCTCCGGAAAGCTCTGCCGGATAACGATCGAGCAGATGCTCGATGTGCAGCATGCTCGCCGTTTCCTGAACCCGCTGGCGTATCTCCGCTTTCGGCACCCGCGCCAGCTTGAGCGGTGAGGCGATGTTGTCGTAGACGGTGAGACCCGGGTAATTGATGAACTGCTGGTAGACCATCGAGACGTTGCGCTTGCGCACCGACTTGCGCGTCACGTCCTCGCCATGCATCAGCACCCGACCTCGCGTAGGTGGCTCGAGACCGGCCATGATGCGCATCAGCGTCGTCTTGCCGGCCAGGGTTCGCCCCAGCAGAACATTGAAGGAGCCGGGTGCCAGCTCGAGATTGATGCCCTCGATATGGGTGACCCCATTGACCACATGGTCGATGTTTTCAAGTATCAGAGACATACAGAACTCTTTGTCATCGTTATGAGTCGTTGTGTGAACGGGCGCGTGAACGTCACGACCTAGCCGGCCAGCGGCAAGGCATGCCTCGGCACGGCTGCGGCGCTGTTGCTGCGGTCACTCTTCACCCGCTCCACGGCCGTCTGCCAACCGGCATAGAGCGATTCCCGCAGGCCCGCTGCCATGTCCGGAGTGAAGGTTCGCTCGCAGCGCCACAGCGCATCGAGCTCGTCCAGCGAGCAATACCAGCCGATACCCAATGCCGCCAGGTAGGCGGCACCCAAAGCGGTCGTCTCACGCACCGCGGGACGGTCGACCTCCTGGCCTAGCACGTCGGCGAGGCACTGCATCAGCCAACCATTGGCCACCATGCCGCCGTCGACCCTGAGTCTGCCAAGGCCAAGGCCAAGGCCAACATCCTGCTCCAGGCAGCCGTAGAGATCGCGAGACTGGAAGCACACCGAGCGCAGACCGGCCGCCACCAGCTCGGCGATACCCGTATCGCGAGTGAGGCCGAAGATCGCGCCGCGTGCCCGCGGGTCCCAGTGGGGGGCGGCCAACCCGGTGAAGGCCGGCACCAGATAGACATTGCTACCCTCTCGGGTCTGCTCGGCCAGGCGTTCGGACTCGGCAGCATCTCCGAACAACTTGAGTCCATCGCGCAGCCACTGCACCGTGGCACCGGCAACGAAGATGCTGCCTTCGAGGGCATAGGTGGGTACACCGTTGAGACGGTATGCCAGGGTGGTCAGTAAGCGGTTGCCTGAAGCAACGGCCTGCTCGCCGGTATTGAGCATCATGAAACAGCCGGTACCGTAGGTGCTTTTCAACATGCCGGGCTTGAAGCAGGCCTGCCCCACCAGCGCGGCATGCTGGTCGCCGGCCACGCCGGCAATGGGAATCTCATGGCCGAACAGCGCCCGATCGGTGACGCCGTAGTCGTCGCTCGAGTCGCATACTTCGGGCAGCAATGCCGAGGGAATGTCGAACAGTCCCAGCAGCCGTGGATCCCACTGCTGGGTATGGATATTGAAGAGCAGCGTACGCGAGGCGTTGGTGGCATCGGTCTGGTGCCGCCGCCCCCCGGTCAGGCGCCAGATCAGGTAGCTGTCGATGGTGCCGAAGGCCAGCTCGCCACGCTCGGCCCGCTCACGCGCACCGGCTACGTTGTCGAGCAGCCACGCCAGTTTGGTGGCAGAGAAATAAGGATCGATGAGAAGCCCGGTGCGCTGCCGCACGGTCTCGGCGTGGCCAGCGGCATTGAGCGCATCGCAGTACGCTGCCGTGCGCCGATCCTGCCACACGATAACGGGATGGATAGGTTCACCGGTGGCACGATCCCATACCACGGTGGACTCCCGCTGGTTGGTGATGCCGATCGCGGCGATTTCCCGAGCGACGGCACCGCTGCGCTGCAATACCTCCTGACAAACAGCAATTACCGATTGCCATATCGCCTCGGCATCGTGTTCCACCCAGCCGTCATCGGGGAAAGACTGGGCGAGCTCCTGCTGTGCGATGGCCACCGTCTGCAGCGAGTCATCGAAGAGGAGCGCGCGCGAACTGGTCGTGCCTTGATCGATGGAGAGTAGGTAGGACATGAGCCTCGCCCTGTTATTCTTGTCGGGTCGTGGACATTGAGGCAACGAAAGCGAACAGGAGATCGACACTCCAATGTTCGATTTCAACCAGATAATCACCACAAATGTTCGAATTACGATAGCGAGACTAGCTCAGAGGCAGAGGGCGAGCAACGCTCATGCTCGAATAACCGCTTATACCATAGTCTAGTTTTACCAAGAAATGGCTCAAAACGGCAACTTAGCATCAGCAATGTGCAATAGGGATCGACACTTTCGTTTGCAACCAAACTGTTCACTTCCGAAGACGGCATTCAGCCCAGCCGGCGCCGCAACCATGACCAGGCGTAGAGGCAGCCCGGCACCCAGCCCAGCAGCGTAAGGGCCAGGCTGATGGCTACTCGCCTGCCTCCCCCTTGAGCAAGACCAACGGCCAGCGGCGGCAACAACACGGCCAGGGCCTTGTAGGAGAAACGCAGCACCGCGGACTCCTGCCATGCCGGCGGCGTTGCGGTCGGCTCCTCCATATCGCTGAGGGCCGGGCACGCCTCAGCCGGCGGCACGAATTCCTGCACCGCCGGGTCCGCCTCATGCTCCGCCTGAGCGAACCTCGAGGCCTGGCGATGCGCCTCGTGATCGATCTTCAGATCGATGGTTTCGGCACCTTCGGCCAACTCCTCGTGATAGCGCTCCCAGTCCTCCCAATCATGCGGAGTACCGGCACGAGGCTGGTGCCCACCCGCCTGACGGGCGCGCTCCCACGCCTTCTCCTCCAGTGTGTTGGGGCGCTCCTCGTCCCGGCTACCGTCGAGGCCCTTTCTTGCCAAGTATTCGCGCGCGTCCATAACCGCCTCCTGCCTTCGTCATGGAACCAGACCCACTGGGGCCTGCCTTTCAAGCTAGACCAAGACCTGCTGACTTGGGGCCAATCCGTCCAGGCATGTTCGCCTTCAGAGCCGCCTTCTCGATACCGGGGAGCCGAGCGTTGGCCAGGTGTTGAAGACTTTCCTTATATCCGAGTCGACTCGGCTATGCTGAAAGTGTCCCGCCACGAGCGTCCGGAACAAGGAGATGCGCCATGCTCAACAGGGCCCCGACCATCGTTCGAGAGATAATGTCCCGGGATTGCTACCGGGTCACCGGCAACATGTCGATCACCACCCTGGCCAAAGGCCTGGCCTTGCACCGCCTGCCTGGCGTACCGGTCGTCGATGACCATGATCAATTGATCGGCTTCATCTCCGAGCAGGACGTATTGGGCAAGCTGCTCCAGAGCGCCTACCTCAACGACGAAGCACCCTTGGTGAAGGAGCTGATGCGCAACGAAGTCTTGTCCGTTTCGCCCACCAAGAGCATCACCGACCTGGCCCAGGAGATGCTCGGCCAGAAACCCAAGGTCTATCCGGTGACCGAACAGGGCCGCCTGTGTGGCATCGTGACCCGTCGCGACGTGCTGACCGCTATCCTGCGCATGCGACACACCTGAGGCTCACGGGTCACAGGTCACGGGCCCGGCTGCCACACCCAGCTGCCGAGCGAGACCTTGCTTCACGGAAGCGCAACGAGCCCTGCCGAGGCAGGGCTCGTTCATATCGTCGCTGCCCTGCCCCAAGCGCACAAAAAAAACCGCCCATGAGGGATGTCATGGGCGGCAAGATCGAAACTGCGAGCCAGAACAACAGTGTTAGCGACTGCCATCGCGCTGTTGCCTGTACCAGATATGACAGCAGCAAGCAAAAAAGTTCGCCACTGTTCGATAATTTTTTTCTTCCCTTCCCCCGCCCCCACCTTCCGGAACGCTGCCGAGGACACCGGACACAGCATGCCTGACCGACAAAACAAATACTTATCGGGCCGGAAGAGGGAAATTCACGAGACGGCTTGCAAAGCCCAAACCCTTGGTTTTACTATCGAAACGCCTCGCGGGTGTAGCTCAATGGTAGAGCAGAAGCTTCCCAAGCTTAAGACGAGGGTTCGATTCCCTTCACCCGCTCCAGTTCTCGCAGCAGACCGGTGCATCAGGCGACCGCAGCTCGCCGACCCGCACGTCTCTATCAGCGTGGCTTTCGCATGGCACTCTTCCTGCTCATCTTCGCCGTCTGCCTGTTCGTCATAGGCGGCATGGTGTTGATCCTGATGTTCTCACGCACGCCTCGCTATCGAACCGAGCCGGAGCAGCTACTGGCGCTGTTCGACAAGGCACTGGCCAACCAGGTGGGGGAAACCGAATGGAACGTCGTGATCAATTACCCGATTCGCCACGATGATTATCTCGACGGCGTGCGGCGCCGTGCCCAGCGCTTGATGCAAGAGCATGGACGACCCTGGCAGGTGGCCCAGGGCAAGTCCCTGCTCGACAAGACCGGCCGGGATGAGCTGGCCGCCCTGCGCGACCACCTGGCTTCCCACCAGCGTCTGCGGGAACGGCAACGCCACCAGCCGTAGCGCTGGCCAGGCGATGAATATGATATCCTGTGGCCGGATAGCCAGCCGCAGGCGGGAGGCCCTCATGTCCAGTGTGATACGCCAGATTCCGCTCGATACCGCAACCCAGCACCACGCCCATGATTTTCACCAGATCGTCATCGGCCTGCGGGGCCATGCGGAGTTCGAGATCGAGGGGCTGGGCGGTGCGATCTCGGCCTTTTCCGGCTGCATCGTGCCTGCCAACCACGTGCACTACTACATGGGCCAGGGCGAGAACCGCCAGCTCATCCTCGATCTACCCGCCACTGCCCCATCGCTCACCGGCTACCATCACGAGCTGTCACGGCTGTTCGATGCCCCCCGGTTCTTCGCTCTGGACAAGCCACTCAAGCAATATCTCGATTTTCTTCTGCTCGAGCAGGCCAGCAGCCAGCAGAGCTTGAGCAACGCCCAGAGCGACCGGCTGGCGGCGACCTTTCTTGGCTGCCTGCACGCCAGGCTTGGCGGGGCGACAGCGCCGCCGTCGATGCGTCGGCTGGATCTGGCCAAGCTCGACCATTTCATCGACCGCCACCTCTCCTGTCCGATCTCGGTGGCAGATCTTGCCGCCCAAGCGTGCCTCAGCGAAGCACACTTTCGCAGCCGCTTTCGTGAGCAGACCGGTCTCTCTCCATGGCAGTACGTTCGCCGACGCCGCCTGGAAGCAGCCCGGCGGCTGCTCGAGGAGAGCCGCATGCCGCTGTCACAGGTCGCCCTGAATACCGGCTTCGCTCACCAGAGCGCACTGTCTCATGCGTTTCGTAGTGCCTACGGCTGCCCACCCAGCCAGGTTCGGCGCACCAAGCTGGACACTTCTCTGTCCTTCACCTCAAACCGCCTACGACATACGACTTAAGTCGCAATTACAAGCCCCGCGCCCGCAAGTCCCGCGAATTCTGCAAATCCTTCCGGGGTTTTGACAAGCAAGCCCTCCGTTCGCCCCCTACAGTCAAGGAAGACATACCCATGTTCAGGCGGAACGCTTGGCACATGCCTCTTGCCGTTTCAGGACGGGCGACCTTCGGGGAATTCATATGCTCAATGCCAAAACAATGCTGGACGCTGCTTCCTGGCAGCAGGATCTCGATACCCTGTACTCGCGCATCAGCAATCATTACATCGTCGATGAGGAGACCTTCGTCCAGGAATTGGTCAACGTGCTCAGCGCCGACCCCGAGGATTTCCGGCGCATCGCGGGCAAGACTGCCGAGCTCGTTCGAGAAGTGCGTGAGATGGACACAGCAGTGGATACCATCGACGAACTGCTCCAGCAGTACAGCCTTGATACCCACGAGGGGCTGATGCTGATGTGCCTGGCCGAGGCCATGCTGCGCATTCCCGACACGGCCACTGCAGATGCGTTGATCGAAGACAAGCTGGGACCCGCCGACTGGAAGGCGCACATGGGCCAGAGCGACTCCTGGCTGGTCAATGCCTCGACCTGGGGCCTGCTGATGACCGGCCGCGTGGTCACGCTCGACAAGCCACGTGACGGCAAGCCCTCGGGCTTCATCAATCGCCTGGTCAATCGCATGGGCGAGCCGGTGATACGGCGCGCCATGTATGAAGCGATGAAGATCATGGGCAAGCAGTTCGTGCTCGGTCGCGACATCGACGAAGCCCTGAAGCGCTCCCGGACGCTGTTCGATAAGGGCTACACCTACTCCTACGACATGCTGGGCGAGGCGGCGCGCACGCGTGCCGATGCCAAGCGCTACTTCGACGATTATGCGCGCGCCATCGAGCGAGTCGGTCTGACCAGCACCAAGCTCTCGGACCGCACCCCGTCGCCTTCCGTCTCGATCAAGCTTTCGGCGCTGCATCCGCGCTACGAGTTCGGCCGCCGCGAACAGGTCCTGCGCGAACTGGCCGGTAGCGTGAGAGAACTGGTTACCATGGCGCGTCAGCGCGACGTGGCGCTGACCATCGATGCCGAGGAGGTCGATCGTCTGGAGCTGTCGCTTGAAGTGTTCCGCGCCGTCTACCAGAGCGACGCCTGCAAGGGTTGGGGGCATTTTGGCCTGGTGGTACAGGCCTACTCCAAGCGCGCCCTGCCGGTGCTGCACTACCTCAATCGCCTGGCCGACCGACAGGGCGACGAAATCCCCGTACGCCTGGTCAAGGGCGCCTACTGGGACAGCGAGATCAAGGAGTCGCAGCAGCTCGGCGTGGATGGCTACCCGGTCTACACGCGCAAGGCCTGCACCGACGTGGCCTACCTGGTCTGCGCACACCTCTTGCTGTCCGACCAGACCCGCGGCCGCATCTTCCCCCAGTTCGCCACCCACAACGCCCACACCATCAGCACCATCCTCGAGATGGCCAACGAGGCAACGCGTCCCTTCGAGTTCCAGCGCCTGCACGGTATGGGCGAGGCACTCTACGACGCAGCCCTGAAGCGCGCACCCAAGGGCACCTACTGCCGTATCTACGCCCCAGTGGGCGCCCACAAGGACCTGCTGCCCTACTTGGTGCGACGCCTGCTGGAGAACGGCGCCAACTCCTCGTTCGTACACCAGTTGGTCGATCCCAAGGTGCCGGTGGAGTCGCTTTGCATCCATCCGGTGGAAACGCTGGGCCAATACCGCACCTTCGCCAACCCGAGAATTCCCCTGCCCAAGGATATCTACGGCGAGAAGCGCCGCAACTCACGGGGCGTCAATCTCAACGTGCGCAGCCAGTACGATCCGTTGATGAAGGCCATGGCGGGTTTCATGGAGCAAAGCTATGAGGTCGGCCCACTACTCGCCTTCGAGGTAACGCGCGACTCGGCCAACGTGCACGAGGTGTTCAGCCCCTACGACAGGCGTCAACGGGTCGGCAGCGTGCAGTGGACCAGCCGTGACCAGGCCGCCCGTGCCGTGGATGCCGCCTGGGCCGCCTTCCCGCGCTGGGAGGCCACGCCGGTTGCCGAGCGCGCCGCCATCATTCGCCGCCTGGGCGACCTAATGGAGGAGAACATGGCCGAACTGATGGCGCTGTGTTCCCGCGAGGGTGGCAAGCTGCTCACCGACGGCGTCGACGAGATCCGCGAAGCGGTGGATTTCTGCCGCTACTACGCCATGCGCGCCGAAGAGCAGTTCGGCGAACCGCTCGAGCTGCCCGGACCCACCGGCGAGTCGAACCGGCTGATGCTGGGAGGCAAGGGTGTATTCGCCGCGATCAGCCCGTGGAACTTCCCGGTGGCGATCTTCTGCGGCCAGATGGTAGCCGCCGCCGTGGCCGGCAACAGCGTGCTGGCCAAGCCTGCCGAGCAGACCTCCATCGTCGCCCATCGAGTGGTGGAGCTGCTCTACGAGGCCGGCATGCCACGCGACGTGGTGCAGTTGTTGCCGGGCGATGGGCCCACCGTGGGCAGCGTGCTCACCTCCGACCCGCGCATCACCGGTGTCGCCTTCACCGGCGGTACCGACACCGCCCAGATCATCAACCGCGCCCTGGCGGCGCGCGAGAACGCCCCGCTGCCGGCACTGGTCGCCGAGACCGGCGGCATGAACGCACTGATCGTCGACTCCACTGCGCTGCCGGAGCAAGTCGTGGCCGACGTGGTGCAGTCCGCCTACCAGAGTGCCGGCCAGCGCTGCAGTGCGCTGCGCGTACTCTACCTGCAGGACGACGTGGCCGACCGGGTCATCGAGATCCTGCGCGGCGCCATGGACGAACTGCACGTTGGCGATCCGCGTGACCTAGGTACCGATGTGGGGCCAGTGATCGACGAGGACGCGCGCAAGAACCTGATGGCGCACGTCGAGAAGCTCAAGGGCCAAGGCCGCCTGCTGGCCGAGACCCGCCTGGATGCGACCCACACTGCGCACGGCACCTTCGTGCCGCCGACGGCCTTCAGCATCGACACCATCGATGCCCTGGAGCGGGAGCAGTTCGGCCCGGTCCTGCACGTGGTGCGCTACAAGGCCAACGAGATCGAGAAGGTACTCGAGTCGATCAATGCCAAGGGTTACGGGCTGACGTTCGGCGTGCACAGCCGCAACGAATCCTTTGCTCAGCTCGTTGCGCAGAGGATTCGCGTTGGAAATGTCTACATTAACCGGAATATCATCGGCGCCGTCGTAGGCGTACAGCCGTTCGGCGGCCAGGGCCTTTCGGGCACCGGACCCAAGGCTGGCGGACCGCACTACCTGCTGCGCTTTGCCACGGAAAAGACCGTGACCGTCAACACCGCCGCACTGGGCGGCAACGCGTCACTGCTTGCGCTGGGAGACGAGTGACCCGCTCGTCATTGACCACAACAACATGTGAAGGAACCCCTTATGGTTCAGAATAATATGGCTATCGGCTTCACCTTCGTGGTGTATCTGCTGCTGATGCTCGGTATCGGCATCGTCGCCTACAAGCGTACGACCAACCTTTCCGACTACATCCTGGGTGGCCGCTCGCTCGGTCCCTGGACCTCGGCGATCTCCGCCGGCGCATCGGACATGTCCGGCTGGCTGCTGCTCGGCCTGCCGGGTGCCGCCTACGTCAGCGGCATCTCGGCGAGCTGGATCGCCGTGGGCCTGCTGATTGGCACCTGGCTCAATTGGCTGGTCGTGGCGCGCCGTCTGCGTCTCTACAGCTTCAAGGTCAGCGACGCCCTGACCCTGCCGGAATACTTCGCCAATCGCTTCCGCGACAAGTCGCAGCTGCTGCGGGTAATCTCGGCAATCTTCATTTTGATGTTCTTCCTCTTCTATACCAGCTCCGGGCTGGTCGCCGGCGGCCGGCTGTTCGAGACGGTGTTCGGCTACGATTACGCCCTAGCCGTCACCATCGGCACCGTCGCAGTGATCTCGTACACCTTCTTCGGTGGCTTCCTGGCGGTCTCATGGACCGACCTCATCCAAGGTCTGATGATGGCCGCGGCACTGGCCATCGTACCGATCATCGCCTTCGGCGACCTGGGCGGCACTGCCGGTGCCGGGGCCGCGCTTGCCGCAGAGAGCGAGTACATGCTGGCCTGGTTCCGCGACGCCTCCACTGGCGAAGCGCTGACCTTCATCGGCATCGTCAGCTCCCTGGCCTGGGGCCTGGGCTACTTCGGCCAGCCGCACATTCTGGCGCGCTTCGCCGCCATCCGCAGTGATCGTGATATTCCCGCCGCCCGCCGCATCGCCGTAACCTGGACCGCCATCGCTCTGGTCAGCTCCATCGCCGTAGGCCTGCTCGGCGTAGGCTTCGTCCAGCGCGACCTGGCCGACGGCGAAACCGTATTCATGGTGATGGTCAACCTGATCTTCCACCCGGTGATCGCCGGTATCCTGCTCGCCGCCATCCTGGCCGCGATCATGTCCACCGCCGACTCCCAACTGCTGGTCTCTTCTTCAGCACTGACCGATGATTTCTACAAGGCGATTTTCCGCAAGGACGCCAGCCAGACCGAACTGGTATGGGTGGGCCGCTTCGCCGTCATCGCCATTGCGGTGCTCGCCTACTTGCTGGCGCTCAACCCCGACGCCACCGTACTCGACCTGGTCGCCTACGCCTGGGCCGGCTTTGGCGCCGCCTTCGGACCGGCACTGATCATGTCGCTCTACTGGCGGCGTATGAATAAATGGGGGGCGCTGGCCGGTATCGTGGTAGGCGGCGTGACCGTGGTGGTCTGGGCCGAGCTGTCGGGAGGAATCTTCGATCTCTACGAGATCGTTCCGGGCGTCATCCTGGCCTATATCGCCATCATCGTGGCAAGCCTGACCACCGAAGAGCCGGACCTGCGTGTGACCGCCGACTTCGATACCTTCGAGGAGGCGTAATCCGCCGGCACCAGCGCAACGGCGCCATACGCAGAGAGAAAGCCGCCTCCGGGCGGCTTTCTCGTGGCTCATATCAACCAGAGGGCACGGGCGATCACGATCACGGCAAAGGCGCCGAGTACCGCCAGACTCATCGGCGGGCTGGTGGCACGCCGCAGCCAATGGCGACGAAACTCGAGCCCCAGCGGCTGCATGAAGGCCGCGCCAAGCGCCCAGACACCCAGCCCGATGGCCGGCATGCGCAAGACCATCGGCAATCCGCTGATCAGCTCCGGGCGAATCAACAACCCTAGCGCCAGCGCTGCAGCCGTCAGCATGGCCGCCATTGTCAACCACATCGGGCAGTTCTGTACCTCTGTCCGCATCGCGACCTCTCCTGTGTGCTCTTACACAAGGCTTAGCCCTTCGTCTTGCCTTATGCCATGCTGCGACACAACAATAATTGTACATCCGGGTGCACATTGTTTGTCATATTCACGGCTTTGAAATTAGGCATTCAAGCGATTATGTCAATCAATTGTGGCAATGGCGCTGATAACAAAATTAAACAGGACTTTTAGAAACAGTGTTCGTATACTGGGCATCGTCCATGTTGCCGGAACCTCCGGCGTTAGAAACCAGGAGGACGCTGTAATGAAACCGATCCGTCTGATTCCTGTGGTTGCCCTTGCAGCCAGCTCCCTCTTCGCCAGCCAGGCGGCCTTGGCCTATAGCGCCGGCGATACCTTCGTGCGTGGCGGCTTTGCCAAATCCGACACCCGTTCCGACAATGGCGTGCTCGACGGCGTCAGCAGCGGCGAAACCGGCTTCACCTTCGGTGCTGGCTACCTGTTCCACGACAATATTGGCATCGAACTCAACAGCTCCGAGAAGATCGAGCATACGATCAGCGCCGGTGGCGAAACCGACACCATCGACCGCATGCCGGTCAATCTGCTGGTGAACTACTACCCGCTCGGCGGGCTGGATTCCAAAGTTCAGCCGTACGTCGGTGCAGGCCTCAACTACACCCGCTTCTCCGGCGAGCCGGAAGGCATCGAGGCACGTCGCTCCTATGGCGCCGTGGGCCAGGTCGGGATCGACTTGGCCGTCACCGACAACTTCATGCTCAACGGCTTCGCCAACTATGCCGATGTCGATTCCCGCCTCTCTGCAGACGGCGAGCGTATCGGCACGGCCAAGGTTGATCCGATGACCATCGGCGGCGGTGTAACCTTCCGCTTCTGAGCCGAGCGAAGCTGCAAACGCTTCGATACGCCGGGCCCTGGGCCCGGCGTTCTTCGTTCTGCGCCCATCTAGCCCATAACAAGTATTGTAAATGCCTATTTAGTTGTCGAAAACAACCATTGCTGCAGGTCAATATTTCTCCGTCAAGCTCTGAGTAGACTGGATTCGTTCAAGAGCAGCCCCAGGCTGATCCTTTGCAAACGACAGGAGTCGACTCATGCGCAACCCAGCCCGTCCCACCCTACTCACTGCCGGCATTGCCGCTACCGCCCTCTTGGCCAGCAGCCAGGCGCTCGCCTATAACGAAGGAGACTTCATCACCCGTGTCGGCGTCGCCCACGTCGACCCCAAGAGCGACAATGGCAGCCTGGCAAATGGCGCCATTGACGTCGACGTGCGCAGCGATACCAACCTGGGCTTTACCCTGGGCTATCTGTTCCACGACAAGCTGGGCGTCGAGCTGCTGGCAGCCTTGCCCTTCAAGCATGACATCCGCCTCGCAGATGGTGGTCTCCCGACGGCATCCACCAAGCACCTGCCGCCGACTCTGACTCTGCAGTACTACCCGCTGGGCGGCACCGGCGCACAGGTCCAGCCCTACGCCGGCATCGGCCTCAACTACACGCACTTCTTCGACGAGTCGAGCGAACTCGGTGACCTGGAGCTCGACAGCTCCTGGGGTCTGGCCGGGCAGCTTGGCCTGGACGTGCGCCTCGACGACAACTGGGGCCTCAACGCCGCTGCCTGGTACATCGATATCGATACCGATGTGAGCCTAGATGGCACAGACCTGGGCAAGGTAAGCATCGACCCATGGGTCTTCATGGCCGGCATCAGCTACCGCTTCTAAGACCCAAGCGCTGAACGCCGAGGCCCACCTCACGGTGGGCCTCGCGCGTTTCAGGCTATCCTGCGGACCTCAGCGCGGAGAATGCCGCGACAGGCCGAGCAACGAGAGGATGCGATCCTCCAGGTCGTGGACCATTTCCACCTTGGTCAGCCGGCGGTGATAATCGGCACTGAGGAAGGGTTCGCCGGCCAGCAGGTGGTCCATGTACTCGCGCGCCGGCCTCAGGGCCGGGGCGGTGGTGCCGGGCGCAGCGATATAGACCCAGGCCTCGAGCGTGCCTTCCTGGGTGGCAATGGGCAGACGATGCCGCTCATACTCCAACGGATAGCCCTCGAAGGGGTCCATCCGCTCTATCTGAGCCGGCTGGAGCAGCTCGAATAGCGCCCCTTCGACCCTCTCCCCCGCACACGGGACCACATTGGCATGGGCGATTCCTGCCACCCGCGACACCTTGTCGAAGCGCAGCGCATGGTCATGCAGCACGCCCGGCAGGGATCGTCGTGTCGCCCCGATACGGGCTTCGACCCGCGCCACGTTCATGTTGCTGCCATAGGCGAAGTAGTACGGCATTTTCCTCACGCATCGTCCCGCGGTCAGTTCTCGGTTACCAGGCGGTCGATCTCCTCCACGGCCTTGCACAGCAGCAGGCGATCAGTGGCACGGGTGTCCTGCTGGGCCAGGTAGGTATCGACAACAGGCGCCACATCGCACTTGTCCGGCATCGGCGCCCTGGCCTCGATCAACGCATCGAGGCGAACAATGAACACGAAACGCAGCCACTGTGGCAGCGTCATGGTATCGATACAGAACGGCTGCTGGCTCTCGTAAGCTTCGGGCTTCGGGGCACTCATGCGCCACATGTTGGTGGCCTTCATCGTGGCTTCGAGACGGCGTAACGCTACGTCGAGCTCTTCGTGAACGGTCATGGAGTCTCCTGTTCGGCCATGCATCCATTATCGCACAACTCGCCTAACCTCCAACTTCATGCCCCTAACTCCGTCTTCCGACCCTGACTTCGAATATCAGGCAGGCTGGCCGGCGAGGATCTTGCGCAGGAAATCGCGCGTGCGCGGATCTCGGGGAGCATTGAAAAGCTCGGAGGGAGGCCCCTGCTCGACGATTCGTCCGCCCTCCATGAACACCACCCGATCCGCGACGTCCCGGGCAAAGCCCATCTCGTGGGTGACCACCAGCATGGTCTGCCGTTCACGGGCCAACTGCTTCATCAGCCCAAGCACCTCTTCGACCCATTCCGGATCGAGCGATGAGGTCGGCTCGTCGAACAGGATCACTTCGGCCTGGGCTGCCATGGCACGGCCGATCCCGACCCGCTGCTGCTGCCCTCCGGAGAGAGAAGCCGGATAAGCGTCCGCCTTGTCGGCCAGGCCGATGCGCTGGAGGATCTCCCGAGCCCGGGCATGCGCTTTGGCCTTGGGCCAGCGGTTGACCACGATCAGACCCTCGGCAATGTTCTCGAGAGCCGTCTTGTTGGCGAACAGCGCATAGTTCTGGAACACGAACGCCGTGCGACGCCTTGCCGCCAGGATCTCGGCCCGGCTGGCCCGGGTGACGTCGACCTCCAGGTCACCGATGACCAGCCGCCCGGCATCCGGGCGCTCGAGGAAGTTGAGGCACCTCAGAAGGGTCGACTTGCCGGTCCCCGAGGGACCGATCACGACGATGATCTCTCCCTGCTCGATGTCGAGGTCGATGCCATCGAGCACGGTCGCATTACCGAAACGCTTGACGAGGTTGGCAATCTTGATCATCTGCGGTACGCCCTGTTGAGTCGCATCTCCAGCCATCGCTGGAACCAGGCCAGCAGCTCGACGATGATCCAGTACATGACCGCCACGGTGATGAAGGCCTCGAAATAGAGAAAACTGCCGGCTGCCTCCTTCTGTGTCGCGCCCATCAATTCCGTGACCCCCAGGGTGAAGGCCAGTGAGGTCGCCTTGATCATGTCGATGAAATAGTTCATCAGCGTGGGCACGGCCACTCGGGTAGCCTGAGGCAGCACGATGCGCCGCATCAGTTGGCCATTGGTCATGCCAATGGATAGAGCGGCCTCAGTCTGGCTGCGATCCACTCCGACGATGGCGGCGCGTATCGACTCGGCCATGTAGGCCGAAAAGTGCAGCGTCAGCCCCATGATGGTGGCAGTAATGCCGTTGATATGGGTCAAGAAGGCCAGTAGCTGCGGCAAGCCGTAATAGAACAGAAACAGCTGCACCAGCAGCGGCGTACCGCGAAAGAAGGAGATGAACAGCATGGTCGCTGCGTTCAGCCCCGGAATCTTGAGTACGCGGATCACCGCCAGACCGCAGGAGAGGACCAGGGCGAGCACCATGCCTGCCGTCGCCATCTGCAGCGTCAGCGGCAGATAGCGCAGCAGGATGGGAATCAGCCCCAGCATGTAGTCGATATCGAGGACACGCATGACGGGCTCTCAGCGGGTCACGGGCGCGTGATGTCGGTACCGAACCAGCGCTCCGAGATGGATGCCAGCGTACCATTCTCATGCAGTGCGGCGAGGGCTTCGTCGACCCTGTCGCGCAGAGCGCGGTCCGCTTCAGTGTCACGGAACGGAAGCGCATTGCGAATGCTGGAGAAGGGCTCGCCGGCAAGCTGCAGTGGCAGCGGCTTCTCCTTGATCACCTGGCTGGCGCTGACGCGGTCCATGACGAAGGCATCGACACGCCCCAAGGCAGTATCCTGCTCGATGTTGCTGTCATAGGTGCGTATGTCGATTTCCTCGGCGTAGGACAGTTCACGCAATAGCTGCTCGTAGTTCGAACCAAGGTTGACGGCGACACGCTTGCCCCGGAGATCTTCGACACCTGAGATCTCCTCGTTACCCGCTCTGACGACCACCTGCGCGCCGTCATACACATACGGCTCGGTGAAGAGGTATTTCGCCTCGCGCTCCTCGGTGATGGTGATCTGATTGGCAATGGTGTCGATGCGCCCCGACTCGAGCATGCCGAACAATCCCGAGAAGTTGGCGGTCTCGAACCGGACCTCGACGCCCAGCTCTTCGCCGACCGCCTGCATGACATCCACCTCGAACCCCTTGAGCGTATCCTGCTCGACGAACGTAAAAGGAAAATAGCTTCCCGACATGCCAACCCTGAGTACATCGTTCTGTGCCTGTACGCTACCCACGAAGGAGAGGGCCCCGGAAAGAACCGCTATGACAAGAAAGCGCGGCGACATGATCGACCTCCATTCATATCAATTTGGAATAAGTATTTCATTTGATATTCGACCTTAGCAGATACACATCAAATAACCCACTGTCGCCTCATGGCAATTTCCTATCTCAGCCATAGCGTAGCCATGCGGCAGGAGATCATGCACAGTTTCGCTGAAAGAGGCTGTGGATAAGCTATGGAAACCTGCCCTGGTAGCAGACGAACCGGGGCTTTGCCAGCCATGCTCATTTATTGATCAACCGTGATCGCTTTCACGCCGGATGATGGCTGACAACTCCCCAGCCGTCACGGTAGAGTGCACGCTCAAAAGGGAGCCCCTATGCAGCCGATCCACACGCTTCATGACTTCTTCGTACGCACCGGTGCCGATGTCCACCTCTATCACATGGGGCGTCGGGTAGAACCGTGTTCCCTGGAAGCCCTTTCCCGCTTCGAGGAAGGCACCTGTGCCTGGCCAGCTCCCTGGCAGGGGCAGGCGCGCCTGGGGATCGTCTTCCGCCTCGGAGACCTCGTCGACCCACTGATCTGGTTCCTTGCTCTGCCGCTGGACGAACAGGGGCTACTGGTGCCGGCTCCACGCGATGCCTTCCTGCAGCGTTTGCTGGTTATCCTGGGGCGCAATGTGGATCGCGTGGGTCGCGAGGCACAGGACGGCAGTGATATCGAGAATCTGATGCACGACAACCCGCTGGCCTTCACCCCTTCGCTGCCCTTCCAGGCCATGCTGCATGCCCATGCCACGCATGACACCGGCAAGTCGGCGAGTCAGCACCTGGAGCCGGTGGAAGCCTATCTCAGCGGCCAGCAGCAGGTGGACTGGCAATTCCTGGGGTTGCAGGGCCTGGCGGACTTTGCCGTGCGTCTGGATGACGAGGCCGCCCGCCAGCTGGCCGCGACAATGCCCAGCCTGCCGGACGAAGTGTTGAATTCCCTGTGCTACTGTCTAGAGCATGTCGCCGTGCCCGACATGCTCGCCCACGCGCTGCGCGACCGGGGTGAACAGGCCGCGGCCATGGGTCACCTGGAAACGCTGTGTGCCTGCGTACGTGCCGTGAGCGGTGCCGATGTGGCCATTGCCGGCGCCTGGTTCGATGAACTGCTGGCCGATTCGGCGGCCTGCGGCCCCGACCTGCTGGCGGCTATTGCCGGGCGCGGCTGGGAGCATCTGGAGGACGGTGAGCGCCTACCCCGCTTTCTCGAGCGGCTGGCCGAGCAGCCACAGGCGGATTTTGCCAGTGCAGTCCGCGACCTGGCTCTGATACCACGACTGCGATTGCCGGTATTGATGATGCTACGCGAAGCCCGACAGGATTCAGCCGTCGGTCGACGCCTGGCTGGCCTTGGCCAATGAGTCAGGCCAATGAGATTGGGCCAATGAATAAGGACAGCTGGAAGTGATGCAATGAAGGAACTGCCCTATATTCCCAAGGCCGTGATCGGTCGCCTGGAGATGGTCACCCTGCCTGCCATCGGCATGACCGTCTGCGCCAAGATCGACACAGGAGCCCGCACCTCGGCACTGCATGCCGAGGACATCGAGATCTTCGAGGAGGAAGGCCATCTCTGGGTCAGTTTCACTACCCGCAGTGGAGGGCTGGAATCGCCGCCACACGTTTACCGCACCCACTTGCATGACAGGCGCAAGGTAACGAGCTCCAACGGCCACAAGGAGTGGCGCTACGTGATTCGCACGCCGATGAAGCTGGGCGAACTGGAGGTCATGGTGGAACTCACCCTGGCCGACCGCAGTGACATGCGCTATCCCATGCTGCTCGGCCGACGCGCTCTGCGTCGTTTATTGGTGGCGCCCGGCGTCACTTTTCTGCACGGCGAACCCTGACCCACCCGGCCCTACCGCTCCGGAGCCCACGATGCATATCGCGCTGCTGTCCCGCAACCGCAATCTCTACTCAACGCGACGCCTGGTGGAGGCCGCCGAACAGCGCGGCCACAAGGCCCGGGTAATCGATACCCTGCGCTGCTACATGAGCATCGCCGCGCACCATCCCTCTATCCATTACAAAGGCGAGGAGATCGAGCGCTTCGATGCAGTGATACCGCGGATCGGCGCATCCGTGACTTTCTACGGATGCGCCGTCCTGCGCCAATTCGAGATGATGGGTACCTATGTACTCAACGACTCGGTCGCCATCACCCGCTCGCGCGACAAGCTGCGCTCACTGCAGCTGCTTTCGCGCAAGGGGCTGGGGCTACCGATTACCGGCTTCGCCCATTCACCGGATGACATTCCCGACCTGATCACCATGGTCAAGGGAGCGCCGCTGGTGATCAAGCTGCTGGAAGGTACCCAAGGCATCGGCGTGGTACTGGCCGAGACCAACCAGGCCGCCGAGTCGGTGATCCAGGCTTTCATGGGCATGAAGGCGAACATCATGGTGCAGGAGTACATCAAGGAGGCCCGCGGTGCCGACATCCGCTGCTTCGTGATCGGGGACAAGGTGGTCGCCTCGATGAAACGGCAGGCGGCCGAGGGCGAATTCCGCTCCAACCTGCACCGAGGCGGCACGGCCAGCCTGATCCGTATCACGCCGGAGGAGCGTTCCACGGCGATTCGCGCGGCCAGGGCCATGGGGCTTCGTGTCGCCGGTGTCGACCTGTTACGTGCCAACCATGGTCCCGTGATCATGGAAGTCAACTCCTCGCCTGGTCTTCAGGGCATCGAGACGGCAACGGGCAAGGACATTGCCGGCATGATCATCGAGCACATCGAGAAGAATGCCGTCGCACCGCGCAAGGCACCGCCTAAGCCCAAGGGGTAATTGCGAGAAAAGCGGCATAATTTGTAGAAAGGCAACATATTTTGCCTGCGGGGGTAGCAAAACAGTGTTTCCCCCGCCACAATCTGCGTCACCGGAGGAGGTGACCGCTCATGTTTCTCGACAATCGCCAGGTGGCGATGGACAGCGTTCTGGAAGCGCTGGCAGACAGCATCGACTATTTTCAGGACAACTTGGAGCGCCTGCGCCCTTCCCTGCGCGAAACGCTCAAACCTCACTATGAAGCCCGAGCCAAGACGATGCAGAAGCTGCAGGAGCTGGCCAGGCGGCACCTCAAGCTGCTTCCGCGTGATGCCGATGTCGAGCGTGACGACTACATGTGGCTATGGAGCCGCCTGAAGAGTTTCGTCGGTAACGAGAGTCAGGTGGTCATCGGCGAGTTGCTGGAACAGGAGCGCGTGCTGATGCAGGCCCTGGCCACGCTTTACACACACCCTTTGCCCAATCCTCTCGAGCCGATCGTCGAGCAGTGCTGGAAAGATTGCCGATCACTGATTCGTGAACTCTATCGGCAACAGAAGCCGCGTCGTCGCTGACCGGCCACCCGGCTAGTAGTATTCCGGCTCCGGCTCGATGTCGAGCAGCTGGCGCCAGGTCGGCGGTGCGATCTGCAGGGGCTCGAGCGGTCCCAGGAAATAGGGTTCGCGTCCCCAGAGATAGAGATCCCCCACGGTTGCCGCCCGCGCCATCCACTCCCGCGCCTGCAGCCGCCACAGCCCTGACACCGGGCGCGATGGCGCACTGCAGCCCCGTGCCTCGAGGCCGAGTGCATCGGCAATGAACAGCGCGCGAGGCAGGTGCCATGACTGCGTGACCAGTAGCACCTGGTCGACACCGAACACGTCCCGCGCCCGAGCCAGGGTATCGAAGGTACTGAAGCCGGCGTAGTCGAGCGTCATGTCCTCATCGCGCACGTATTGGCTGCGCAGGTCGCGCCACATGGTGATGGGCTCGTTGTACTGGCGTGTGCGGTTGTCACCAGAAAGCAGCAGGTGCTCGACCCGTCCCAGTCGGATCAGGCGTGAAGCGGCATTGATGCGAGCGTCGAAATGCGGGTTGCGCACGCCGCTGCGCGTCCAGTGCGACGTGCCGAAGACGATACCGACCCGCTCCGGGCCGCACAGCGGCAGCTCATGCTCGATACGCGCGTGGGTCTGACCCAGCACCCAGAGATTGGCGCCGACGAACAGCAGCAGCGCCAGCAGCAACAGGGCGCCGAGCGACATCAGAAGAAGCTTGAAGGTTTTCCACAACAGCGCCTGCATTCACCGTCACCGGGCAAGAAATAACGAAGCCCTGCCCCGACACCCGTAGTGGGAAGGCTCGGACTGCGGCTAGAACATGCCAAGTTCCAGCTTCGCCTCATCGCTCATCATCTCACGGCTCCAGGGAGGATCGAAGACGATTTCGGTATGCACGCGACTGATCTGAGGCGCGCCAAGGATCTTGTTGCGCGCATCGGCAGCAATCACGTCGCCCATGCCACAACCCGGCGCAGTGAGCGTCATGCGAATGGTGACGATCCGTTCCCCGCTGATCAGCCGCTCGATACGACAGCCGTAGACCAGGCCCAGGTCAACGATGTTGACCGGGATCTCGGGGTCGAAGCAGGTGCGCAACTGATCCCAGACGAACTGCTCGATCTCCTCGTCGCTGGCCTCCGCGGGCAGGGTCGGACGCGGCAACGGCTCCAGCCCCAGGGCATCGAGATTGCTGCCTTCAATCAAGTAGAGCCGCCCTTCGTAGCCTACGCTTACCGAACTGCCCTTGGCCTGCATCACGCTGACGACGCTGTCCTCGGGCAAGGTAATGGTCTTGCCGAAAGGAATCGAGATGGCCTCCACGTCACGCTGCAGGGGCAGTGTCTGCCCTCTCTCGAGGCTGGCGATCTGTTCAATGCTCGACATGGTCAACGCACCATTCCAATCACACGCTCCAGGGCATCGGCAAAGGTGTCGATTTCCTCGAGGGTGTTATAGGCAGCGAACGAGGCTCGGCATGTGGCCGTCACGCCGAAGTGCGCCAGCAGCGGCTGGGCGCAGTGGTTGCCGGTGCGAATCGCCACGCCGAGCTGATCGATCAGCAGCGCGATGTCCTGCGAGTGCGCACCGTCTACAACGAAGGAGAGTACACCGGCCTTGTTGGGCGCCGTCCCCAGGAGTCTCAGCCCGTCGATGCATGATACGGCCCCCGTGGCCCGCTCAAGCAGCGTCGCCTCCCAGGCACCGATACGCTCGATCCCCACGTTACTGACCCAGTCGAGGGCCACACCCAGCGCAATTACTTCCGCGATGGCCGGCGTACCCGCCTCGAACTTGTGCGGAATGTCGGCGAAGGTCGTCGGCACGTCGAAGGAGACGCTCTTGATCATCTCGCCACCGCCCTGCCAGGGCGGCATTGCCTCCAGCAGCTCGGCCTTGGCGTAGAGCACGCCGGCGCCGGTGGGGCCGTAGACCTTGTGCCCCGAAAAGGCATAGAAGTCGGCATTGATGTCACGCACGTCGACGCGCTGGTGAGGCGTCGCCTGAGCGCCGTCTATCAGGATCAGCGCGCCGCGCTCATGGGCAATAGCCGCCATCTCGCGCACCGGGTTGACGGTGCCGAAGGCATTGGAGACGTGGTTGACCGCCACGAGCCTGGTGCGCTCGCTGAAGAGCGCACGGTAGGCATCCAGGTCCAGCACGCCGCGCTCGTCCACCGGGATCACCTTGACAGTGATGCCGAGCTGGCTGGCCAGCAGTTGCCAGGGCACGATGTTGGAGTGATGCTCCAGCAACGAGACCAGTACCTCATCGCCCGCCTTGAGGTTGGCACGGCCCCAGCTGTTGGCCACCAGGTTGATCGCCTCGGTGGTACCACGGGTGAAGACGATCTCGCGCCGGTCTGCCGCGCCCAGGAAGGCGCGTACCGTTTCACGGGTCGCCTCATAAGCCGCCGTCGCCTCGTCGGCCAGGGTGTGCAGGCCGCGATGGATGTTGGCGTTGTAGCGGCTGTAGTAGTCGCGGAAGCAGTCGATCACCGCCAGCGGTGTCTGGCTGGTGGCGGCGTTGTCGAAGTAGATCAGCGGCCGGCCGTGGACCTGCCGCTCCAGGATCGGGAACTGAGCGCGAATCCCGGCCACGTCCAGGGCCGGTGCATTGAGCGTCTGCTCGGTGGCCAGGTGGTTCATCGCTCTCTCCTCGCTCACTCGTCGTGCAGGGCCATGGATACTTCCACCAGCCCGGCCAGGTTGAAACGCTCCGGCAGCTTGCCGGCCACCGCCAGCTCCACCCGCTCGGCCACTGCATCCAGGTCGACCAGTTCCATCACTTCGCCAGCGAAAGCCAGGGTCAGCAGACCGCGTGCGGTCTGCAGGTCGATGCCACGGGTACGCAGGGCATAGATCGCCTCCTCGTCGAGCTGCCCGGTGGTGGTGCCGTGGGAGCACTTGACGTCGTCGGCGTAGATTTCGAGCTCCGGCTTGGCATCGATCTCGGCGCGGTCCGAGAGCAGCAGGTTGGCGTTGCTCTGGAAGCCCTCGATCTTCTGGCTGTCGCGCTTTACCACCACCTTGCCGTTGAACACGCCACGGGCACGGTCGTCGAGAATGCCCTTGTAGTTCTCGTTGGAGAAGGTACGCGGGGCGTTGTGATTGGCCAGGGTATGGTTGTCGATATGCTGGCGGCCCTGGCCGTAGAACAGCCCGTAGAAATTGGCCTCGGCCCCTTCCCCGTTGAGCTCGCTGACCAGGTCGTTGCGCACCAGGCTACCGCCCAGGTTAAGGTTGAACGAGGTGTAGCGGCTGTCGCGGCCCTGCTCGACGTGGATGCTGGCCACATGCAAGTCACCAAGTGCGGCTTCCTGCAGCTTGTAGTGGGTGAGTATCGCGCCGCGGTCGAGCAGCAGCTCGGCCACCAGGTTGGTGAAGTTGGCCGCCTCGCTCTCACCGATATGATGCTCGATCAGCGTGGCCTGGCTGCGTGCACTGGCCTCGACCAGGATGCGCGGGTGGCTCATTACCGGCTTGTCATTGGCCCGCGACAGGAACTGCAGCAGGATCGGCTTCTCCACTACGCTGCCCGGCGCCAGGCGTACCACGGCCCCTTCTTCCATGAAGGCGGTATTGAGCGCCGAGAACGGCGAAAAGTCGACGCCGGTCAGCCGCCCCAGCGGCCCGCCCACGGCTTCGTGATTCTCGGCCAGCGCCTGGGACAGAGGCAGCACCGCCACGCCGCCAGGGAGTTCGCCCAGATCGGAAAGGGCCGCAGAGAAGACGCCGTCGACGAAGGTCAGCCGGTGCGCCTCGATGGGCAGCGTCAATGCCGCCGCCGAGGCCGGCGAGAACTCGGCACTGTCGGTCAGGGCGAAATCGCCGCGGGCGATGGCACGCACGTCGGTATACTTCCATGCCTCATCGCGACGGGTGGGAAAGCCCAGCGCCTCGAAGCGGGCCGCCCCGGCCTGGCGGCGGGCAGCGATCCAGGTAGGCTCAGGCCCTTGTGACTCGGCGCGTACGGCGCTGCGCTCGCTCAGACGCTCGAGAAAGGTGGTCACTTCGCTCTGGACGTCACTCATGCCGCCGTTTCCTCCACTACCCAGTCATACCCTCTGGATTCGAGCTCCTTGGCCAGCTCAGCGTCGCCGCTCTTGGCGATGCGGCCATCGACCAGCACGTGTACTTTGTCAGGCACGATGTAGTCGAGCAGGCGCTGGTAATGCGTCACCAGCAGGATGGCGCGCTTCTCGTCACGCAGGGAGTTGACGCCATCGGCAACCACGCGCATGGCATCGATATCGAGACCGGAGTCGATCTCGTCGAGCATGGCCAGCCTGGGCTGCAGCACCAGCATCTGCAGGATCTCGTTGCGCTTCTTCTCGCCGCCGGAGAAGCCCTCGTTGACGGCGCGCTGCAGGAAGCTGGCATCCATTTTCATCTGCGCCAGCTTCTCCCTGACCAACTTCAGGAACTCGGGCGCCGGGATCTCGCCTTCGCCACGGGCCTCACGCTGCGCGTTCAGCGCCGCCTTGAGCAGGTAGATGTTCTTCACGCCGGGGATCTCCACCGGGTACTGGAAACCCAGCAGCAGGCCCGCCTGGGCGCGCTCCTCGATTTCCATCTCCAGCACGTCGCGTCCCTCGAAGGTGACCGAGCCGGAAGTTACCTCGTAGCCCTCCTTGCCCGCGATCACCGCCGACAGGGTCGACTTGCCGGCCCCGTTGGGGCCCATGATGGCATGCACTTCCCCGGCGTTGATGGTCAGGCTCAGGCCCTTGAGGATTTCCTTGCCTTCCACCTTGACGTGCAGATCCTTGACTTCGAGCATCTTGAGTACCTTTTCGATTCTGCCGAGCCGCCACCGCGACCCGAAATAAATTGACTGAGCAGGGCCGAGTACGAGGACCTTAGCCCACCGCTCCCTCTAGCGTGACGTTAAGCAAGGCTTCGGCCTCGACAGCGAACTCCATCGGCAGCTCCTGGAACACGTCCTTGCAGAAGCCGTTGACGATCATGCTCACTGCATCCTCCTCGGAGATACCACGGCTCTGGCAGTAGAACAGCTGGTCCTCGCCGATCTTCGAGGTGGTCGCCTCATGCTCGATCGTGGCGGTGCTGTTGCCGATCTCCTGGTACGGAAAGGTGTGCGCCCCACACTTGTCGCCGATCAGCAGCGAGTCGCACTGGGTGAAGTTGCGCGCCCCCTTGGCCCGCGGGCCGATCTTGACCAGCCCGCGGTAGGACTGGTTGCTGCGCCCGGCGGAGATGCCCTTGGAAACGATGTAGGAACGCGTCCCCTCGCCGATGTGAATCATCTTGGTGCCGGTATCGGCCTGCTGGCGCCCATTGGTCACTGCCACCGAGTAGAATTCGCCGATGCTGTTCTTTCCGCGCAGCACGCAGGAGGGGTACTTCCAGGTGATGGCGGAACCGGTCTCGACCTGGGTCCAACTGATGCGTGAACGGTCGCCGCGGCAATCGCCGCGCTTGGTGACGAAGTTGTAGATACCGCCCTTGCCATCCTCGTCGCCGGGGTACCAGTTCTGCACCGTAGAGTACTTGATGTAGGCGTCGTCCAGCGCCACCAGCTCCACCACCGCTGCATGCAGTTGGTTCTCGTCGCGCATCGGCGCGGTGCAGCCCTCGAGGTACGAGACCTGGGCACCCTCTTCACAGATGATCAGGGTGCGTTCGAACTGACCGGTGTTGGCGGCATTGATACGGAAGTAGGTGGAAAGCTCCATCGGACAGGTCACGCCCTTGGGCACGAAGACGAAGGAACCATCGGTGAACACCGCCGAGTTGAGCGCGGCGAAGTAGTTGTCCGCCACCGGCACCACCGTACCCAGATACTGCTTGATCAGCTCCGGGTAGTTGCGAATCGCCTCGGAGATGGAGCAAAAAATGACGCCCGCCTCGTGCAGCTTGTCCTTGAAGGTAGTGGCTACCGAGACGGAGTCGAATACCGCATCAACGGCCACACCGGCCAGGGCGGCCCGCTCGTGCAACGGAATACCCAGCTTCTCGTAGGTCTCGAGCAGCTTGGGATCGACCTCGTCGAGGCTCTGGGGACGATCCTCGGGACGCTTCGGCGCGCTGTAATAGGAGATCGCCTGATAATCGATGGGCGGGTACTCCAGATGCGCCCAGGAAGGCGGTGTCATCTTGAGCCACTGATGGTAGGCCTTGATACGCCACTCCAGCATCCACTCTGGCTCGCCCTTCTTGTTGGAAATGAAAGCGATGACGCTTTCATCGAGCCCTGGCGGCACTGTCTCGCTCTCGATGTCCGTCACGAATCCTTCTTTGTATTCGCGGCGGACAAGCTGTTCCATTTCCTCACTTGCCATGGTCTCTCTCCCCTCCCGGGCTGTTGGGCCGGCGAGCGTACTCGCCTCGGGCAATGAATCCGGTTCGGTGGCTCAAGCCGTGTCGGCGGCCAGGCTCACACTCTGTATGGGTAACTGCACCGGCAGCTTGATCGGCGCGGTGTCGGCCAGGTGGGCCAGGGTCACGCTGTCGAGCAGGGTGCGCACGGCGACGGACACACGCTGCCAGTTGTCCGATACGCCACAGGTGGCGAGCAGATCGCAATCGCCCCCGACATGACTGCACTCGGTCATCGCCACTGGGCCTTCGATCGCAGTGATGATGTCGATGGCGGTGATCCGCGATGCCGGCCGCGCCAGAGAATAGCCGCCCTGGGCGCCACGACGCGATTCCAGCAGCCCTGCCTTGACCAGCATCTTCAAGGTCTTGCTGACCGTGGGGTGCGGCAGTTGGACGGTCTCGGCCAGCTCTGCCGCCGCATGGGACTGCTCGGGATGCCGAGCGATCTGCGCCAGAATCACGGCGGCGTAGTCTGTCATCCGGGAAAGCTTCAGCATGCCTGACTCCTGAATGGCACGGACGCGTGACGGAGGCCTGCACTCCATTTGGGACCATTTTAGTCCTGTATGAAATCGATGTGAAGACCTTGGGCCAAAAGATGACTGAAGGTGGCTAGATAGCAACAAGATCGCAGCCATTTTTATCAATAACACCAATCGTTCTCATTTGTGAAAATTATATCCGTCACCATGCCCGTAGGCTGCTATCTCGACTAGAACTGGCCTGAAAACTGGCGAGCACGAGCCGGATTCGCCAGACTTGCAGTAATGGTTAGCGGTATCGGCCAAGGAACCACTGAACGCCACATTGACGAGGCACCCCATGCGCAATCTCAAACTCGACCGCATCGATCGCATGCTGCTCGAAGCCCTCCAGCAGGACGCCCGTCTGACCACTGCCGAAATGGCAGAGCTCGTAAGTCTCTCCCCCTCTCCTTGCGCCCGACGCATTCGTCGGCTCGAACAGGCCGGGCTGATAACACGCTATCGTGCCGAGCTGGACAAGGTTCGGCTCGGCCTGATGATTACGATCTTCGTACAGGTCCGGCTCGACCAGCATCAGCAGGAGCGGGTCGAGGAATTCGAGAGCAACGTTCGAGACATGCCGGAAGTTGTCCAGTGCCATAGCGTTTCCGGCCACTTCGACTATCTGCTGCAAGTGATTACTGTCGATATGGATGCCTTCGAACTGTGGCTGAGACAGTTCCGACAGTTGCAGATGGTCAGCGCCGTGGATAGCAGCTTCGCGATACGCGCGATCAAGGAGAACGGCCCTCTCCCCTTGCCGTCTCAGTGAGATCAATCAACGTCCAGGCGGCCCCGGCATCGACGAACGCAGGGAGACAACATGGCGAAAGCCCCCATCACCGTATTCGGCGGAACCGGCTTTCTCGGTCGTCACGTAGTGCGAGAACTGTTCGATGCCGGCCATGCGGTTCGTATCGCGGCGCGTCGGCCTGAGCTACCCCAATGGGCCGAGCCTGACGATCCCCTGGAGCCGATGAGCGTCGATATCCGCAGCGAGAGCGACGTGGGCCGAGCCCTCGAAGGTGCCCTTGGGGCGGTCAATGCCGTGAGCCTCTACGTCGAGCAGCGCAAGCTGACTTTCGATCAGGTGCATGTGGAAGGTGCTGGACGCCTGGCTCGCCTGGCCCATGTACAGGGCGTCAAGACCTTCATCCACCTCTCTGGCATCGGCGCCCGCGCCTCGTCGCGCTCACGCTACGTCAGGGCACGGGGGCACGGCGAGTCAGCCGTCGTCGATGCCTATCCGAAGGCAATCATCCTGCGGCCAAGCGTCATGTTCGGCCCCGATGACGCCTTCCTCAGCCGCCTGGCAGACTTGACCCGGCTACCTATCATCCCGCTCTTCGGGAACGGAGAGACGAACCTGCAGCCAGTGCATGTAGTGGATGTGGCAAGGGCGATGGTGCGGCTATTGGGGGATGCTCCGCCGGCGCGTCGGCTATTCGAACTGGGCGGCCTGGATGTCCTGTGCTACCGCGAAGTGCTGGAACTGATCATGGCTCACCTGAAGCGCGAACGCACTCTACTCCCTGTGCCGTTCCCGCTGTGGCACCTTGCCGCCCTGCTGGCCTCCCCTCTGCCCGGGCCACCGCTGACCCGCGATCAGGTCTACATGATGGCCGAGGACAATACGGTCGGCGAAGGTGCGGGCACGTTCGCCGACCTGAACATCCTGCCGCGTTCACTGCGTGACGCCCTTCCCGCTTGCCTGCCGCCGGCTCAGAGCTCGGTCTCGTCGTCGGAGTAGAAGTCGAGATCCTCGAGGCGACCCAGCACGGCCGTGGCGATGTTGGCCAGATGCGCCGCCACGCGCTTGTAGTGCCGGGCCAGCAGCGAATAGGCCACGGCCTCGTGGAATGCGACTTGGTCCTCATCACGAAACAGCTCTTCGATCAGCCGGTCGCACTGCGGGCGCACCTCGCCGGCCCTGGTCAGTGCCTTGCGCGCCTGGGATTCGTCGGAGTCCCGAGCCGCCTTGATGACCATGCCGAACATCTCGACGACTTGCGCAGCGATCCGATCGAGCGGTTCCTGATACTTGGTGACATGGAAGCCTTCGCGATAGAAGTGCCCCACCTCGAAAACGTTCTTGCAGTAGTCACCGATTCGCTCGGCATCCTTGGCCACACTCATCAGGGCCAGGCAGATTGCCACATCGTGGCCGGGGTTGACGGTCAAGTGTCGCAATACCTTGCGGCGAATCGAGCGCTCGAGCTCGTTGATGCTGCGGTCGCGCTCGTAGAGCGGTTGCCGGACCTCGTCGGCAGGCGCCGTACTGTGCAATACCTCATTGGCACGATCGAACATCCAGGCACCGTTCTGCAGCATCTGGGTGAGATCCTCGAAGGCCAGGTTGATGGTGTTTTCCGAAGTCAGGGCGCTGTATAGCTGACGAAACATGGAGGAAACTCCCGAAATACCGCGCTCAGCGCAGGCTCGTGAACAGTTCGACGGCACCGATTCCCAGCAAGGGCACCACCAGGAACACACCGATGAGGAAAATGAAGGCGTAACGGGTCTGGCGCGCCGCCAGCTTGCCGTACCAGGTCGCCACCTTGAGCGGAATATAGCGCAGAGGCCACCAGATGGCGGTACCGATCACGTTGAAGGTGACATGGAACAGGGCCACCGTCATCGCGGCCGCGACCGGGTTGGCGGTAGCAGCCAGAACACTGGTCACCGTCGTTCCCAGGTTGGCGCCCATCATGAACGGCAGCACCCGCCGCAGACGCACGACACCAGCCCCGGCCAGGGGGACCATCAGGCTACTGGTGATGGTACTGGACTGCACCAGTACGGTAGAAACCAGGCCCACGCCGTAGGCCCGCAGATCGCTGCGGAAGAAATAGGTGCGAAACAGCCCGTCCATGTGGCGCAACAGCGCGCCGCGCAAGTTCTGCACCATGAAGATCAGGGCAGCGAACATCAGCAGCAGGCCCAGTCCTGCCACCATCAGCCCCTGGGCCGCCGGCGTCGGCATCAGCCAGGTTCCGATGGCGTTGAACAGGTCCACCACCGGCTGGGTGATGAGCTTGATGGGACTGTTGGGTCGCGCCACTTCCTCCAGGCCGATCAGTTCGGCCATCCAGCCAGCCAGGCGCGAAAAGATGCCACGTCCGGCTTCATGGAACAGACCGCTGATGAACTCGAGCGGGAAGACCACCAGCACGGTGAGAATATTGAAGAAGTCATGCATCAGCGCCGCGGTGAAGGAACGCCGGAAATTGCGTTTGATGCGCATGTTGGCCAGCGCCACGATCACGCCGGTGACGGCGGTGCCGATATTGGCCCCCATGATGGCAAACACCGCCGTGCCCAGCGACATCTCCCCGCTGGCTACCAGGGTCACGATCAGCGCCGAGGTAAACGAGGAGCTCTGTACGATCATCGTCACCAGCACGCCGGCCAGCAGCGCAATGAAGGGGTTCTCGCCATAGGCGAAAAGCTGGGTCAGGAAGTCGCTTGCACGGCCGAAGGTACCCAGGCCCGCGCCCAGGACGTTCAGGGCCGCCAGGAAGAGATAGAGGCAGAGCCCTGCATAGATACCGCGCATCCAGGCCGGCACTTCACGTACTGGCTCACGGGCCAGTGCCGAGCGCTGCGCTGCGTTGGAGGAAGGAGGTGGTTTCGACATGAATGGGCCGTTTGCTCTGTTCATGGAAATGTGACGGATGCATGACACCCACGTTACTGTCGGCGAACGGTATAGACTCCGTATGACAGTTTCATGACACCCGCCGCAGGGCTTCGATTTCGATGCCCCATTGATGAACTGCCACGGCATGCCTGGCCTCGCCGTGACCATAGCAGATGCCCGTACGAGCTGCCCGCCGGGGTAGCCACGAGTTCAAGCTCGCCGGAGCGGAACTTGACCACTCGAGCCAGAAGATGAGGGGCTGCCCCCAAAGCGGACGCCAACAGACGCCGGCCCCCTACTGCCAACGCCAGCCGTGTCGTTCCCACCACTCCACCGCAATGGCCCGGTTCTCAGCGTTGGCCCCTTCATTGAGCGTTTCGGTGAGGCGAACATAATCACTTCCGGTCTGAGCCATCAGCTGCGGGTCTTGGGTGGCCAATTGCAGCGCATACAACACCAGCATCAGTTCGTACTCGTCACGGGTGTCGATCAGGGCATACAGCAGCGGAATGGCTGGCTCGCCGATCTGGCCCAAACGCTCCGCTGAGATGTACCAGACCCGCGGATGCTCCCCACCGCCGTAGACATCGATGAAACGCCTGTCAGCCAGGCGGCTGATGTAATAGTGGGCTTCGTCCTCTTCCGAGGCGAAGAGTGGGGGGACCCAAAAGCGATCATGCTGGGTGGTACCCACCAAGGGCGCCGCCGGCTCGGTCGGCGAGACCTGCTCAGGCTCGGCAATGGCTGGCTCGGCTTCCGGTGCCGGGCGGCCGGCACAACCGCTCGCGAGAACAAGGGCGAATAGAATCGGGACGAATCTCAGGTCGTTCGGAATCACCTGGTACCACTCCTCTTGATCATATGCTGCATGGCGTCGTGCACGGATGCCATGGTAAGAACAAACATCAGTCTGGGCGAGGCATTCATTCGCCTGAAGGCCTCGAACGCAATGGCGTCCTCACCCTCGCTCAGCCTTCCCACATCGGTCTTTCGCTAGGCTGCGGCCTCAGCCCTCGCTCATGATCCCAGCCAGTGCCTTGGCCAGCACCGGTGCCATGAATACGGTATTGCTCTCATGGCCGACGGTGTCGGTACTCCATATCTCCCCCACTCCGGCCTGGCGAATGACACCAAGGGCATCGCCGGCAAACAGAGCGTGTGTCACCGCCACATCCACGCTGTCTGCCCCAGCGGCCAGCACTCGCTCCGCGGCCTGGGCCAGGGTGCGACCGGAACTGGCTATATCGTCCAAAAGCACCACCCGTCGGCCAGTAATGACGAGATCGGGCAGCGTAATTTCTACGTCGCAATCCCCGTGACGCTTCTTGATGCATGTGCCGTACTCCAGCGCCGCTGTTCGGGCCGCACTCTCAACCCACTGCCGCGACTCGGCGTCGGGCCCCAACAGCAGGGCATCGCGTCGCCTCTCGGCGATCGCCATAGCCAACTGCGGGGCCCCGGAAAGGGTGATGGCATGGCGCACGGGCACAGCCTGTTCGAGGCTCTCGATTCGGTGCAGGTGCGGATCTACGGTAATGACACTATCGAACAGCTCGGCGAGAAAGCCGCCGACCAGCCGCTGGCTGACCAGCTCACCCGGGCTGAAGGCGATGTCCTGGCGCATATAGGCCAGGTAGGGAGCTACCAGCACCAGACGCCCTACGCCTTGCTCACGAGCATGGCGCGCCAGCAGCATCAGCTCGACCAGCTTGTCGTTGGGACGATCCAGGCTACGATAGATCACCAGGCAGCCGGGCAACGCCATGTCTGGCAGGCGAAGACGGAGCTCCTCATCAGGGAAACGGTGGCATGCGATTCGATGCGCCTCGATGGCCGCCGCCGAAGCCAGGCGCCTCGCGGGAAGGGACTCCTCGTCGAAATAGAGCAGGATGGCGTGCATCAGAACTCCACGTTCAAGCGATTGATCTGTTCATGCTGACCGATACTGTAGCCGCTATCCCGCTCGCTACACTGGTGGGCAAAGCCACGCTCGCTACGGAAAGCGGCATGAACCCGGTAAAGTGGCTGGCCCTGCGCGACCTGATCGCCGATCTGGGCCAGCAGGTCGATGCCAGCCCCCTTGGCCTTGGGCGCACCGGCCAGACGCGCGACCTGCGCCAGCCGCAAGTTGTCGATGGCAATGACGACACCCGCCTGAGGCGCGACCACCTCGAACTGGTGCGGTGCCAGCTCGGGGTTGTCGAGGTCGAAGGGCTTCTCCCCTTGAGCGCGGATGATCGCCTGCATCTTTTCCAGGGCACGGCCGGAGTCGAGGATGTCGCGAGCGATGTCGAAGCCGTCGCCGCCGCGGATATCGGGGTCGAATTCGAGCATACGTCCCGCCAGACGCAGCGATTTTTGGCGCAGATCCATGGGCGCGTGTGGATGGTTGGTGAGTACTCGCATTACGTCGCGTGCTTCCAGAACGGGGCCGATACCGCGTCCGACTGGCTGGCTGCCATCAGTGATCACTACGTCCAGCATCAATCCCATACGGCCGGCCACGAATTCGAACAGCTTGCGCAGTCGGCGCGCCTCAGGCATTGATTTGACCTTGGCATGGGGTCCGACGGGAATGTCGAGCAGCAGGTGTGTCGAGCCAGCCGCCAACTTCTTGGACAGGATGGAAGCCACCATCTGTCCCGGTGAGTCGATCGAGAGCGGTCTTTCTACCGCAATCAATACGTCATCGGCCGGCGAGAGTTCGCTGGTGCCGCCCCAGGCCACACAGCCACGGTGAGTACGCACCAACTCACCCAACTCCTCAAAGGGCACTTCCACCTTGGCCAGTACCTCCATGGTATCGGCGGTTCCCGAAGGGGAAGTGATCGCTCGCGACGAGGTCTTGGGACACAGCAGGCCATGGGCCGCCACGATGGGGACCACCAACATGGAGGTGCGGTTGCCGGGAATCCCACCGATGCAGTGCTTGTCGACCACCGGATGTTCGTGCCAGTCGAGCCGTCGCCCCACCCGCCCCATGGCATCACTGAGATAGAAGACCTCCTCGCGGTCGAGCTCGCCTAGCTCACACGCCACCACGAAGGCCGTGAGTTCGATCTTCGAATAGCGCAGCTCGGCGATGTCCTGAACGATCTCACGGAAGTCTTGGCGCGAAAGCCGCTCACCGGCAATTTTTCGACGCAGGGCCGGGATCGACGATGGCGGCTCTGCTTGCGACACGCTGACAGGCTGCCCCTCTGCCACACCGAGCAGGGCGAAGGCATCCTCAGAAAGGCCAAGCTGGGTATGACCGACGATGGCGACATCATCCACTACGTTCAGGGTCGCCAGAATGCGCTGGCCGTTGGCCCGCACCTCCACCTTGGAAAGAGCCTGGAATCCCTCGGCCCGATATAGATCGCACTCCCGGTGCAGATAGGCAACGTTCTCGCGATAGGTATCAATGGCCACACGGCACAGTGCCAAGGGCAGGCCCGCCTCTTCGATGATTTCCTCGTCGGTCGTAGAGCGGTGTCCAGGGTTGTGCATGTAGTAGACCGTATACGCAGGGTCGATGAGTATCAGTCTGCCCCATTTCCTGCCACTTGGGCAGCGCAACGGCAAGCCAGCATGACCCAGGGCAAGCCTGCCGGGCTTCGTCGGCACAGGCAGCCCAGCAAAGCGCGGGGACACACGAATACTGTCTTAGCCGCTATGCTCCGAGAAACGAGAGAGAATTGACAGGAGGCAATATGAAGTTCGCCATCATGGGTAGCGGCGGGGTCGGCGGTTACTTCGGTGCCCGCCTGGCCGAAGCCGGCGAAGACGTCACCTTCATTGCCCGTGGCGAGCATCTGGCCGCCATGCAGCGCCATGGACTGTGCGTGCATAGCATCAAAGGCGATGTCGTGCTGGACAGCGTCAAGGCCGCGGATGATCCTGCCAGCATAGGTGAAGTGGATTGCGTGATCGTGGCCGTCAAGGCATGGCAGGTACGCGAAGCCGCCGAGTCGATTCGGCCGCTGGTCGGTCCCGACACACTGGTGCTGCCGCTGGAGAACGGCGTCGAGGCCGCCGACATCCTGGCCGAGGTGCTGGGTGACGCTCCTGTACTGGAAGGCCTGTGCGGCATCCTGGCCTGGCGAGAAGCACCGGGGCAGATTCGCCATGCGGGCGTGGACCCGTTCGTCCGGTTCGGCGAACGTGACAACCATAGCAGTGCCCGCACGGCACGGCTCAAGGCCGTTTTCGACAAGGCGCATGGCGTCAACGCCGAGATTCCCGATGACATTCGCGTCGCCCAGTGGAGCAAGTTCCTGTTCATCTGCGCCATGAGCGGTATTGGCAGCATTAGCCGGGCTCCCATCGGAGTCACACGCCAACTGCCCGAAACCCGAGCCCTGATCCAGGCCATGCTCGATGAGATCGACCAGGTAGCCCGTGGTCATGGCGTCGCCTTTCCCCCTGATGCCGTTGCCCGCGCCATGCAGTTCATCGATGCCATGCCGGCCGAGAGCACCTCCTCCATGCAGCGCAACATCATGGCCGGCGAGCCTTCCGAGCTGGAATCGCAGAACGGCGCCGTGGTGCGCCTGGGCCGCGCGGTGGGTGTGGCAACACCAGTTCACGCCATGATTCATGCCGCTCTGCTGCCTCAGGAGCTGGCAGCCCGAGGGGAAGTGCCGGCTGCCGAATGACAGCCCTTGTCCGTTGACTCTCTACAGGCGATGTCAAGGCTCGGATTGGAGTATTCTTAATGAACGAGACATGAAGCGACATACCCGTCCTGCTGGAGCACTACCATGACCGACGCCCCTCATAATGCCCCGGGCCAGCACTGGAACGCCGCCGCCTATGCCCATAACGCCGACTTCGTCGCCGAACTGGGCGATGCCGTAGTCAGGTTGCTTGCCCCTCAACCAGGGGAGCGCATCCTCGACCTGGGCTGTGGTGACGGTAACCTGACCGAAGTGCTGGCGAAATCCGGTGCCACCATCGTCGGTGTCGATGCCGCCGTCGACATGGTCGAGGCCGCTCGGGCGCGGGGACTCGACGCTCGTGTTCTGGATGCACATAACCTGCCTTTCGAGCACGAGTTCGATGCGGTGTTCAGCAATGCTGCCCTGCATTGGATGCTCAACCACCAAGCCGTGGTAGCCAGTATTCATCGCTCGCTGAAGCCGGGCGGGCGTTTCGTCGCCGAGTTCGGCGGTCACGGCAATGTTGCGGCGATCTGTACCGCCTTGCTGGCAGCACTACAGGCACGGGGCATCAGTGGCAAAGCCCGCTTCCCATGGTTCTTCCCCACTGCCGAGGAGTATCGGGAGTGTCTGGAAACGGCTGGATTCACCATCGAATCCATCGAATTGATCCCACGTCCTACGCGCCTGCCAACAGGCATGACCGGCTGGCTAGCCACCTTTGCCGCCCCCTTCCTGCATGGCCTGGACGAAGACTTGCGCGAGGCAGTACTGGATGACGTCTTGTCCTTGCTGACACCCAGCCTGCACGACAGCCATGGCAACTGGACAGCTGATTATGTCCGCTTGCGCGTGAAAGCACACCGCTGAGGCGTCAGCCCTGGCTTCGCCGGGCTGACACACTTCCATGTCGTGGCGCCGCCAAGCCGCCGCTAGCACGGGCCTGGCTGCACATCATCCGACTGCTTCCAATGGATTCCAGTCCGTGCGATTGGCCAGGAACTCGGGGCGCGGACGATTGCCGCAAAAGGGATTCAGCAGGCCGTTCTCGACGCTGTTGTAGACGAAAAAGAGGTTGCTGCGCGGCCAGCAGGACATGTTCATGTTGGAACCGTGCATGGTATTGCACTCGAACATCACCAAAGTGCCTGCAGGTCCCTTCGGCGCCTCGATCTCGCCCTTTAGCATCAGTTCGCGCAGGCTGGCATTGTCGGGGACACCCACATCCTGGCTCTTGAGGGACTCCTTGTAGTTGTCCGTCGGCGTACGCCCCACGCAAGGGACGAACTGCTTGTGGGAGCCCGGAATCAACATCAGCGGTCCATTGAACTCGCCGTTGTCGGTGAGAACGATGGAGCAGCTCAGCGAGCGCATACGCGGCATACCATCTTCGCTGTGCCAGGTCTCGAAGTCCGAGTGCCAATCGAAGCCCTTGCCCTTGAAGCCGGGCTTGTAGTTGATGCGTGACTGGTGAATGTACACGCCCTTGCCAAGCAACTGCTCGACCATCGCCAGCAGTCGCGGGTCCCGCGTCAATCGGCTGAAACGCTCGGAAACCTCATGTATCCCAAAGATCGAGCGAATCTCTTGTCGGCCAGGTTCGAGGATGGTGCCCTCGGACAGCTTCAGGTCCTCATCCTCCTCGTAGTCATGCAGCTCCTCGATGAAGGCCTGCATCTCGTCACGGTCGAAGAACCCCTCGAACGACAGGAACCCCTTCTCCTCGTATTCGCTAACCTGCTCCTCGCTCAGCGGACCTCCGCTGCGCTCTCCCCGCTCGGTAAAGACCACCGGGTCGATACGCTCGAACATGCCCAGCTTGCGCTCCAATCGCGTTGGAAACAGATCCTGCACGTCGTTTTTCATCGCATGCTCCTCCTTGATCTAAGCGAAACGCCAGTTATCCAAACTGGTAATGATCCAACCTAGACCCGGAAAGGTTTGCATGCAAAGCGAGTTTGTATCCGCCTATTGCGCAAGGAAAATTGGACGTAAGCGCACAACGGCCACCAGACGGTGCACTCGAGGCACCGCTCGCAACTAAATATGGAGATCAAGCACGGAAACATTGTCTCCGTGCTGGAACAGCGGTGGAATATCGCCGCCCACCCGACCGTCATGAACAGCGGGTGGATCAGCCGCGCCGGTAAGTGCCGATCAGGCGGTTCATGCCCAGCAAGTGAGGCTCGAGCTGTTTGAGCAGTTCACTCAAGCCGAGCCCCTCAGGCAACTCAGTCGGTTTGTCCAACGCCAGCACCCAGAAGTAATAGTGATGCACACCGTGGCCCTCCGGCGGCATCGGGCCAGCGTAGCCGACCTTGCCGAAGTCGTTGTTGCCGCGCGAGCCATCACCCGCGCCTTCGGCCAGCGAGGTGGTGGAAGCTGGCAGGTTGTAGAGCAGCCAGTGGACGAAACCATAGCTGCCGTGCTGGACCAAGGGCGCATCCGGATCATGACAGATGACCGCATAGCCCTCGGTACCCTCGGGGGCGCCGCTCCAGCTCAGCGGCGGTGAGAGATCATCGCCCTCGCCGGTATGCCGAGTGGGGATGGCGCCATGCGCCTCGAAGGCCGAGCTTTTCACCTGCATGGTCGAAAGTGCAAAGGCCATGTGCGTGATTCCTCCGGTTGGGTGAAACGGGAAGGTGTCGAAACAGCGTCGGAAAAAGCCGTTAGACTGTCAAACATGAAGCGATTGCTGATCGTGGCCCATGCGCCCTCACCCAATACTCTCAGACTGCGGAATGCCGCCGAACGCGGCGCCATGCATGACGATATCGACGCGATCGAGGTCAGCGTGAAGGCACCGCTGGATGCAGGCCCCGAAGACGTGCTGGCCTGCGACGCCATCCTGCTTGGAACCACCGAGAACCTGGGCTACATGAGCGGTGCGTTGAAGGATTTCTTCGACCGTAGCTATTACCCCGTGCTGGAAGAAAAACAGGGCCTGCCCTGTGCGCTCTACGTGCGAGCAGGCCATGACGGCACAGGTACACGCAGGGCTGTTGAAGGCATCGTTACGGGACTGCGCTGGCGCTGGGCGCAGGAGCCACTGGTCCTGCGTGGCGAATGGCAAGAGGGATTCATCGAGCAGGTAGAGGAGCTGGGGCTCTATCTGGCAGCGGGGCTCGAAGCGGGAGTGCTGTAGGACATGCCCGAAGGGACATGTCCGTTGCTTACCGCTCTCACAAGACTCAGTTGCTGCACGACCCGCAGCAGACTCCTGGCTCTCCGTGCTTTTTCTTCTTTGCGGCGTCGGCGCTGGCAGGCTCGCCTGGGCTGACGTCCGCAGCCGCTGATGTCGACGCTCCCGGCTCGAATGTCTGTACGGCTTGTTTGTCTTCCGCCTTGTCTCTCTTGAACAGATGCTTGAGCCCCATGGTAGCCCCCTCGCAGTGGATTTAATAAGATGCAAAACAAATACATCTTATTGTTCGACGATCCGGGCGTCAACGCAGCAAACAAAACGGCCCCGCCCGAAAGGGCGGGGCCGTTGGCCAAGCAGGGGCCTGCTTCAGGCTTACTTCAAGCGCTCGAAGACCGTTGCCACACCCTGCCCCATGCCGATACACATGGTGGCGAGCCCCAGGGTGGTGTCCTGCTGACGCATCACGTTGAGCAGCGTGGTGCAGATACGCGACCCGGAGCAGCCCAGCGGGTGGCCCAGGGCGATAGCCCCGCCGTTGAGGTTGACCTTCTCGTCCATGGCGTCGAGGAAACCCAGATCCTTGAGCACCGGGATCGCCTGAGCGGCGAAGGCTTCGTTGAGCTCGACGGTCTGGATGTCCTGAGACGACAGCCCGGCAGCCTTGAGCGCTTTTTTCGAGGCCGGCACCGGACCGTAGCCCATGATCGAAGCGTCGCAGCCCGCCACGCCGGTGGAGAGCACCTTGGCAATGGGCTCGAGCCCCAAGGCGCGTGCCCGCTCGTAGCTCATCACCGCCATGGCGGAAGCGCCAACGGAGAGCGCCGAGGAGGTGCCTGCCGTCACCGTGCCGCTACGCGGGTCGAATACCGGCTTGAGCTTGGCCATGTCCTCCAGGCTGGCGCCGACACGAATCACCTCGTCATGCTTGACCAACTTGCGGAAGCCCCGCTCATCGTGGCCTTCGACTCCGATGATTTCATTATCGAAGTAGCCTTGATCGCTGGCCGCAGCGGCGCGCTGGTGCGAACGCACGCCGAACTTGTCCTGGTCCTCGCGGGTGACACCGTGCATTTTGCCCAGCAGTTCGGCAGTCAGGCCCATCATCATGGCAGCCTTGGCGGCATACTTGCTGGCAGCGGGATTGACGTCGACCCCATGAGCCATGGGCACATGCTCCATGTGCTCGACACCACCGATGACGTAGAAGTCCCCCATACCCGCCTTGATGTTGGCCGCGGCGATATGCAGTGCCGTCATCGAGGACCCACACAGACGGTTGACCGTCTGGGCCGGCACCGTACGCGGAATACCGGTCATGATCGCTGCATTGCGCGCAATGTTCATCGACTGCTCGAGGGTCTGGTTGACGCAGCCCCAGATGATGTCGTCGACTTCGGCCGGGTCGAGACCGGCATTGCGATCGAACAGTGCCTGCATCACCGCGGCGGAGAGGTTCTCGGCTCGCACGTTGCGGAAAGCGCCGTTCTTGGCCTTGGCCATGGCAGTACGCACGCCGTCGACCACCACGATGTCTCTCGGATTCAAACTCATATCAACTCACCTCCTGCTCGTGGTGGATTCAGCTCTGGGCCTGGGTGGAATAGAAACGCTCGCCGGCTTCTGCCATCTTGCGCAGCTTGTCGGTAGGCGCGTAGAGCGGGCCAAGCTCCTCGGCCAGGCCTTCGGCCAGCTTGACGAACTCGGCCACACCCATGGCGTCGATGTAGCGCAGTGCACCACCGCGGAACGGCGGGAAGCCGACGCCGTAGATCAGCGCCATGTCGGCCTCGGCCGGGGTCTCGACGATGTTGTCCTCGAGGCAGCGCACCGTCTCCAGACACAGCGGCACCATCATGCGGGCGATGATGTCCTCGTCGGAGAACTCCTTCTCGCTGACGACCACTTGCTTGACCAGCTCATAGGCCTTGTCGTCGCTGACCTTCTTCGGCTTGCCCTTGCGGTCTTCCTCGTAGGCGTAAAAGCCCTTGTCGTTCTTCTGGCCCAGGCGCTCGTTCTCGTACATGACCTGGATGGCGGTCTTGGAATCGCGGGCCATGCGGTCGGGGAAGCCCTCGGCCATCACTTCATTGGCGTGTACGGCGGTATCCATGCCCACCACGTCGAGCAAGTAGGCGGGCCCCATGGGCCAGCCGAACTTCTCCATCACCTTGTCGACACGCTGGAAGTCGGCGCCCTGCTCCACCAGCAGGCTGAAGCCGCCGAAATAGGGGAACAGCACGCGGTTGACCAGGAACCCGGGGCAGTCGTTGACCACGATGGGCGTCTTACCCATGGCGCGGGCATAGGCCACGGTGGCTGCCACGGCAGCGTCACCGGTCTTCTCGCCACGGATGACCTCGACCAGCGGCATACGGTGCACCGGGTTGAAGAAGTGCATGCCGCAGAAGTTCTCGGGGCGCTTGAGGTTCTGTGCCAGGCGGGTGATCGAAATGGTCGAGGTATTGGAGGTGAGGATGGTGTCTTCCCCGACCAGACCCTCCACTTCGGTGAGCACCGCGTCCTTGACCTTGGGATTTTCCACCACCGCCTCGACCACCAGGTCGACGTGGCCGAAATCGCCGTAGGAGAGCGTCGGGCGGATCAGGGTCAACTTCTCTGCCATCTGCTCGGTGGTGAGCTTGTTGCGCTCCACCTGCTTGGCGAATAGCTTGCGCGACTCTTTCAGACCCAGCTCGATGGCCTCTTCCTTGATGTCCTTCATCAGGATGGGCGTGCCCTTGGAGGCACTCTGGTAGGCGATACCGCCACCCATGATGCCGGCCCCCAGCACGGCAGTCTGCTTGACCGCGCGGGCCTGCTTCTCGAACTTGCCGGCCTTTTTCTTGACCACCTGGTCGTTCATGAACAGACCGACCAAGTTGAAGGCCACGTCGGTCATGGCCAGCTTGGCGAAGGCCTTGGCTTCGATGGCCTGGGCACGAGTGCGTTCCTCGCCGGCGCCCTTCTGGATCACCTTGATCGCCTCGATCGGCGCCGGATAGTGCGGTCCGGCCTTGCCGGCCACGAAACCCTTGGCGGTCTCGAAGGCCATCATCTGCTCGATGGCATTGAGCTTGAGCGGGCCGGTCTTCTCGGCGCGGCGCGCCTGGTAATCGAGCTCACCGGCATTGGCGCGTGCAATCATGTCGAGTGCCGCCGCCTCGAGCTGGTCGTTCGGTACCACGGCGTCCACTGCCCCGACCTTGAGCGCGGCATCGGCGCGATTCTCGGTGCCGCCGGCGATCCACTCGACAGCATTGTCCGAACCGATCATGCGCGGCAGGCGCACGCAGCCGCCCCAACCAGGCAGAATCCCCAGCTTGGTTTCAGGCAGGCCGATCTTGGCCTTGTCGCCCATCACTCGAAAATCGGTGGTCAGGGTGACTTCGCAGCCGCCACCCAGCGCCAGCCCGTTGATTGCCGTAACTGTGGGAAACGGCAGGTCTTCGATGGCATTGAAGATGTCGTGTACTTTCATCAGCATCGACTCGAGGAACTCCGAGCCCTTGCCGAACATCGTCTGAAATTCGGTGATGTCCGCGCCAACGATGAAGGCGTCCTTGGCGCTGCCGATCACCAGCCCCTTCAGGCCGCTCTCGGCGCGAATCGCCTGGACGGCCTCGTCGAGCTCGGCGACCACGGCGCTGGACAGCTTGTTGATGGATTCACCCTGCAGATCGAAGGTGAGCATGGCGACATCGTCGCCCCCGTTCTTGGTACCGCGGGCCACCGTGATGGCGTTGCCTTGATAGATCATCCACGAATCTCCACACAGAGGTTGGCGTTGGAGGAGTGCCAGATTTCATACGGCCGTTTGATTCTGGGAAGCTTGGTGTACTCCGGCCGACACGTCAAGCCCCAGAAACGCATTGGCGGCAATCGACAGCGGCGCAGGTCGACATCATCCGGCATATGGGTACTGGCTGATAGCCTAGTCCAGGCGAGCCCGGTGTGAGTCTGTTTCAGGCTGGCAAGACACGTTTCCAGGAAAGGAGGGGAACCTATCGATTAGTGCGGTAATCGAAACATCGACAGCAGTTACGTGACGAGACAAGTTGCATTACACGCAAGGGGTCCGGACAATTCGACAAATTCAACGATTAAGCGGAGTCCCATGCATCAGAACATCGGCTTCCGACTGTCCCGTCTGCCTCGCCTGTGGCGTGCCATCATCGATCGGCGCCTCGCCCCATTAGGCCTGACCCAGACGCGCTGGATCACGCTGTATCATCTATGGCGGCTCGGCGATGGACAGCCCCAGTGCGACTTGGCACGAGCGATCGGCGTGGAGGCACCTTCCTTGGTGCGCACACTCGATCAGCTTTCAGAGCAGGGGCTGATCGAACGCTGTCCCTGCGAACAGGACCGGCGCACCAAGCGCGTGTTCTTGACCGAGGCCGCCACGCCCCTGCTCGAGCAGATCGATGAGGTGGTGACCCAGGCAAGGCGAGAGATGCTGGGTGGCCTCAGCGAGGCGGAAATCCATCAGCTCGACACCCTGCTGGAGCACATCGAGAACAACGGCCTGGCGATCCAGTCCAGAGAGAGCGACGGCTGAGCATCTCAGTCTCGCGATATCTCTTGACCGAAGGCAGGCTTGGCCCGGCGATGGTCGGCATGCCCAGCCAGAGCATCGCGCAGCTGGCGAAAGTCCTTGACGTAGGAGAGGAAGCGCTCTGCCGTCTGCGACTCCCACCACCATAAAGTGATGGCAAACTCGTTCGACTCGACGACCAGTGCATCCTGTGGCAGGCGTGTCAGCAAGGCCTCGAGTGGCTCGTTGGCCGCCCCTGGCAAAGGTCGAAGAGGCTCGATCCGCCAACGCCAATCGGCCACGCTGGGCTTGAGCACGTCGCTGGCCTCGCTGGCACGCACCAGCAGGAAGCGTGGCCCCGGGGCGTCGCTCGGGTAGCTCCAACGATAGCCCGGCATGGCGGTGCTGGTCCCATGCAGTGGCGGCTTCTCCAGTACCACCTTGACCCCCGCCTTTGCCGCCGCATTGCGCAGGGGCACGATGCGTCGTTGCCGGGGGCTGGGCTTGAGCCACATCACCGGTGAAACCATCAGCAGCAACGCTGCAAGAATGACTAGCCAGACCATCCGGTTTCTCCTGATTCTTGACGCAAGTCGTTGTCTTGATTCATCAGCCGTCCTAGAGTGAAGGCATACCGATCACATGCCGTTACGCAGGAGCCCTGCCATGAGCAATGAATACCGCCATATCCTGGTCGCCGTCGACCTGACCAAGGACTCCCACAAGGTGCTGGAGCGCGCCTTGCAGATCGCCGAGCGCAACCACGCCAAGCTGTCGATCATGCATACTCTGGAGCCGCTCGGCTTTGCCTATGGTGGCGACATCCCCATGGACCTCACCAGCATCCAGGATCAGTTGGATGAGCATGCCAAGCAGCGTCTGGCCGAAATCGCCAATCCTCACGTGGCCGAGGAGAACCAGCACGTACTGGTTGGCATGCCTGACACCGAGATCCATCGCTTTGCCGCAGAGAATGGCGTCGACCTGATCGTGGTTGGCTCCCATGGCCGGCACGGCTTCGCCCTGCTGCTCGGCTCGACCTCCACCGGCGTGCTGCACGGCGCCCAGTGCGATGTGCTGGCCGTGCGCGTCGGCAAGAAAGGCGAAAGCGCCGAATAAAGGAATCACTGTGTCCGACTGCGCCAGCCCCCACAGGGACGTGGGGAAGCGCTCCCTCTGCGCTTCCTGGCAAGGCCTCGATCTACTTGATCGTCCTCCTGAAGTTGATCACCCCCCCGAAGAAAGGGCTTCCAACTCCATCCACCGCTCCATGGCGGCATCGAGTTCGGCCTGCTTGTCACCCATGGCCTGTAGCGTCTCGGCCACCACTCCCGCTTCCTGCTGATAGAACGCTGGGGCACCGACCCGGGCCTCGAACTCGGCCACCTCGGCTTCCAGCCTTTCGATTTCGGCCGGCAACGCATCGAGTTCACGCTGCAACTTATAGGAGAGTTTGGTGGGCTTTTTCGCTGTCGACGATGCCGGTGCAGTCGCCTTGGCCGACGTTTCCGGTTTGGCAGTCGGTTCCACCTGCTGGCGTGCCGCGCCCTCCCACGGCGCTGGCGGCAGCGTGCCACCCTGCCGCACCCAGTCGCTGTAGCCCCCCACGTACTCGCGCACCACACCATCGCCTTCGAAGGCCAGCACGCCGGTTACCACGTTGTCCATGAAGGCGCGGTCGTGGGAAACCAGCAGCAGGGTACCATCGAAGTCGAGCAGCAGCTCCTCGAGCAGCTCCAGGGTCTCGACGTCGAGGTCGTTGGTCGGCTCGTCGAGCACCAAGACGTTGGCTGGCTGGGTGAAGAGCCGGGCCAGCAGCAGGCGGTTTGACTCACCGCCGGAGAGCGCCTTGACCGGCTGACGCGCCCGCTCCGGTGTGAACAGGAAGTCCTGCAGGTAGCTGATGACGTGCTTGTCCTTGCCCCCCACCGTAACTCGGTCGCTGCCCTGGGCGACGTTGTCGTAGACGCTCTTCTCCGGCTCGAGACCGGCCCGCAGCTGGTCGAAGTAGGCGACCTTGATGTTGGTACCCAAGCGCACCGTGCCTTCGCATGGCTCGAGCTCGCCGAGCAGGATCTTGAGCAGGGTGGTCTTGCCGGCACCGTTGCGTCCGATGAGGCCGATGCGATCGCCGCGCTGAAGCTCCAGGTTAAGATCTTGAATGATGATTTCGTCGCCGAAGCGGTGAGAGACACCGACGAGCTCGACCACGCGCTTGCCGCTGCGCTCGCCTCTGTCCACGCCGAAGCTCGCCCGGCCCTGCACTTCGCGCCGCTGGCTACGCTCGCGACGCAGCTGTTCCAGCGCTCGAACCCGGCCTTCGTTACGGGTGCGACGTGCCTTGATTCCCTGACGAATCCAGGCTTCTTCCTGGGCGAGTTTCTTGTCGAATTCCGCGTTCTCACGCGCTTCGATCTCCAGCTCATGGGCTTTCTGCTGCTGGTACGCTGCGTAATTGCCCGGGTAGCGGCCCAGTCGTCCACGATCGAGTTCGAGAATTGCCGTTGCCAGCTTCGACAAGAAGGCGCGGTCGTGGGTGATGAACAGCACCGCTCCGTTGAAAGCGAGCAGTTGCTCCTCCAGCCAGGCGATGGTGTCGAGATCGAGATGGTTGGTGGGCTCGTCGAGCAACAACAAGTCGGGCTCGGCGACGAGTGCCCGGGCCAGCGCAACGCGCCGGCGCCAGCCACCCGAGAGCGAGCTCATCAGATCGTCGGCAGGCAGCCCGAGACGCGTCAACACGACATCGATACGCTGCTCGAATGACCAGCCGTCGATAGCCTCGAGGCGGCTCTGCAGAGTCGCCATGCGCTTCATGTCGGGCTCGGCTTCCTGCACCAGATGGTGATACTCCGCCAACAGCTCACCGGCCTGTGGCAGCCCTTGTGCCACCACGTCGAAGATGGTCTCTCCAGTGGCGGAGGGCAGATCCTGCTCCAGCACACCGATCTTCAGCCCCGGGGCGCGCCAGATACTGCCGTCGTCGGGCAGGATTTCACCCGCCACCAGCTTGAGCAGGGTCGATTTTCCGGTGCCGTTGCGCCCGACCAGCGCCAGACGCTCTCCTTTCTCCAGCACCAGGTCGGCACCGTTGAGCAGCACATGGTTGCCGTAGGCCAGTTGCAAGCTTTCCAGACGTAGCAGGGTCACACGCTCACCTCTCAATTCATCGAGGCGGCTAGTGTAACGCATGGCTGGCCCGCCGTGGCTTTGGTTACAATGCCCCATGTATCTGCATAGGAGCGCATCCTTGGTCGACCCCGACGTCACTTTCGATGACTTTCTCCCCGAGGCGCTGCAGTTTCGATCGCCCGCCCCGCTGGTGGATATCGGCGCCAACCTGACTCACGACAGCTTCGACCGCGATCTCGAGGCCGTGCTGCGCCGTGCACGGGCAGCCAACGTGACGACCCTGATCGTGACCGGCACCGACCGCGCCCATGCCGAACAGGCAGTGGAGCTGGCCCAGCGCTTGCCGGGCCTGTACGCCACCGCCGGCGTACACCCCCACGATGCCAGCCATTGGGACCCCACCCTGGCCGCGGCCATGCGCAAGCTGCACTCGCGACACGAGATAGTCGCCGTGGGAGAATGCGGCCTCGATTTCAACCGCAACTTCTCTACCCCGGCTAAGCAGGAGTTTGCCTTCGAAGCCCAGCTAGGACTGGCGGTCGAGAGCGGCAAGCCCCTGTTCATCCACGAGCGCGATGCCGGTCGGCGCATGCGCGAGATACTGCGAGCCTGGCGCGACGATATCAGCGATGCCGTCGTTCACTGTTTCACTGCCGACCGCGATACACTGCACGGCTATCTCGACCTGGATCTGCACATCGGATTGACGGGATGGATCTGTGACGAGCGCCGTGGCCATCATCTCCGCGAACTGGTAAGGGAGATTCCTCTCGAGCGCCTGATGGTGGAAACCGATTGCCCGTACCTGCTGCCGCGCGATTTACCTGCCAAACTCAAGGGCAGGCGCAACGAGCCATCGCTGCTGCCGTGGATCGTACGCGAGATTGCTCACTGGCGAGGCAACGACGAGGCAGAATTGGCCCGCGCCACCAGTGACACCGCGAGACGCTTCTTTCGCCTGCCCATGGCAAGCGGAGCTCAAGATATTGGCCGTACCCAACAGGAGTTGTGAAATGGCTGACATACCCGGATTCATCGCCGTCGAGACCGGCGACGACAGCGATCTGCCTCTGGCCATTGCCTGGGTACTGTCCGACGGTCGCATCAAGCACACCTTGATCCAGCCCGACGACGACTGGCTGGACGAGGAGTTCAACGAGCTCAACGGCTATAGCCTGGAAGAGTTGCACAGCTTCGGTGCCAGCCCCCTGGATGTGATCAGGGAACTGGAAAACGACCATTTCAACGCCACCCTGTTCACTGCCGGGGTCAGCGGCGACGAGGCCGCACTGGCACGGCTGTTCGATACTTACGGTATCGACCCCTTCGTCGAACTGGCGCCGGCCGACACCCTCTACCCCAGCCTGTCGGCAGGCGAGTGGAGCCGCGCACGCAACGAGCTGTTCGGCGAGATGGGGCTCGAGCCACTGCGGCCCGAGCACGAGGTGGAAGTGATGCTACGCCTGCATGAGCGCCTAGGCGCTGAGTGACGGCATGGGCTCTCTTGCCAGTAGCCACTCACGCTGCTCGGCAATGCCCATGCAGACCAATCGCGGCTCCTCTGCCTGAAGCCGCTGGAAGGCGGCCTTGTCATCCAAGTCCTTCCAGCCGAGCTGAACCAACGCTTGGGCCGTGGCACCACCTAGCGTGGCCCCGGGACCGGGGATCACGATACGATCCGGCGCAAACTCGCGCACGCCGACCCGAATCGCCGCGGTGAAGTCGTAGGGGGCCACAAGCTGTTCACCCAGGGTGTAGTTCCACAGCCGTTCGGGATCGGTACTCCAAGGGGTCCAGACATGGCCGCGGCCGTCTATCATCGGCACCTCGGGCGCACGCAACGGCAAGCTTGCCAGCTCGCGGCGCGCTGCACGCTTGACTCCCTCCTGCAGCGGCGTATGGAAGGCGGCATGCTGATGCAGCCGCAGCGGGAACCGTTCGCGGGCTGGTAGCAGCTCGGTAAGGCGCGCCAGCCCCGTCTCGTTACCACCGAAGACCAACATGCCACCCAGGTCGATCGAGAGATGCAACTCGGCGCCCTCGCGTCCGTGAGTGCTCTCGATCAGAGCCAGCAGCTCGCGGCGTAACGCCCAGTCGGGCCGCCACCCCTCGTCGACCCAAGGGTAGATGACCTGCCCGCCGGCCAAGCTTTCCTGCATCCTCAGCCCCATGGTACCGATCAAGTGCAGTGCCTCGTCAGGGCCCAGTGCGCCGGCCGCCGCCAAAGCGATGTACCAGCCCATGGAGTTGCCGGTTACCGCCACCACCTCGTAGCGCTCGCGGTCGATGGCCAACAGGTCAGCCCAGGCGCAGGCATAGATCAACGCAGAGGCATGCTCACCGCGGCCATGCAGGCTCTGGCGGAAAGGCGTCTCGCCATCCAGTTCCGTGAGCGTCGGCATGCCGGCCTCATCTCGTAGGGCATCGAAGCGTGCCAGCCACTCGCGGCCGCCCGCCAGACGGTTAAGTGTGCCCCACTCGGCAGCGTTGTAGGTGCCGCGACCGGGACAGACGATCAGCAGACGTTCTCGGGACGCCCCGCCGATGCGATGATTGCGCGCCTGACTCATCCTTCATCACTCCCTGCCGCTGCCTTGATTGCCTTAGCTGCCACTGCGACCGAATTTCTGTCGGGAGTCACCAGGCTCTGCGCTGTTGCAACGATCGTCTCGACCGAGGGCAGCGTCACCGTGGCCGCCCGCCCCAACGGAATGAAGCTGTCCTCGGCGGTCAGCCGATGCAGCCTATCGCTGGGCACCCCGCGCTCCACCAGGGCGGTGATCAGTTCCTCACTGGGCGAGCCGCTGCGCCGACACTCGTCCACCACCAGCACCTGCCCACAGTCGGCGATGAAGCGATGAACTGCGTCATGGTCGATATCGGTCAGCCAGCGCAGGTCGACGATACGCAGCGCGACTCCCTGCGCTTCCAGCCTTGCCGCGGCCTGGCGTGACAGGTAGACGCCGTTGCCATAGGTGACGATGGCGAGATCGCGCCCCTCCCCCCACTGGCCAGGCTCGCCTACCGCCAGGCGGTGCTGCGGCCCAGGATCGGCAAAGCACCACTGCTGGTCGCCCTCCTCGTGCAGGTCGCGGGTGTGGTAGAGCGCGATCGGCTCGATCACCACCACCACCCGCTGCTCCTCGTCGGCCAGGCGCACCGCTTCCTGAATCAGGCCAACGGCATCGGCAGCATTGGAGGGACAAGCCACCAGAAGCCCGGGAATATCGCGTAGCACGGCAATGGCGTTGTCGTTGTGGAAGTGGCCGCCGAAGCCCTTCTGATAGCCGAGCCCGGCAATGCGCACCACCATGGGATTGGTGTACTGGCCGTTGGAGAAGAAGCTGAGCGTGGCCGCTTCACCGCGCAGTTGATCCTCGGCGTTGTGCAGGTAGGCCAGGAACTGGATTTCGAGAATCGGCACCAGGCCGCTCTGCCCCATCCCGATGCCCAGTCCGAGAATGCTCTGCTCGTCCAGCAGGGTGTCGATCACCCGATGAGGGCCGAACTGAGCCTGCAAGCGCTGGGTGACGCCATAGACACCCCCCTTGCGACCGATGTCCTCGCCGGCCATGACCAGGTGCGGGTGGCTCTCCATCAGACGAGTAAGGGATTGGTTCAACAGCTTGGCCATGGTCGACGGCGTTTCGTCGATATCCCCCTGCCAGGAGCGGGCACGACCTGGCCGCGCCGGCGGCACGATACTCGCCATGACCTGTCCCGCGGTTTCCAGTTTGGGCCGACGAATCGCCTCCTCGGCCACGTGCGCCACCCGCTCGGCGATCGAGCGGTAGAGTCGCTCGATGGCCGCGACATCGAGTATGCCATGGCGCAGCAAGAGCCCGGCCGAGACCAGCAGTGGATCTCGCGCCTCGTCGGCCTTGATGCGTGCCGGGGGAAGATAGGCCTGCTGAGCATCGGAGCCGGCGTGGCCAAACAGCCGCACACAGCGCATGTGCAGGAATACCGGCTGCTTGCGGCATCGGGCGATGCGCTCCGCCTCCCGGGCGGCATGCCAGGTGTCGAGCAGGTCAAGGCCATCGCAGGCGAGGTAGTGGAAGCCCGGGCGCGAGCGCACGCTGGCTTCGATCCATCCAGCCGGAGTGGGAGTAGAGATGCCAATGCCGTTGTCCTCGCAGACCATCACCAGCGGCATCGGCGCACCTTGATAAGCGGCCCAGCCGGCGGCGTTGAGCGCCCCTTGGGCGGTGGAGTGGTTGAACGAGGCATCGCCGAAACTGCAGATCACCACGCTGTCGGCGGGCCATTCGCCGCCACCGCCCAGCCGCCGCCACAGGCCCAGGCTGTAGCTCGCCCCCATGGCCTTTGGCAGATGCGAGGCAATGGTGCTGGTCTGGGGGGGAATATTCAGCGTCTTCGAGCCAAGCACCTTGTGCCGTCCACCCGAAATCGGGTCGTCAGCCGAGGCGGCAAAGCTCAGCAGCAGGTCCCACAGCGGCGTCTGCCCCGGCACGCTGCGGCTGCGCTGCAGCAGGAAGGCGGCATCGCGATAGTGCAGAAAGGCGGGGTCGGTGGCACGAAAAGCGCGTGCGATGGCGGCATTGCCCTCGTGGCCCGCGCTGCCGATGGTATAGAAGGCTTCGCCACGGGCCTGCAGGCGCCGGGCATGCAGATCCAGGTGCCGACTCATGAGCTGAGTCTCGAAAAGCTCCGCAAGCCCCGCCGCCGTTAGCTCGACCTCATCAAGCTGCCAATCACGATCGGGCCTTGGCCAGTCACCGCTGCGTAGCGCAGCGTAGAAACGCTGCTCCTGGGGTAGAGGTTCGAGCACTATGCAGGCTCCCAAGGTGGAAAGAGGAATGCTTACAGCCTAGCGCGCCTGACAGGCAAAGCGATAATATCGATATCCTGCCCTAGATATAGGCAAAGCTTATGGATGTGCGAAGCTTGCGCTACTTCATTGCCGCTTATGAAAGCGGCTCGATCAGTGCTGCCGCCCGGCGTTGCCATGTGGCCCAACCTTCCATCTCGACCGCACTGGTGCAGTTGGAGGAGCGACTGGGCACACCGCTGTTCGAGCGCCATCGTCGCGGGATCACGCCGACCGAAGAGGGTGATCGACTCTACCCCCTGGCGCGCCAGGTCAGCGAGGACCTCAACGCCATCAGCCGCCTGTTTCGTACCCCGTCGCCGCCGACCCCGGTTCGCCTGGGGCTGATGCGCTCACTCGGTGCCAATCGCATGACGGCGCTGCTCAAGGAGTACATCGGCCAGGGCGACAATCTGGCGCTAACGCTGGTCAATCCGGAAGAACGCTGCGACGCGCGCATCATCGGCTCGCAGGACCTGGCACAGGGTGAGGCCTTCCAACCGATCTGGCACGACAGCTACCTGCTCGCACTGCCCAACGGGCATCCACTAGTAATCAAGGAAACGCTGCCGCTGGCCGAGCTGGATGGACTGCCCTTCATCTGGCGGCATCCCTGCGCTGCCATGGAACAGCTGGCAGCGGCATTGAGCGATGCCGGCGTACGCTGTCAGGTGCGCGCGCGCCTGCGCACGATTGAATACACTCTGGGGTTGGTCGCGGCCGGGGTCGGCGCCTCCCTGGTGCCCGCCTGGCCGGAGATTCTCGCCCATCCGGACGTGCAGTGCCGCCCGCTTGCGGGGCTCGATATTTGCCAGACCGTGGGAGTGGCTTACCCTTCGCGACAGCCCATGCCGGCCNACGTGCAGTGCCGCCCGCTTGCGGGGCTCGATATTTGCCAGACCGTGGGAGTGGCTTACCCTTCGCGACAGCCCATGCCGGCCTTGCAGCCTCTGCTTCAGCTTGGCAGGCAGGCGTGGGAAGAGGCCGGCATGGCCTGATCCATCGCTTCGAGGCCATGAGCGATGGCGCGCTCGACAGACACACCCTGCTGATAGAGCGCCTTCAGGCCGGCATGGAAGGCTGCCGCCCTGGACGGTAGCCCCTCGCGCTCGTAACGTGCTGCCCGAGCGCTAACACGGGCCTGAAAGGCCTCGCGATCGACATCCACCTCTCCGCCCAGGTTGTCCACGCTGACATGAAAGCGCAGCCCACAGGCCCGAGAGAAGAGCATTTCCAACGCCTGGGGTGCCACTTCAGCCGATTCGAAGCTGCGCTGCTGTTCGGCGCTACGCCCATCCGGGTGATACCAGTAGCCGTAATCCACGAGCAGGCGACGCCGGTCACCGGCGATACACCAATGACTGATTTCATGTAGTGCACTGGCATAGAAGCCCCGCGCAAAGATGACCCGATGCCACGGGCACTCTTCATCGGCAGGTAAATAGAGCGGCTCGTCACCGCCGCGCACCAAGCGAGTATCGAAGCGCTGCTGGAAGAGGCCGTCGAACAGGGCAATCACGTCCTCGAGGCGATGGGTCACGGATTCTCCATGCATGACAGAGTGGTCAGCCAGTATATGTGAGTCGATGACGCAGCGAAATTCAGCAGATGTTGCTAACATATTCCGTTTCCCTGGTGCATAGCCAGGCTCTCGATACGCATGGAGCTCTCCCCTTGGCAACGTTCTTCACCGATCTGCTGAGAGTCAGCCGCACGGAGACGCGGCCTCTGATACGACTGGCCCTGCCCATCTGCGGTGCTCAGCTGGCCCAGGCCGGCATGAGCGTTGCCGATGTAATGATGACTGGACGTCTCAGTGCTACCGATCTTGCAGCCGTCTCTGTGGGCTCCAGCTTGTGGCTGCCATTGATGCTGTTCATGACCGGCACCCTGATGGGGCTGACGCCTATCGTCGCCCATCTGCTGGGAGCCGGCGCCAACGAGCGCATTCGGCCGAGCGTGCACCAGGCGCTGTGGGTGGCCTTCACCCTGGGTCTGGTGTCGGCATTGTTACTCTGGTTCGCGGTGATGCCGATCTTTCGTGTGATGAACGTCCCCGCGGAGGTTGCCTACCGCTCGTCGGCCTATCTCTCCGCCGTCGCCTTCGGCATGCCGGGCGTAGCGCTTTTTCAGGCGCTACGCGCCTTCTCCGACGGCATGAATCATACCCGCCCGGCACTGTGGATCAGTCTGGTGGGCCTCGGGGTCAATATCCCCTGTAATTTCGTGCTGATCTATGGCGGCGATGGGCTCACCGGCCTGTTCGGTGATTGGCTGCCGGCCTGGGTGCAAGGTCTGCCGGCCTTGGGCGCGCTAGGTTGTGGCATTGCCACCGCCCTCTCCATGTGGGTCATGTGCCTGGCCATGATTTTCTATACCCGCCGCTCCCGGGCCTATGGCAATGTCGAGCTCTGGCACTCCCCCGCCCCGCCACGCTGGCGTCTAATCGGTGAGTTGCTGTATGTGGGCGTGCCCATCGGCGTAGCGATCTTTGTCGAAGTCACGCTGTTCACATTGATTTCACTGTTCATCGCCAGCCTGGGGGAAATCACGGTGGCGGCGCATCAGGTCGCCCTGAACTACACCTCGATCCTGTTCATGCTGCCACTGGCGTTGAGCATGGCGCTGACCGTCAGGGTCGGCAATACCCTGGGGCAGGGAAAGGCCGAGTTGGCCCGCATGGTAGCCTGGAACGGAGTACTGGTATCGGTGCTTATCGCGCTGCTGAACAGCACCCTGCTGTGGTTCACGGCAGAGCCGGTCATGGCGCTCTACACTCACGATACGGCCGTTCAGCGCCTGGCGCTATCGCTGATCCTGCTGGCCATGCTCTATCAGATATCCGACTCGCTCCAGGTCAACCTGGCCGGTGCACTGAGAGGCTACAAGGACACTCGCATCATCATGCTCATCACCCTATTCGCCTACTGGGCAGTGGGTTTGGCCGGTGGGCATTGGCTGGGTACCCGTGGAGTAGCCGGCTTGACCGAACCGCTGGGTGTGCATGGCTACTGGATCGGCTTGGTTGCCGGGCTCACCGTGGCAGCGGCCCTGCTTGGCGAGCGTTTGCGGCGCAAGACCAGGGGAGTCACGAATGGCAGGCTGGACATCCCTCACACTTGAGACGAAACCATTCTTTGCGCTACTGCTGCTGGTTCTGCTGGCTGGCTGTAGCGGCAATGACGAAGGCGAGATCAAGCTGGTAACGTACCAGCAGGCACTAGCCGAGGCCTTAGGCCAACCGACACCGCACAGGGCCAACCCTCCCAACATCGCTGCCTTTCCCGAACGCGACGAGCGCCTCTATGCGATCGCCGAAACCCGCGAGGGCATACTCAATGTCTATGCCCTGCGTGAGTGCCATATCACTTCACTTGTCGCCGCCCGCAACAACCAGTTAGGGCGCGTGGCGCCGCCCAGCCAGCAGTGGATCTATGAACTCGAACTCTGGCGGCGCCTCCATACCTGCTGGCACAGCGAAGTGCCACAGACTCTCTCCGAGGCCAACCGCGAGCGGCTCGAGCAGCTCACGCGTACCAAGACCGAGCAACTACCGCGAGTCAGTTGGAACAGCTTGTTCGATTCCGAGGAGTGGGTACGCAGCTTTTCCCGCGCAAGCTCTCCGCTGGCACCTGGCGAAACACAAGGCATCGAGGCCCAGTTCGAGGCCGTGGCCTGGCTGCATCAGGCCACGCTCAACCAGTTCAATCCGCAGTGGCGCCATGAGTCAGCCACGCTGGAGAAACACCTCAAGTCGTTGCGCAGCCGCCCGTTGACGGCCGAACTGCTGCGCGCCCTGCTGCTCGCCGAACAACGGCTGGACGAAGCGACTGGGCTACTGGCCGCCAGCCTTGCCGCCGGCGACACCTGCAGGAATTTCTCCGCAGTTCCCGGTGAACTGCACCAGCGCCTGACTGACATCCAGGCGTTCGATTGGCTGGAGCAACTCGAAGCGCTGGCCACTCGCTGGCTGACAGAGATCGACCGACTGTTCGAGAGTCACCACCCTCCTCCCGAAGCGATCGGCGCTTACCGAGAGCGCTGGCTCTCGCTGGAAAATCCTGACGCCCCTCTGCCCGCCTTTCGCCGGGCCTATGGCGATCACCATCGGCACTGGCAGATTCTCATCGACCACTGCTCATGAAAAAGGCTCGCCAGGCTTAACTTGCATGGCAACTCTGTGATATTGGTGATCCAGTAGGTAGGAGTCGATCCCGTCAGCCTTGCCGCAGCCGTGACCTTTCCGCTCGGCCCATGCAGAATCTGGAGGGAGAAACATGGGTATGTCACTGTCACCCCGCCCTGCCCGGGTCATCGACCTGGAAACGATGCGCCAGAAGCTCCAGGCCAAGCGTCGCCTGGTACGCCTCTCCCCCGAGCTCGATGGCCTCGAGATGGTCTACAGCCTGGCCTCGGACCCGGACTCCCTCTACGGCATGCCCATTCTTGCCTGGGGGCTGCGTGAGGATGGCGATGTAGTCGGCCTGGTACCTTGGATGGAAACGCTGACGCCCTGCCACCAGCTCGACGATGCCGAGCATGGTTGCTTCATCGGCTATCGCGATCCCGAAACCGAGGAGCTGCTGGAGTCTCCCCCGCCACATAAGGCCTGCGAACTGGAACATGCCGCCGCCTATTTCGATTACGAAGAAACCCACGAAGTCACCCTGATCCAGCAGATCCCCGACTCTCAGGGCACCCACGCCCTGTGCATCGACGATGACAGCCGCCCCTGGCAGCTCAAGCAGGTGTTCGGCTGGCGCCTCTACAGCGACGGCAACGTGGAAGCTCTCCTGGCAGACGAATCCATCGTCGAATCGACGCCGATCCTGCTCGGCGATGCCTGCCTCTATCCCGGCCGCAGCCGGCACCGTATGGTCTACTTCTTCCAGCGCAGCATCGCCAACCGCATCCGCGAACAGGACCCAAGCACACTCGAGGCCTTGGCCCTGATGGTCGTGCCCCGTTCCGCGAAGGGAGCCGGAGAGTGAGTGCAAGGTGCCCAACCACCAGGCTGGCAGTACATCAGCCTAAACGGATAAAGTAGAGGTAGCGTCCGCCCGACTCCTGCTGCGAGAGCAGCTCATGGCCCAAGAAGCTGCAGAACTTGGGCACGTCGCGGACGGTAGCCGGATCCGTGGCGACTACCTTGAGGATTTCGCCAGCGCTCATGTCACGCACCTTGTTGTGCATGAGCATGATGGGCTCCGGGCAATAGAGACCGGTCGTGTCCAGCTCGACTTTGAAGTCGAAGTCAGGCTGTGAGTCGGCGGCATTCGTCATCGATTGACCTCGGTGTGGGGAATAGCTGGATGATCAAGATCATAATCGAACGTCGTATCATGCCTGGCCTGGAGGACGAGTACGAGGAGGCCGCACGCGAAGCCATGCGCCACTCTCTCGGTGCCAGAGGCTTCGTCGGAGGCGAAACCTTGGTCGAACGCGGCCACAGCGACCGGCGGCTAATGATCGTGAAGTGGCGTGACCTGCTCGCCTGGAATGAGTGGTATACCAGCGAGGAGCGTTCACGCGCAATGCAGCGCATCCTGCCGCTGCTGACGGAAGACGAGACTATTCGCATCTACGAACCCTCCTACTGAAATAGCGTGAGAACGACGGCGTCAGCGCCCTGCTGGCGCCATCAGTCCTGCAACCTGACATGCACCGTGACCTCTTCACGATCGTGGTACAGCTGTCGACAGCGCAGCTCGGCGCGAATGCCGGCGTCGTGTAGCGCCTCCTCCAGCAGAGCCAGACAGCGAGCAACTTCCTCCCAACGCCGTTTCATCGGCAGCTTCAGGTTGAAAATCGCTTCCCGACACCAGCGCTGGATCAGCCAACGCTGAACCATCGCCGTCACACGCGACGGCTTGTCGACGATATCGCACACCAGCCAATCCAGGCGGTAAGGGGGCGCCCAAACGAAGCCATCCTCGCGCAGGTGCTCGACCATCCCCGTTGCCATCAGGTCACTGTTCATGGGTCCGTTGTCGATCGCAAACACATGCATCCCGCGGCTGACCAGTTGCCACGTCCAGCCGCCTGGCGCGGCGCCCAGGTCGGCGGCCTGCATGCCTTCCCCGAGCCGGACATCCCACTCCTCCCGTGGCACGAACTCATGCCAGGCCTCCTCGAGCTTTAGCGTCGAACGACTTGGCGCGGCCTGGGGAAAGCGCAACCGACGGATGCCACCGGGTAGTTCGCTGCGGTTACCGGGGAAGCTCATGCCCAGCTGCACGCGATCGCCATCCGTCCAGAACAGATGCAAACGGCGCCCGGCAGCCTTGCGACGCAAGGCGCCACGCCTGCGCAGTGCCGACTCGAGTGGACGCGTCAACGCCTTGATCAATCCCGTCAAGGCTTTGCCGTCATTGGTATCCGGCGTCTCGTGCCAGACCGAGTCGAAGCTCCAACCGCTGGCCACGACCTGCTCCACAATCGTTGAGAGCCTGTCGTCCCGGGCCAGGGAAAGCGGCTGCAGTGCCACCAGGCTCTGGCGCGCAAAGATGAGTCGGTCGAAGCGCAACTCCCGGTGCAACTCGTTGGCCGGCCGCGCGTCATCCACGACGAAACGCACGAAGCCCTCCTGAGGCGAATACTCCACCCGGCCGTGCCAATCCAGATGTTCGACGCAAGCCACTACCTCGGCAGCGGCATCATGCTCGAAACCAGGGCGGCAATAGAACAACAATTGATCGGGCGTCAGGTGCGACGGAGGCATCGAGGACAAGAGAAGAGGCTCCAGCAAGTTTGGCCCACCAATGTTAACAGTCTCGGCAGCAGCTGTGGGGAAACCTCAGAACCGTTTATTTATCGTCAATGAAAATATCAAAATGCTCGATAGTGGTGCACGAAAGATTGCCATTTAAAAGCGATTTCGACTCATATCAATGTCTAATCCGAACATAGCCTATGCGATTGCTGCATAATGGTGCAGTGAATTATAGTGAGCGCATCGTTATCAGACTGGATGTTCACATGACCTACGTACACGACACCCTCGAAGGGCTCAGAAAAAGCAGCCCTGCCCAGAGCGAGTTCTATCAGGCAGCCGAAGAAGTCCTCGAGTGTCTGCGCCCCCTCCTCGAAACGGTGCCGCGCTATCATCAGCACAGCATCATCGAACGTATCGTCGAACCCGAGCGTCAGATCATGTTCCGGGTCAGTTGGGTAGACGATGCCGGCAAGGTCCAGGTCAACAAGGGCTACCGCATCCAGTTCAATTCGGCTCTGGGGCCGTACAAAGGCGGCCTGCGCTTTCACCCGAGCGTCAACGCCAGCATCATCAAGTTCCTGGGCTTCGAGCAGATCTTCAAGAATGCCCTGACCGGGCTGCCTATCGGCGGCGGCAAGGGAGGCTCGAACTTCGATCCGAAGGGCAAGTCCGACGGTGAAATCATGCGCTTCTGCCAGTCGTTCATGAACGAGCTGTATCGTCATATCGGCGCAACCATCGACGTTCCCGCAGGCGACATTGGCGTAGGCGCCAGAGAAATCGGCTATATGTACGGCCAGTACAAGCGTCTCACGGGCAGCTATGAAGGCGTATTCACTGGCAAGGGGTTGAACTGGGGCGGATCACTTGGTCGCAAGGAGGCCACTGGCTACGGCGCCGTCTACTTCGCCCAGAACATGCTCGAGGCACGTGGCGACAGCATCATGGGCAAGACCTGCCTGGTCTCAGGAGCCGGCAATGTGGCCATCTACACCATCGAGAAGCTGTATCAGCTTGGCGCTCGCCCTGTTACCTGCTCGGATTCACGCGGCACCATCCACCACCCGGAAGGCATCGATCTCGACACGCTCAAGCTACTCAAGGAGGTCAAGCGGACCTCGCTGCGCGAATACGTCGAATACCATCCTGAGGCAACCTATATCGATGCCCAGGACTACCCCAGCGATGGCCATGCCGTATGGCGCATCAAGGGCGAGGTGGCCTTCCCCAGCGCCACACAGAACGAGGTGACCGAGGCCGATGCGATCGCCCTGCTAAGCAACGGCGCGCGCTGCATCAGCGAAGGTTCGAACATGTCCTCTACCGCCAGCGCCGTCGATCGCTTCCTCGAAGCCAGGATCGCCTATGGCCCCGGCAAGGCGGCCAATGCCGGCGGCGTAGCCACCAGCCAGCTCGAGATGGCTCAGAACAGCAGCATGCAGCAGTGGAGCATGGAAAAGGTAGATACCAAGCTGCAGGCCATCATGGCGGATATCCACCAGCAGTGTGCCAGCACCGCCGCGGAGTTCGGAGAGCCCACCAACCTGGTACTCGGCGCCAATATCGCCGGCTTCCGCAAGGTTGCCGATGCCATGATCGATCAGGGCGTCGTATAAGAGCCCAGCCAGGCCGCCACACTTCCGGCAACCACAGATGACAAAGCCCCAGCCAAAAGGCCGGGGCTTTGTGTCATGCACGAACTTCATGGCAGGCCAAGTGCCCACTAGCCAGCCAGCTTCAAACCCACCATCCCTGCAAGTATCAACACCAGGCTGATAAGCCGTAGCGATGATGCGCTATCGCCATAGACAAGAATGCCTAACAGTACCGTACCGATCGCTCCAATTCCCACCCAGATGGCGTAGGCGGTACCCACCGGCAGCACTTTCATTGCCTGAGCCAGCAGGTAAAAGCTGGCCGCCATGGCCACGATCGTGAACAGACTGGGAAGTGGACGGGTAAAGCCCTCTGATGCCTTCAGGCCCAACGCCCAGGCCACTTCGAGTAGCCCCGCCACGACTAACAGGAACCATGCCATTGCTTTCGTCCTCAGGCTTGCCTGAAAAGCCGGCGGCAAAGGCCAGACAGGGCAAAAAACAGTTTACGCGCTGTAAACGAGTACTTGAGCTGTTTTTCAACGCCGTATGGCCAAGCGCAGACAGTTTTCGTCCAAAGCCTTGTGGGTCGAGGTCGTCCCCGAATCAAGGTACGTATAACGGGTCGTCCCGCTCACGTTCAGCACTGAGATTATGAAGTGCCACAAACGGCGAAACCCAGCCTCTTTCGAAGCTGGGTTTCTGAAGAAGTGCCTGACGATGACCTACTCTCACATGGGGAGACCCCACACTACCATCGGCGCTGAGCGGTTTCACTGCTGAGTTCGGCATGGGATCAGGTGGTTCCCACTCGCTATGGTCGTCAGGCGAAAACG